>VGPT01000009.1 GCA_016882485.1 Cyanobacteria bacterium M_surface_10_m1_298
GCGGATCTCAGTCGTCATTTGGAGGGTTGTAGACATGACTTCCAAACGATCGCAGTCCCGTCGAAGAGCCCGTGAAGGGGATAACCGCACTCCTACCGAACCACGATGGCCGGCTTAAGGCTGCTACCGCTGGCACTTATACACTAGTTCTTCGTATTATCTCAAGTGAATTGCCTGTTTTGGCGGGCTGAGTGCCGGAGCTGCGTCAGACCAGTTTTGCCGAACCACTGCAGCAGGCATTCGTCGAGAAGGATTGCCCTGATGGGGTGATGAAAAAGCTTTATTAGTGCCACCAACTAATCACTCAAGTGCTGATTGAATTAGTACTAGTTCGTACCCTACGCGTCAGATGTTGCCAGGTATTGGAGGCTGGTTAATTGGCTTGTTGGTGTGAATGAGGAAATAAAAAGCCCCTGCGTATACAGTGGCTTTGGGTGCTTAGGATGGCACACCTCACTCACCTGCACGACCACCCATCTTCACATCACACCTCGACACACACGTCCTCACACCACCTCGCACAAATGTATTTGTCCACACATAGCCCTCATCGTTGTTTTTCCATACCAGGCATGTTTCGTGCTCACCCTGGGTATAGCACCTAGGTGGTTGTGATTGATAGGGCTTGCGCCCCTTGTGCACCCGCACATCCCTATTGGATGGCGTGGTTGATAGCGCCTGAATAACAGGCATTACAGGCGGCTTCTGCTTCTTGGGCGAGCCATAGCCCTTGCTGCTAAAACGCCACTTGATGTCACCCATTGCCACCGATTGATATGCGGCATCGTAGGTATATGTAAAGCCCGCCGTAAGACCATTAGCGATATTGTAGGCGAGACGTGCCTTGGCGCCTGAGTAGCCATCGTCCTCATCTTGATAGTAGTAACCCAGTGAAAGCTTCACATCTGGGGTGATGTTGTAAGCGATGTCTGCGCCGATGGTATTCATAGGGTGTGCAGCGTACAAGTTGTTAATGGGTGCTGCGTTGTTACTGCCCCATCCGTATTCGCCAATCGGCATGAGCCAGTAACCCAATGCACTCCACTTATCACTGACGGCTTCTGCGTTCAGCGCAAGCTGCTGAAAAAAAACTGTCTGCGAATCGCTGATACTGACACCATTGGTCGTTCCGCCTGTTGCCATCGGGCGGCTGTCATACCCGAAGTTCACCCCATACATCCAGGAGCGATCACTGTTGAGCCAGCGTTGCCCCAGACGGGTGGAGGTGGAGATGGTGCCACCAGCAACGGTGACGGTGGTAATGGAGCTATAGCCTGGATAGTCAGCGAAGTTCACGTTCGCCAGTACGTCCAGAAAGGTGACGGACTGGGTGCCTACCCGCAAGGGGAAGAAGCCACCGATGCCGGCTTCGTTGGGCGTACCAGCGCCTTGGAGCTGACCCTGCAGTCCGTAGTTGAGCTTGACGGCGTCCTTCAGGGACACGCTCATCACGCCGAGATTCGCAGCCTTGCCTTGGGCGACCTTGGTGGGTTCAGCAACGGCTGGGACGGATGCCAGTGCTAAGGCAGCAATGCCGGCGATGGAGAGGTGGCGATTGATGGCTGCCATTGCCCGGACCAGTCTGTTGCGCGGACGTTACCGGTGCTGTAGGGGCAAGCACGGCATGTGGTGGCAGAGCCTGACCCGGCAGTTGTGTGGCTACCTATCAGTCGCCCTCGGCCCCGGCACCTGCCCGTTGGCCGGCTTGGGTGTCAGCTGGCGCAGCACTGCCAGGTAGGCGCGGTCGAAGCACCGATCCGCGATCTGCTCCTAGTGGCGGCTTGGATGCGGGAGGGGTAAGCCTTTTGTCCGCTTTTTGTCCGCGGCTGGACTAGATGTAGATAAGGGCGCATACATCTATGGAAATCAAACCGAAGAACACCACCGCAGTTGTCCTGGCGGCCCTTGGTGGCGCCCTTCTGTTGGCCGCCGGCGCACGCATTGCCTACATAGAGACGGCACGGGCAACCATGGAGGACTGCGACCGCAAGATCGATGAAGCAATCAATAACCCAGTGCTCAAGGCTTCATGGGCAAAAAAGCTAGAGACCATTGAAGCGAAGAAGCAGAAGCACCTTGATGGCAACAAGGATTGGTGCAAAAACCCTGAAGAGCAGCAACCTTCGAATCTTCCGTCAGGTACTTACCTCGCTGATCCTCACTGGTTTTGCAATGAGAGCCAACTGCTTTTGCTGGAGCACTTGGAGAAGGAATTCAACGCGGAGGCACTTGAGCTGGGGTCTTATGACCAGTGGGCTGTCAAACAGGCCGGTATTGATAAGTGGCACCCTTGGAATCGCTATCCAAAGGAACTTTCTCAGCGACTGAGGATGGGTGAAAGGGGCCTCATGCTAGGCCCGTTCTGGAAGTTCATCCTTTAGCCGCCACGCCACCTACCACCTTCCGCAGCAGTAAAAAAACCTGCGGGGTCCCTGGGGGCGAATGGCCGCTTTCCTGCTCGGTCTATCGCCCTACTCTGCCGAAACGCCGCGCAGCAACTCCGCTCCCGCCGCAATTTTCCGAGCCCGCTTATCGACACCGCCTGTCCCCAGTAATCCCCCATACGGGTACCTCCGTCCAAGCACCTGGACACGGACAAAAAAAGAGGCAGGTGCCAACCCGCCTCCTATCTCCCTTGTGCCCGACCATGATCCGGCAGACGCTCAAGCGGTGATGTGCCTTTTGTAACCAAGTGAACGGTTTTTGTGGGATTGGTGGCAAGACGCTCGTCTGCGCTGGTCTGTGTAGCCGCTTGAACCCTTGCTGTTTACCGATTCAGGTGAATCGTTTCTGAAATACGCCTCCTCATGGCTTTCTTCCTGGCTTTCCTGGCGGCGAACCAGCTCAGCGAACATCCCTAAATTGGAATTTTCTGATTCAGAGGCACGGGTTGCCATCCAAGCCCGTGCTGCTTTTTGCTGGGCCAGCTGTTGGACAAGCAGCAGAGCCATCTCTCGGAGCTCTTAGAGGTCCGTGCAGTCATTAATCAGACGAACGAGCTTCTCACTTTCGAATGAGGATTCCAGTGAATGCTTGATCGGGTCCATGGAGGCCATTGATAAAAAGGGTCAGTCCTGGGTCTTTTTCAGTGCTGTAAAACGGCGGCGAACCGTGCTCTGGATAAAAGCAAGGAGAAATACGCCGACAACAGCTGCCACCAAGGAGGCTTTTCCGCTGTCAAAGACGCCAGCGCCAAGTGCAACAATCGGTATGTCACTCACGACGATACTCAAGACCAAGGCAGGGAAGAAACGCTGCGGTGATGTTCCAGCAATCCCAAGGCCATAACTCACGAAATCGAAAAATCCGGTCATCAAGAGACCAGTCATCAACAAGAAATTTGACTCAATCCTGGAGCTGCTGAAACGCTCCACCACGGACATGGCCTTCTCACCAGCTAGTCGGCGTACAGGTTCTCTCCCCCAGTAGCGAGCCAAAGCAAAGGCAAAGGAGCAAGCGACGAGATCCGTGAAGGCGATCGTCAAAAAGCCTGTCTTAAAGCCAAGTAGAGCTCCCGCCAAGAGGGAGTAAGCGGTGCTCGGCAAGGCCGGCAGAATAATGCTAGCTCCGCGCAGCAGCATGATCCCGAGGGGCGCCCAAAGACCCATGGCAGCGACGGCCTGCCGGATCGGCGACATCACATGTGCTTGCGCCAGCAGGGTCAGGCCAACAAAACCTGCCAGAACGAGAAGGACTGGCAGCACTCGACGTAACGACGGGACGCTCAAGGCTCCTCGGGAAGGCACTGGTCAAAATCTTTTCACAACAACTCCAATCAGGCAAACTCGCGACAATTTCATGTCGAAGAGCCCATGAATAATCTTACGCAGGAGTAATCAATGCCTGATAAGCAACAAGAATCTCGCTTTTATGTGCAGCTAAGACCTCGCCTCATCAAGGCTAACAGCGGGGACTGGGAAAGCATCTTTGTGCACATCGGGGCGACAGGATTCGAACCTGCGACCTAGTGCTCCCAAATCAGACGTCCATGTCCGCGCCCCACTGCGGCTGGACCTGGCGCCACCCCTGCTCCTGGAGCTTGCGCCAAAGCTTTCGGGCGGCGTCACGGCGCATGTGCCTCCGGGTCTTCAGAAGGGGTGGAGCACCCGTCAGCGGCCGGCCCGAATCCACGAAGTACATCGGGTCGGCGCTCCAGCTCTTGGGGTCCCAGTGGAACCGCGCCGTGTTGGCGGTCTTGGGGGCCTGGATCCAAGCCTGCTTCTCCATGGCGCCTCTTTCAGTACGCCTGTACTAACAACGGGTTCGTCGGTTGGTCAATGGGGCTTCTCGATTTGGGGCGGAAATTTCTGAGCCCCGATCCGTTGATGGCGAGTCGTGGCTAACCCCCTTGGGGGTGTCTGCGTGTCTCCTGCACCATTGCTCTCAGCGTTGGTAGAGCTGTTGGTAGTCGGTGACTCCAGGGTTCTCGAAAACCACCGCAAATACTGGCTTTTGACCAGTCAATCGCCTAGTTGAAGTAGGTCTTGTTGGCGAGGGCGGGGCAGAGAGCGCGAAACATCAGCCGCAGGTGGGTATCAATACTGTTGTTAGCCGAAGCTTCCGGAGCTTCACTTGGGCAAAGTTGCCCCCGCCATGAACTGGGAACCCACCGCAGATGGTCTTGGTTACAAGGTCTGCCTGACGAAAGGTGCCCGCACCGCTTGTGCCTTCGTCAGCAGTGCCCATCTGATTGAGGACAAGCGCCGGCAGTTGGAGGCCTCGATCCAGGCCGACGCGCAATCCGCGCAGCAGCCCGAGCTTTCCGCCTAGAGCCGATTCAGAGAACCTGGCCCACCATCACCGCCGCCAGAGCGGAGAACAGGGTGATGCTCAGCGCGGTGAGGGGGTTCTGGCCCTGGGCGACGGCGTAGCTCGTGATCACGCCTGCACCGAGGCCGGCCACGATCAGTTGAGTGGCAAGGGCGGGACGCTGATTCATGGCAGGCCGAACAGGCTCGGCTCAGCTTGCTGCTGTTGACCTCAGCCGTGTTTGCAGGCCCGCGTCTTCGTTACCTGGCGTTGGTCTTCGTTACGCGGCGCAATGTGTGGAGGCCGGGCGGGCGCGTCCGCTGCTGGCCCATTGCTTGAGGCTTTCCAGTTGTTCCCGGGCGGTGCGTGACAGGGGAACGAGTTGCGCGGCCGCACTGGTGAGATCGGCTTCGCTGAACTCCCGGCTTTCGCTGAAGGCCTGGTGCATCGCCTCGATCACCACCTGCTCCAGCTCGGCCCCTGAGAAACCGCTGGTGCGATCCACCACCACATCGAGCGGAATCTGATGCTGCGGGCGCCGGCGCCGCAGTTGCAGATCCAGGATCGTGCGGCGCTCCTCCTGGTCGGGAAGATCCAACAGGAAGATCTCATCAAAGCGGCCCTTGCGCAGCAGCTCCGCCGGCAGCTTCTCCACCCCGTTGGCGGTGGCCACCACGAACACGGCGCTGCTTTTCTCGGCCATCCAGGTCAACAGGCTGGCCAGCACCCGCTGACTGGTGCCGCCATCGCTGCGGCCATCGGCTGAACCGAATCCCTTGTCGATCTCATCGATCCAGAGAATGCACGGAGCCATGGCTTCAGCGCGCTGAATCATGTCGCGGGTGCGGGCTTCCGAGGCCCCCACCAGCCCGGCGAACAGGCGCCCCACATCCAGCCGCAGCAGCGGCATGCTCCAGCTGTGGGCAATGGCCTTGGCGGTGAGCGACTTTCCCGTGCCCTGGGGCCCCACCAGCAACACGCCGCGAGGCAGGGGAAGGCCGTAGCGCCGGGCTTCATCACTGAAGGCCATGTGCCGTTGCTCCAGCCAGCGCTTGAGGGCATCGAGGCCGCCGATGTCGGCCGGGGTGGCCTCTGTGGGGCAATACTCCAGCAGCTCACTGCGGGCGATCGCCTGGCGCTTCTCCTCCAGCACCTCCTCCAGATCGGCACTGCCCAGCTCTCCGCGGCTGGCCAATCCCCGGGCCGCCACCTGGCGAATTCGTTGTTCGCTCAGGCCGCTGCAGCTGTGGGTCAGCTGCTCGAGCAGTTCCGCATCGAGGGGCTGTCCGCTGGCCTGGGCGATGTTCTGCAGCAGGGTTTGGATCTCCCCCTGGTCGGGGAGGGGCAGGTCCAGCAGGGTGATGCACTCTTCCAGCTCCCGCGGCAGTTGCCACTCCGCCGCTGTGATCACCAGGGTCTGGGGCTTCTGGCGCAGGCTGGTGGCCAGGTTGCGCAGCTTGCGGCAGATGCTGCTGTCATCGGCGTAGCGGTGGAAGTCATGCAGCACCAGCAGAGCGGGCTGCTCCGCCGGCAGGGACGCCAGGCTTTCAAGGGCGCCGAGGGGATTGCGGGCCGCTTCCCCCTCACGGGCGGGCCAGCCCCGCAGGCCACTGATGAAGTCCCAGCGAGCCAGTGCCCGTTGATCGAGGCGCTTGGCGGCCGCCGAGAGCAGGGCAGCGATGCGCTCCTCCTCCTGGCTGCGGATCCAGAGGATGGGCGTCCGCGCCCGAATCAACAGGTCCAGGTGATCGGCCCAGGCCTGGCTCATGACTCCAGGTTCTTCAGTGCGGCCCAGCGGGGATCGATTACGGGCTCCTGCAGGCTGCCAGCAGCGGAGAGGTTCGGGCCCGGGCAGCCTTCGCCGCAGCGGTTCACCACCGGCAGCTGCAGGTTCAGCTGCTCAAAGACCCAGTGTTCCGGGTCGAAATCGGAGCTGGGGTCGAGGCTTTCGCACAGGGCATCGGCATCGAGCTCCAACACCTCGAGGTTCCCTTCCAGCACGGTTTCGGGGGCGATGCCGTCGTGACGCGCCTGTTCCCCAAGCCAGAGCACCTCCCTGGTGCGGAAGCTCAGGGGGTGGTTGAAATGCTGCAGGCAGCGATCGCAGCAGAGGGTCACGATCGTGCTGGCCACACCCTCAAGTTCCAGCACATTGCCGCGGTGCATGGCCCTGAGCTTGCCGCGCACGGGAGTGAGGCTCACCAGTTCGCTCAGGGTCTGGTCGATCTGCCATTCCTTGCCGTTCTCGAGGAGCTTGAGCTCCTGAAGGGCAACGGGAAGCAAGGGATCAGCCAGCGTTCCGCTCATTTCTTGCCTTTGGGCTCGAACGGAAGACGATCACTGGAGCTCACGCTGGCGGTCACCGTTTTGGCCTCCGCGGCCAGTTGCTGATCGAGGATCGCCTGGAGGTTGTCCGGTAGGGCCTCGCGGGTGAGCAGGAAGGTTTGGGCCGCCTGGAAGATGTTGGCGATCACCATGTAGAGCAACACGCCCGCCGGCAGGGGGAAGAACAGGAACATCCCGGTGATCATCACGGGGGTGATTTTGTTGGCCGTGGCTTGCTGCGGGTTGGCGGGCATGCCCATGCCCGAGAGGATCTGGCTCACAAACAGGCTGGCGCCAAAGGCGGCTACCAGGATCGCGATATCCCAGTTGACCGATCCATCGGTGTAGAAGCCCACCTGGCCCAGAGCCTTGATGAACAGGAAGCCGCTGCGGGCTGCCAGGCCTGGGATCTTGGCTTCCACAGTCACATCGCCGGGGGCGATGGCATGAATGGTGCCGTTTTGATCCACGCTCACCAGCCCTTCACCTTTGGTGACGCTCCACGTGGGGGTGAAGCTGCTTCCGTTCTCGACGCCGCTCAGCACCGAAGCAAAGCTGGCGCCCTCCTTGGTGTGCAGGCTCACGGTTTCGGTGTCACCCACACCGAGCTTGGTGCCCTTCTCCAGGCTGGCCACCACCGGCACGTGGTTCGTGGCGGTCACAAAGATCGAGTGGCTGGCGCTGTTGAACGGCTTGGGTTCAACGGCGGCAATCTGCTCAGCCGGCAGGACCTTCAGGTTGAGGGTGTAGGGCACATCCGCGAACGGTGATCCCCGCAGGGTGGCGAACAGGGCAAACAGGATCGGCATCTGCACCAGCAGGGGCAGACAACCCGAGAGGGGGCTGCCGAACTCCTTCATCAGAGACCCCAGCTCTTCCTGCTGCTTCTGGGGGTTGTTGGCGTATTTCGCTTTGATCTCGGCCTGACGCTTCTGCATCACCGGCTGGGCGATGCGCATCCGGCGCGCGTTGCGGATCGAGCCGGCGCTCAAGGGAAACAGAGCCAGGCGAATCACGACCGTGAGGGCAATGATCGCCAGGCCGTAGCTCGGCACCAATCCGTAGAAGAAATCGAGGATCGGCAGCAGCAGATTGTCGGAGATGTAGCCGATCACGGCGGTGCTAACGAGGGGGTTCTGGACTCTGGGTCAGTGTGTCAGGCGGCGGCGTCGCCACCGAAGCCGGCCGTGCCAGCGCTCTTGGCGGCGGACTTGGCTGCGATCCGGGCATTGATGAAGGCCTCCGCCTCCTTGTAGCGAGGAACGGCACGCATCTCGAGCTTCATCCCGTCACTGAGCACCAGCACCATGTCTCCCCAGAACCCGAAGCCTCGGGCGACCGAACGCACTTCGCGGATCTGGTTGTAGACCACCTGGGTGCGATCGCGCCCCAGCCAGCCGCCGCTCACCTCCACCCGCCGGCTGGTGATGCGAAAGCGCAACCACAAAGCCCGCACCAGGGCTCCCACGGCGAACGGTATACCGATCAGGGTGAGGCCGAACAGCAGGTTGGTGATCAGATCACCCTTGGCCGGTCCACCCGCGTAGAAGACCTCCTCGTTAATGCTGGCCCCTGGGGCCACAGGGGCCGGCTGAGATGCGGCGCTCATGGTTGCAGTCCTGCTTTGGCGAGGAGTTCTGAACATTCTCCCAGGAGGTGCTGGTCGTCCGCGGCCTCACTGCCTGGTTTCAACGAGATCAACAGCCAGAGGCCCCGGCCCTGGCCAGCGCCAGCGTTGATGCAGTGGCTGAGGTGCCCATGGAATAGGCGGCGGAGCTGGTTGCGCCGCACTGAGGATTTGCTCACCTTGGTGCTCACCACAACCCCGAGCCGACACCGCCTCGGGTCATGGTCACGGGGATCGTGCTTGAGCAGTTGCTCCTCGGCCGGCAGGGTGCGCAACACCATCCACTGGCCATGGTGGCGGCGGCCTTTCTGATAGAGGCGATCAAACACAAAACGCCCCCTGAGCCTGTTTTCCCGCGGTAGCGCCATGGTTGTGGGCTAGTTCGGGGTGGCTCAGGGGGCGTTGTGGCGGGCTGCCTGCAGCTCCTAGGGAGCTGGATCAGACCGACAGACGGGCACGTCCGCGCTTGCGGCGGGAGCGGATCACGCGGCGACCGGTATGGCTGCGCATGCGAACGCGGAAGCCGGACACCCGCTTGCGCTTGCGGCTGGTTCCTTCAAGGGTGCGCTTGGTCATGGCTCCGGCTCGGCTGCGCCTTCAACGTCGATCCACCAACCTATCAGTTGAGGGTTGGCTCCCAGCTGCGCTTAGAAGGATTCGCTCGCGTCAACCTGAATCAGCCAGCTGCCCAGATAGCCCGAGATCGGCACGGCGCCTGGGGCCTGGGCGAGGGCATTGAACTGGAACATTCCCGCGCTGGGGGGATTGATCACATTCACGTAGACCCCGATGGTTTTGCCCACAGGCACAGGGGTGTCAGGGAAGATCTCGATCGAGCGGCCATCGGGGGTGACTTCGACCGTGGCGGGGATATCGCTCTCGCAGCGCGTGCGTTTCGTGAAGCTCCCGGCCTTCATGTAGCAGAGCTTGACGTTGCTTGGAGTGATGGTGGTTTCGAATGTTTTGGGAACCGAAATGGCCAGCTTCAAGATGGCTGTTTTGCGATCTTTCGGCTTGAGAACGAAATAATATTCGGCCCTCTGCCCCCGCACCGTGTTGGTGGTGAAGTAGTAGAGCTTGCGATAGTCCTTGTTGTCTTCCCAGCGAAACTCAAGGATGCTCGGCGTTCCTTGCGCCAGGGCGTTCTTGGGCTGCAGGGTCTCGGCTCCTGCGAGCACGGCTCCTGTCACGCCGATCAGCGTTGCTGCGCTGACGGCCAAGCGTTGCAGTCGTGCCATCTGGAGTTGAATCTTGCCTTGGCCTCATTCTTAGGGGGCGCCAGGCCGTGATCAACGCCAGTGGGCGGTCGAGCTGCTGGCAGTTGTGACCAGATGCGACTCGGCCTCCCGTCAGGACGCCGTAGCAGCCAGATCGGGCCGCAGTTTGGCGGCCTCCCGTAGATAGCTGTGGCGGGGCGGCTGCTCCAGCCAGGCGTGGGCCAGCAGACGGATGCAGCGCTCCAGATCTCCGGCCACGGCCATCTGCTGGCAATCCAACAGAGCAACCCCGTCCCAGCCCGGACGATGCCGGGCAATGGCGGCCGGGAAGCAGGCATCGAGATCGGTCGTGACCGAAAACGTCAGCGAGAGGATCTGCGGACCCTCCAGCCCGTTGCGGGTCACCAGGTCGTCCAGCAATTCCGACACCGCCGCACTGATGGCTTCACGGCTGTTGGCCGTTGCCGTGGTGGCGCCTCGCAGGGCGTACAGCTGACGGGTGCTGCTCATGGGCGGTGCAGCCAGAGGGGTTGGCCGGCGTTCAATTCCAGCTTGATCCAGTCCGACACGCCATTGAACAAGGAGCGTCCCGGAATGATCCCGGCGAACTTGGTTTTCTCCTTGCCAAAGGTGATCGGTTTGGTTTTCTCCAGATCGAGACCAGCCAGTTCACAGGCCAGGCGGCGCGCGCTTTCCTCATCGCCCAGGGCATCCACCAGACCGAGGGCTTGAGCCTGGGCGCCGCTGAACACCCGGCCATCGGCAAAGCGGCGCACCTCCTCTTCGCTCAGGCCTCTTCCTTCGGCCACCGCGGCCACAAATTGCCCGTAGCTGGAATCGATCAGTTCCTGTAGGAGCTGGCGTTCAGCCGCGCTGAGGGCCCGATCCGGAGAAAGGATGTCTTTGTAGAGGCCGCTCTTGACCGTTTCGAACTGGATGCCAATGCGCTCCAGCAGGCGAGAGAGGTTGTTCCCTCGCAGAATCACGCCGATCGATCCGGTGATCGTGCCGGGGTTGGACACGATTTTGTCGGCCGCAACTCCGATGTAGACCCCGCCTGAGGCGGAGATGTTGCCGAAGCTTGCCACCACCTTGCACTGCTTCTCGCGCAGACGCAGCAGGGCGGCATGGATCTCCTGACTGTCGCCAACGGTGCCGCCTGGGCTGTCAATGCGAAGCAACAGGGCCGGACATTCGCGCTGCTCCACCTCCTTGAGGGCCTTGAGAACGCGCTTGCGGGTTCCGGCGGCGATGGGCCCCTCGATGGCGATGCGCGCGAGTTTGCGGCGTGACTTGCGTCGCCAGGGCCAGGGCATGGAAACCATCTGCGGTGGCTGGATCTTAAAAAGGAGCCTGTGGGCGGCTGGGGCCGGTGAATCTGCGCTGGCTTCTGATGCTGCTGCCCTTTGCCCTCTGGGGCACGGCGATGGCGGCGATGCGGCCCCTGCTGGAGGGTGCGGGGCCCCTCACCCTGGCCTGGATGCGCGTGCTCCCGGCGGGTCTGCTGGTGCTGCTCGCGGCGGCTCTGCTGGGGCGACCCCTGCGCTGCGATCCCCGCGATTGGTGGTGGATTGCCCTGTTTGCTCTGGTCGATGCCAGCGCCTTCCAAGGGCTGTTGGCACGGGGCCTGGCGGGAACCGGAGCCGGGTTGGGATCGGTTCTGATCGATTCTCAGCCCCTGCTGGTGGCGCTCCTGGCTCGCAGCCTGTTCGGAGAGGCGATCAATCCTGTGGGCTGGATGGGGCTGCTGCTGGGCTTGCTCGGCATCCTTTGCCTCGGCCTCCCCTCGGCTCTGCTCAAGCAGTGGTGGCTCATGGGGCCAGAGGCCCTCGGCGAGCGGGCCTGGAGCCACGGTGAACTGTGGATGCTGGCGGCGGCACTGGCCATGGCCCTGGGCACCGTGATCAGTCGTTATGCCTGCCGCCACAGCGATCCGGTGGCCGTCACGGGGTGGCACCTGCTGCTGGGGGCTGTGCCTCTGTTGCTGGGCTCAGCAACCACAAGTCTCTTGAATCCAGCTGCACCTGGCTTCTGGCCCCAGTGGAGCGCTCTGGATTGGGGTCTGATGGCCTATGCCGCGGTCTTCGGCAGTGCCCTGGCCTATGGCCTGTTTTTCTGGTTCGCCAGTCGCGGTGATCTCACCAGCTTCACTTCGTTGACCTTCCTCACGCCGGTGTTTGCCCTGCTTTGCGGCGTGGTGCTGCTGCAGGAGCAACTGCGCCCACTGCAGTGGGCCGGTGCTGGACTGGCCCTGGTGAGCGTGGTCTTGATCAACCGACGCACGCAGCTCTGGCATCCCCAGTCCGTCTTGAAGGAGGCCGGGTCATGAGGCTTCTGGTCGTCAGTACCCCCCTGGGCCCGCTGGGCAGTGGCCGAGGTGGTGGTGTCGAGATCACCCTCAACAGCCTGGTTGCGGGGCTGTTGGAGCGCGGGCATTCGATCACGGTGTTGGCGGCAGAGGGCTCAACGCTCGCCCCTAAGGGCCAAGCAGCCCAGTTGTGGATGCGTTCAGGGCGTCCACAACTGAGCAGCCAGCACGCCGATCGCGAGGCGGATGTGCTGATGCCCGCTGATGGCCTTCTGCCGCAGTTTTGGCGGGTGGTGTTGGAGCAGGCGGGCCGTGGTGTTTTCGATGCTGTGGTCAACCTTGCCTACGACTGGCTTCCCTTCTGGTTGACACCCACCCTTGATCTGCCGGTGTTCCATCTGGTGAGCATGGGGTCGGTGAATGCGGCTATGGATGCCGTGATCGCGGAGGTGGCCTCCTGGGACCAACGGCGTCTGGCCTTCCACAGCGCTATCCAGGCGGCGGACTTCGCCTTGACGGGTCCCCCCGTTGTGGTGGGCAATGGCTTCGATCTCCAGGCCTATGGACTCTGCCTTGATCCGGAGCCTCTGCTGGGCTGGGTGGGTCGGGTGGCCCCGGAGAAGGGTCTCGAGGATGCGGCTGCTGCCGCCAGCCGGTTGGGCCGGCGTCTGGCGGTTTGGGGTTGGGTGGAAGACCCGGCCTATGCCGCGGCTGTGGAGGCCTCGGTGCCGGTGGGGACCCTCGACTGGCGTGGGTTTCTGCCCACCGACCAGCTTCAGCAGCAGCTGGGGCGTTGCCAGGCGCTGCTGAACACCCCCAAGTGGAATGAGGCCTACGGGAATGTGGTGGTGGAGGCCCTGGCCTGCGGGGTGCCGGTGGTGGCCTACCGCCGGGGTGGACCCTCCGAGTTGGTGCAGCATGGCTCCACAGGCTGGTTGGTGGAGCCCGACGATGCGCAGGCCCTGGCCGAGGCGGTGACACGGGTGGATCAGATCGATCGACGCCGTTGCCGAGCCTGGGTTGAGCAGGAGGCCTCCCGGGCGGTGTTCGCCGAGCGCCTTGAGCGCTGGATTGCGCAGGGATTCCAGAACTAGGGGATAGGGTCGGGCCTCACGCGCCCCTCTGAGGTGACCCGCAACGCCGACAGTCAAGCGCCGCGGACGCGAGGTCGCCGGCACTGGTTGCTCTTGGCCCTTGTGGCAGCAGCTGGTTTGGCGTTGCTGGTGTTTCAGCTCGGCAGCACGGGGCTGGTCGATGAAACCCCGCCGCTGTTTGCCGCCTCAGCGCGGGCCATGGCGGAGACCGGCGATTGGCTCACCCCGCGGGTCAATGGCTTACCGCGTTACGACAAGCCGCCCCTCGTCTACTGGCTGATGGGCGTTGGCTATGCCCTCCCCGGACAGGCCATCTGGGATCCGCTGGGCACCTGGTCGGCGCGGCTTCCCTCGGCATTGAGCAGTGTCGCCCTGATGCTGCTGCTGAGTGACACCCTGCTGCGCTTGCCCCAGCGCAAAGAGGGCCAGGCCATCACGGCGGTCACAGCCGCCCTGGCCTTTGCCCTCTCTCCATTGGTGCTGCTTTGGAGTCGCATTGCTGTCAGTGATGCCCTTTTCAGCGCCCTGCTCTCAGGCGCCCTGCTGTTGTTCTGGAGGCGCTACGCCGGACAGGGGCGTTGGTGGCTTCCCTGGGTTGTGCTCGGGTTGGCCGTGCTGACCAAGGGCCCAGTGGCGGTGGTGCTCGCAGCCCTGAGCATGGCTCTGTTCGCCACCTTGCAGAGGGATTGGCCCCGCCTCTGGAGCCAGCTGCGCCCTTGGAGGGGCCTGGCGCTCACGGCTGCGGTGGCCCTGCCCTGGTATCTCCTCGAGCTGCTGGTGGAGGGAAAACCTTACTGGGACAGCTTTTTTGGCTATCACAACCTGCAGCGCTTCACCGGTGTGGTGAACAACCACCTGCAGCCGTGGTGGTTTTTCCTGCCGGTGCTGGTGGTGGCCTCGCTGCCCTTCACGCCCCTGCTACTGGCAGGCCTCTGGGGGGGATTGCGCGGGAAGGCTCCTGCCCCGGAGCAGTCGCTCCAGCGCTTTGCCGCTTGTTGGCTGCTGGCGGTGTTCCTCTTCTTCACCTCAGCCGCCACCAAGCTGCCCAGTTACTGGATCCCGGCTACCCCTGCAGCGGGGCTGTTGATCGCCCTGGCGGCTCAAAACCTGCGGCAGGGGGGGCGGGGGGTGGCTCTCCGAACGCTCAGCCTGATGCCCCTGGCTGCCTTGGCAGTGGGATTGGCTGCGGGGCCCCTTTGGGCGCCCTTGATCGTGGAGCCGGAGATGCCCGGTCTCGGCTCTGCCCTCCTGGCCAGCGGGGATCTGGAGAAGGCCTCGCTCTGCCTGAGCCTGGGGCTGGCAGCCGCCTTGCTGGTTTGGGCTTGCCGACCGCTTCGAACCTCAGCCTGGCTGCTGGCACAGCAGCTTGGTGTGGTGGCCTTTGTGGTCTCCGCTCTCGTGCCGCTGATTGCCCTGGGGGATCAGCAACGCCAGCAGCCGGTGCGGCGCATCGCAGCCGCCGTGGTGGACCGCCGTCAGGGCGATGAGCCCCTGGCGATGGTGGGCATCCTCAAGCCTTCGCTGCACTTCTATGCCCGCCAGGTGGTGATCTTTGAGGGAATCCAGCCCAGCGGTCCGCTGAACCTCAATGACCGCTTAGCCAGTGAGAGGCGCCGGGGCCAGGAACCCTCAGCGCCCGATGGGGCCAACAGCCTCTTGCTGGTGATTGACGCCTCCACTGCGGAGCTGCCCCAGTGGAGGGGGCTGCCCCACCGCCTGCTGCAACGCGAGGGCCTGTATCGGCTCTGGCGGGTGCAACGCCAGGATCTGGATCAGTGGGCCCAGTCCTGGGCTCGCCGCAGTGGCAGTCGGCTCGATTGGCAGGATCCCCGGCCTGAGCGCTACTGAGCCGGCGGAGCCTCGCTGCTGGGGGTGCCCATCGCCACACCGTTATCCATCTGGTCGCGCTGGCAAAAGCTGCAGTGCCCCCAGCGCTGCACCTCGCCTGTAGGAGAGGGGCGCTGGCAGCGCGGGCAAGGGCTCATGCCGAACACATCCACCCGGCTTGGGTGATGGGACCACACCTCGGCTTCCACAGCACTGCCGGCGTTTGGCAGTACAGGGGCGCTGTGCTGCTCAAACTGCAGATCCTTCAAGGCGAATCCAGCCCCCCGGAGCGCGCCAAGTAGCTGATGTTTGTTGAAGCGCAGGGCCTGAAGCCACTGTGGATGCTGCGCTCCCACCACAAGGCGCCCGGCGTGGAATCGCAGCGGGCGGCAGTGGAGAGCTAGTTGCGGGCCGGCGATCTTGGGCCAGGCCTGCCAGAGAGCTGCCAGGCTCGCCTCCCCCTGCCACTGCTCCTGGAGCTGGTTCAAGCAGCCCGCTAAGGCCTGGGCCGGCGGCCTTGGTGGCGGCACCAGCAGGTTCACCTCCCCCTGGCGGCGCGTTTGATTGCGGGGGGCGATCGCCATCGACCGACGCTAGGGGAGGTGCGGCAATTCCGCTGTGCTGTTGCCGCTGGCCCTGGTTAGCCTCGGCCCCTGCCCCCTCCGTGAACCATGGGCTTTTTCGATCGTCTCAGCCGCCTGGTGCGTGCGAACGCCAATGCCGTGGTGGGAGCCATGGAGGATCCGGCCAAGATCCTCGATCAATCGGTCGCCGATATGCAGGCCGATCTGATCAAGTTGCGCCAGGCCGTGGCCACGGCGATCGCCAGTCAGAAGCGGATCCAGAACCAAGCCGAGCAGGCTGAAGCCCAGGCGAACACCTGGTATGAGCGCGCCGAGCTGGCCCTCAAAAAAGGCGAGGAGGATCTGGCCCGTGAAGCCCTCGGTCGCCGCAAGACCTGCCAGGACACCGCGACGGCCCTCAATACCCAGTTGCAGAGTCAGGCCGGGCAGGTGGAGCAGCTCAAGCAGAGCTTGGTGAAGCTTGAAAGCAAGATCGCTGAGGCCAAAACCAAGAAAGACATGCTCAAGGCCCGTGCCCAGGCGGCCCAGGCCCAGGAGCAGCTGCAGAGCGCCGTGGGCAACCTCGGCACCAACAGCTCCATGGCCGCCTTTGAGCGCATGGAGGAGAAGGTGGAGGCGCTAGAGGCCCGCAGCCAGGCCGCAGCTGAGCTGGCTGGGGCTGATCTTGAAAGCCAGTTCGCTGCCTTGGAGGGGGCTCCCGAGGTCGACGACGAACTGGCGGCCCTCAAGGGCAAGTTGGCGGGTGCCAGCAGCGCAGGCTCGCTCCCGGCCGGAAGCGATGCGGTTCAGCCTGTTCAAGTGAGCGAGGTGGATCCCGAGCTGGAGGAGCTCAAGCGCTCCATTGACAAGCTCTGACAGCACCCCCTGACTCATCCATACAATCGCCACACCGATGACTGCAGCAGTGTCCGTTCTTCAGCTCACCGATGCCAACTTCCAGGCCGAGGTGCTGGAGTGCTCGACCCCAGTGCTGGTGGATGTCTGGGCTCCATGGTGCGGCCCCTGCCGTCTGATGGCCCCGATGATGGATTGGGCAGCAGGCGACTATGCCGGTCGCTTGGTGGTGGGCAAGTTAGAGGCCGACCCCAATCCTGAGAGCCGTGATCGCATGCAAGTTCAGGGTTTGCCGGCCCTGATTCTGTTCAGCAACGGCGAAGAAATTGCCCGCCACGAGGGCGCCATGGCCAAGCCGCAGCTCAAGGCATTCCTGGATGCGCATCTCTGAGCGCGTTCAAGGCTTAGGCAGCGGGGTCTTTGCCCGCAACGATCAGCGCAAGCTCGCCTACCGCTTACGCAGTGCCGGCTCCGGGCTCGAGCCCTTGCTTGACCTGTCGCTGGGCTCCACCGATCTTCTGCCGCCGCCCGTCGCCCTGGAGGTGATGCGACAGCAACTGCTGGATCCCGCCAGTGCGGCCTATTGCCTCCATGGCGCCACGGCACCGTTCCGGGAGGCGGTGGCCTCCTGGGCCAAGCGCCGCTTCGGCGTCCAGGTCGATCCCCAGCGCGAAGTGCTGTTTCTGGTGGGCTCCCAGGAGGGAACGGCACACCTCCCACTTGCGGTGCTGAACCCTGGTGATCAGGCCCTGCTGCTGGATCCCTTTTATCCCTCCCACCTCGGTGGCTTGCAGTTGGCCTCGGCCCAGCCGCGCTTTCTGCGCTTGCGCGCCGAGCAGGACTTTTGCCCCGATTTTGATCAGCTCAGCCCCTCGCAATGGGATGCCCTCAAACTGATGGTGCTGGGCTTCCCCCACAACCCCACCGCCACCACTGGAGAGCAGGCCTGGGTCGATGCGGCCGCTGAGCGGGCGGTGCGCCATGGACTCGTCTTTGCCCATGACAATCCCTACGTGGACCTCGCCCTCGATGGGGAGGCCCCTGCGTTGTTGCGCTCCCCCCTGTGGCGTCAATGCGGCATTGAGTTCTTCTCCTTCTCCAAGGGCTGGTGCCTGGGGGGCTATCGGCTTGCCTTCGCCATCGGCGCTGAGCCGTTGATCACCGCGCTGCGGCAGCTCAAGGGGGTGGTGGATTTCAACCAATCCACTGCTCTCCAGGCTGGAGCGATCGCGGCCCTGGAGCAGGCTCCCGACTGGCCGGATCGCATCAAACCGATCTACCGCGAACGCCGCGACCGAATGGCCTCCGTGCTGCAGGCCGCTGGCTGGCCGGTGCGCCTCCCCTCGATGGCGCTCTATTTGTGGTTGCAGGTGCCGGAGCGTGCCCGTTTGGCCGGTCTGGATTCAGAGCAGTTCTGCGCTCAGTTGCTCGATGCCACCGGAGTGTGCCTCACTCCAGGCCATGGCTTTGGCGACGCAGGAGAGGGCTATGCGCGGCTGGCGTTGGTCCATCCGATTGAGGAGCTGGAGGCTGGGGCCCAGCGCATGGCGGCGTGGCTGGCCCAGCTCTGAAGGCCGCGGCGGTTGCGGCGGCCCTGCGGCAGCTGCCACTGGAGCATCCCTTGCCCTGGCGCCTGAAGGTGCTGCCGCTGTGCGCCAGCACGGAGTTGGAGTTGGAGCGCTGGCTCAGCTCTGGCGCTCAGCCGCCGCTGGCGCTCTTGGCCCGGCAGCAGCGCTTTGGTCATGGGCAGCAAGGGAGGGTGTGGCAGTCGCCTCCCGGTGGCGTCTGGCTGAGTGCTGCGGTGCCCTGGCCGGCTCAGCCGGGTGGTGCGGCGTCGCTCAGCTTGGCCGCGGCGCTGGGGATTGCCCTGCAGCTGGAGGCGTTGGGGCTGCGGCCCCAGATCAAGTGGCCCAATGATCTGCTGCTCGAGGGCCGCAAGCTGGCGGGAATCCTGCCGCGGCTGCGCTGGCGTGGGGGCCAGGTGCGCCACGCCCAACTGGGGGTGGGCATCAACGGGCACAACCGAGCACCTACCGGTGCCATCAACCTGGCCGAAGCCCTTGGTCAGCCTCAGCACCCCCAGGCCCAGCCGGCGCTCCTAGCGGCTCGGGTGTTGCGAGGGCTTGCGTGGGCGGCGGCGGCCTCGGCTCAGCCCGAATTGGTGCGCCGCCAGGCGGAGCAGCGCCTCTGGCTCCCGGAGTGGCTGGAGCACGAGGGTGAGCGCTGGAGCGTGGATGGCCTTGAGGCCGATGGTGGCCTGCGCTTGCGCCGCGGCACCGCTGTGGCTCTGCTGCAGCGGCAGTTTTGAGAGCGTGATCGCTGAATCTCAGCGATCACCCGTTAGATCGAGTCGGCTCAGTAACGCAAGCCGGAGTGCCTCCACCAAGGCCATCGCTTCGGCCGCATCGGTGCGGTCAACGCTGTAGCCCGGATAGCGCGTTGCAACAGCACCAGCGGTCAGATCCTCTAACGCGTCTGTGCTCCAGGTCCAGCTTGGATCTCGTTCACTCAGCAACTTCGAGAGAAGGCTCAAATCGTGGGTTTTCGGAATCGATCCCCCTAAGGCCAGTAACGATGCTTTTAGAAGCTTTTCAGCGCATTGCTGACAGTGAAAGCAGGTTGTCGCCGCCTGATGATCCAGGGAAAAGAGCAGTTGGGCCGCTTGCCAGTCTTCCTCGGCCTTGTTCACCCATTCGATCACCAGTGCTGTCAGATCAGCCATGGAGCACTTGACCGCGGTCAAAGGCTTCTTGAAGGAAGGGATCCCCTTGCTGATAACGCGCTTCTGCCTCTTCAGGGCGCCAGAGAAGCAGATCTAAGGGGAAATTGGCTTGGCAGGTTTTGCGGATTTCCTTGATCTTGGTGAGGTGGCGTCCTTCAAAGGGCATCACAACCATCACATCGGCATCGGAATCCCAGCGGGCGTCGCCGCGGGCCATGGATCCAAACAGGATCACCTTCTGCGGTGAAAAACACGCCACAAGCTTCTCGGTAAACGCTTGAAGCGCCTCGCGGGTGACCAGTGGTGAGGGCGAGCTGCTCATCACTCCATCATCGCGGGGCTTGCAAGATCGAGGAGCGCCGCGGCACCGCTGTGGCTCTGCTGCAGCGGCGTTTCTAGAGTTTGGGGCGTTTTCGTTCCAGGCCCTTGCCTCGCCTCCAGTCCTTGAGCCTGATGGCTGCCCTGCCAGCGCTGCTGGGGGCCGGGCTGGCCTGGTCCCAGGTGCAGGGGGCTCAACCGGAGGCGGCTCCGCTGGCGCCCTCCATCCGCAGTGCGGCGGAACCGCCGCTGCGGCCCAACCCCGATCAACTGCGCAGCGTGCCGCCGCCGAAGCGTTTTGATCAGTCCCTCGATGATCTGGTGCGCGATGGGGTGGTCACCCCATCGGAGCGCAATCTGGTTCGCTCCGGTGGAGCAGCGTTTCAACCCTTGGATGTGGGGGCCTTCCAGAGGGGGTGCCGCAGCGGGGCTCTGTCAGCGCGGGAGTGCAAAGGGGGAATCGCCCTGCGCTGGGGCCTCAGACGCGGTGGCGGCATGGGCGATGCCGCTGGCCTGCCTCGTCCGCCCCTGACGGTGCCGGTGTCGGCTCTGCTCTCCGGCTATGGAGGCAACTTCAACCTGGCCAGTGTCTTCCGGGTCACGCCGCGTCCGGCTCCGGTGATCGGCAATGGCAATCGCCAGCTGTTGCTGCCGGTGATTGGGGCCGCGTTCAACACCAGTGGGTTTGGCTGGCGACTTCATCCCCTCTTGGGCTCGTGGCGTCTGCACGCCGGAGAGGATTTGGCCGCCCCTGAAGGAACCCCAGTGGTGGCGGCCCTGGCGGGGCGTGTCGTGAGCAGCGGTCTGGCGGGGGGCTATGGCCTGGCCATTGAGGTGGAGCATGACCACCCCAAGCGCCGCACCCTCTATGGGCATCTCTCGGAGCTTTATGTGCGGGCGGGTGATCGGGTGCTTCAGGGAGAGGTGCTAGGCCGCGTGGGCAGCACTGGCTTGAGCACCGGCCCCCACCTTCACTTCGAACTGCGTCGCCCGGCGGCTGATGGCTGGGTTGCGGTCGATCCGGGCGAATTTGATCCCGGCTCTGAGCTGCGCAGTCGTGACGCTGTGGCTCTGCTGATGGGGCAGCTGATCACCAGCCTGGAGCGCCCGAAGGGCTAAACCTGCGACCCTGCGCCCTCGGAAACCAGGCGACCGTCGTGGAAGTGCACGATCCGCTCGGCACGGGCCGCCACGTCGTGCTCGTGGGTCACCAGCAAGATCGTCATGCCTTGGTCTCGATGCAGTTCATCGAACAGATCAAGCACCTCAGCGGTGGTGCGGGAGTCAAGGGCTCCGGTGGGTTCATCCGCCAATAACAGGTTGGGTTGATTGATCAGGGCCCGCGCCAGAGCCACCCGCTGCTGTTGACCGCCCGAAAGCTGATTGGGTTTGTTGTACAGCCGATCCCCCAGGCCGACCCGCTGCAACGCCTGAAGCCCCCGCGCCTTGCGGTCGTCGGCTGAAACGCCGGCGTAGACCATCGGCAGCATCACGTTTTCAAGAGCGGTGAGTTCCTGAAGCAGGTGGAACTGCTGAAACACAAAGCCCAGTTCCCGGTTGCGCAGGTCGGCCAGCTGGTCGTCATTCAGCTGTTCAACGGCGGTGCCGTTGAGCCGATAACTGCCGCTGGTGGGGCGATCCAGGCAGCCCAGGATATTCATCGCGGTGCTTTTCCCTGACCCAGAGGTGCCCATCACCGCCACGTATTCCCCGCGGCGCACGCTCATGCTCAGGTCATCCAGCGCTACCACCGTGGTGTCGCCGCTGCCGTAGGTCTTGCGGATGTGTTCGAGTTCGGCAACCAGGGTGCCTGCCGGATCGGCCATTAACCGATGGGCAGAGTGGCGGTCGCCGCCAGCGCTTTCTGGAGCATCGGGGTGCCGGCCACAGCTCCGCTGGCCCAGCTGAACAGGGGATTAGACAGGATTCCACCCACGGCGGTCACCACAACACAGGAGATCAGGGCTGCGCGCAGGGGCTGAAGACCCGCCAAATTCCAGCTCACATCGGGGTAGGCCTTGACTACATCCGAGGCTTCTTGAGGTTCTTTCACCACCATCATCTTGATCACAGAGATGTAGTAGTAGATAGAAATTACTGAGGTGAGCAGACCCACCACCACCAGCAGGTACTTCTCATCAGCCCAGCCCGCGAAGAAGAGATAAATCTTGCCGAAGAAGCCCAGCATCGGAGGAATGCCGCCGAGGGAAAGCAGGCAGAGACTCAAGCCCAGGGTGATCAGTGGATCCTTCTGATACAAACCGGCGTAGTCGCTGATTCGATCGCTTCCGGTTCGCAGAGAGAACAGGATGATGCAGGCGAAGGCGCCCAGATTCATGAACAGGTAGGCCGCCATGTAGAGCACCATCGCGGCGTAGCCGTCCTCGGTGCCGCACACCAGGCCGATCATCACGAAGCCCGCCTGCCCGATGGAGCTGTAGGCCAGCATCCGTTTCATGGAGGTCTGGGCGAGGGCCACCACGTTGCCCAGCACCATGCTGAGGATCGCCAACACGGTGAACAGCAGCTTCCACTGCGCTTCGAACGGTTCGAAGCAGCCCACCAGGATGCGCAGCGCCAGGGCAAAGCCAGCGGCCTTGGAGCCCACCGAGAGGAACGCCACCACTGGGGTGGGGGAACCTTCGTAGACGTCAGGTGTCCACTGGTGGAAAGGAACCGCGGCGATCTTGAAGGCCACGGTCGCCAAGACAAACACCAGGGCGAGGGCTGCGATTGGCGACGCACTGGTTTGCAGGGCCACACCCACCGCTTCGAGGCTGGTGCTGCCGCCGGTGAGCCCGTAGAGGAGGGAGGCGCCGTAGAGGAACACCGCCGCCGCCGCTGATCCCACCAACAGGTATTTCAGAGCCGCTTCGGAGCTGCGGGCGTCGCGCTTCATGTAGCCCGACAGCAGGTAGCTGGCCACCGAGAGGGTTTCCAGCGACACGAATACGCTCACCAGGTCGGTGGAGCCGCACAGCAGCATCGCCCCGAGGGTGGCGGCCAGCAGGATGGCGGCGTACTCGCCCACCGGCGTGCCGGCCCGCTCCACGTAGCGCCAGCTAATCAGCAGTGACAGCAGCGTGGAAGCGGCAACTACGGCCCGGAAGGCGATCGCGAGGTTGTCCGCCAAGAACGCCCCCAGGAACGAAGGCTCCAGTGGGGAGGCATCCCATTGCAGAGCCAACAGGCCAAGGGCTGCCCCCAGACCCACGTAAGAAAAAATCGGGACCCAGCGCGCAGCGGCTTTCTCACCAGCCAGATCCACCAGCAGGCAGGCCAGCATCGCCAGCAGCACCGCTCCCTCCGGTGCGATGGCACCAGCGTTGAGTTGCAGGGAGGTGATGGCGTTCACCGCTGGGGCTGCGGCGGCAACGGTGTCGGCGGCGGCCAGAAGAGAGAGCACAGCTGGATCAGGGTCGCCCGTTGGGGACGACTGTAGCGGCGCTCACGGCTGAATCTGGATCCGGAAGACGGGGCTTGACCGCCGGTGCGATAAAGAAGGAAGCGGTTCACCGCCTGCCTGTGGCGCACACCCTCGTCATCGTTGAGAGCCCCACCAAGGCCCGCACCATCCGCGGGTTCCTCCCCAAGGACTTCAAGGTGGAGGCCTCGATGGGTCATGTGCGGGATCTGCCCAACAACGCCAGTGAGATTCCCGCTGCCCACAAGGGAGAGAAGTGGGCCAATCTCGGCGTGAACACCACCCACAACTTCGAGCCCCTTTACGTGGTGCCGAAGGACAAGAAGAAGGTGGTGAAGGAATTGAAAGACGCCCTCAAAGGGGCAGACCAGTTGCTGCTGGCCACGGACGAAGACCGGGAAGGGGAATCGATCAGCTGGCACCTGTTGCAGCTGCTGAACCCGAAGGTGCCGGTGAAGCGCATGGTGTTTCACGAGATCACCAAAGAAGCCATCAGTCGCGCCCTTGAGCAGACCCGCGAGCTCGACATGGAGCTGGTGCACGCGCAGGAGACCCGGAGGATCCTCGATCGCCTGGTGGGCTACACCCTCTCGCCACTGCTGTGGAAGAAGGTGGCCTGGGGCCTCAGTGCCGGCCGGGTGCAATCGGTGGCGGTGCGCCTGCTGGTGCAGCGCGAGCGAGCCCGCCGTGCCTTCAAGAGCGGCAGCTACTGGGACCTGAAGGCTGAGCTCGCCAAGGGCAGCAGCAGTTTTGACGCCAAGCTCACCCACCTCAAAGGCGAGCGCATCGCCGGCGGCTCCGATTTTGATGAGAGCACCGGTGGTCTCAAGGCTGGCAGCAAGGTGCGGCTGCTCAGCGAAACGGAGGCCCGATCCTTGCGCGAGAGCGTTCTCGCTGCCCCTTGGCGCGTGGAATCGGTGGAGGAGAAGCCCACCACCCGCAAGCCGGTGGCGCCCTTCACCACCAGCACCTTGCAGCAGGAGGCCAATCGCAAGCTGCGCCTCTCGGCCCGCGAAACGATGCGCACGGCCCAGGGCCTCTACGAACGCGGTTTCATCACTTACATGCGCACCGATTCGGTGCATCTGAGTGATCAGGCGATCAACGCCGCCCGCAGCTGCGTCGCCGACAAATACGGCAAGGACTACCTGAGTCCGTCAGCTCGTCAGTTCTCCACCAAGGCCCGCAACGCCCAGGAGGCTCACGAGGCGATCCGCCCTGCTGGCGAAAGCTTCCGCGACCCTGCGGCCACTGGCCTCGATGGCCGTGATCTGGCGCTCTACGAGCTGATCTGGAAGCGCACTGTTGCCTCGCAGATGGCGGATGCGCGCCTGACCATGCTCAGCGTGGAGCTGACAGTGGAGGGCGGCAGCCTCGGTCCGGCCACCTTCCGGGCCAATGGCAAGCGCATCGACTTCCCGGGCTTCTTCCGCGCCTACGTGGAGGGCAGCGACGACCCTGATGCCGCCCTCGAGGGTCAGGAAGTGCTTCTCCCCTCCCTGGTCAGCGGTGATACCCCGTCCTGCAAGGCGGTGGAGGCCCTTGGCCACCAAACCCAACCGCCCGCCCGCTACAGCGAAGCGGCGCTCGTGAAAATGCTGGAGAAGGAAGGGATCGGCCGACCCTCCACTTACGCCTCGATCATCGGCACCATCGTCGACCGCGGCTACGCCACGCTGCAGAACAACGCCCTTACCCCCAGCTTCACCGCCTTCGCAGTGACAGCCTTGCTGGAGGAGCACTTTCCCGATCTGGTCGACACCAGTTTCACGGCTCGGATGGAGGGCACGCTCGATGAAATCTCCACCGGCAAGGTGCAGTGGCTGCCCTATCTGGAGAGCTTCTACAAAGGGGATCAGGGCCTGGAAACCCAGGTTCAGCAGCGCGAGGGAGACATCGACCCCACCGCTTCGCGCACGATCGAGCTCGAGGGCCTGCCCTGCGTGGTGCGCATCGGTCGCTTCGGCGCCTACCTGGAGACGAAGCGGGTGGCCGACGATGGCACTGAGGAACTGCTCAAGGCCACCCTGCCCAATGAGATCACCCCGGCCGATCTCGATGCCGATAAGGCAGAGCTGATCCTCAAACAGAAGGCCGATGGGCCCGAATCGCTCGGGGAAGATCCGGAAACCGGTGATCTGGTCTATTTGCTCTTCGGGCAATACGGCCCCTACGTGCAGCGGGGCCAGGTGAGCGATGACAACCCCAAACCCAAGCGGGCTTCTCTGCCGAAGGGTGCCAAGCCTGAAGAGCTCACCCTCGACGATGCCCTTGGCCTGCTGCGGCTGCCGCGGCAACTGGGCGAGCATCCCGAAGGCGGCAAGATCGAGGCGGGACTCGGCCGCTTCGGCCCTTACGTGGTGCACCACAAGGGCAAGGGCGAGAAGGACTACCGCTCCCTCAAGGCCGAAGACGACGTGCTGATGGTGGGTCTGTCTCGGGCGATGGAGCTGCTGGCCCAACCGAAACGGGGCCGCGGTGGACGCACCGCCCTCAAGGATCTCGGCACTCCCGACGGCGCCGATGAGGCCATCCAGCTGTTCGATGGGCCCTATGGCCTTTACGTGAAACAGGGCAAGGTGAATGCCTCCCTGCCGGAGGGCACCACGGCCGACACGATCACCCTGGAGCAGGCTGTGGAGCTGCTGGCGGCCAAGGCCGCTGCCGGCAAAGGCAAGGGTCGCAAGGCTGCTGGCACCGCCGCCAAGAAACCTGCTGCCGCTAAGAAACCTGCTGCCAAGAAGGCTCCCGCCACCACCAAATCCGGTCGCCTTCGGGCCAGCGCGGTCAGGATCATCAAGGCGGCGGATCGCTGATGAGCCAGCGGTGTCTGCTCGGGGTCCTGTCCCTCACCGCCCTGCTATCGGGCTGCAGCGGCACCCCCTTCGGGGACCAACTCGCCCGCAGCTTCTCCGATCCGCCCGCCGCCAGCCCAGCCCGTCCAGCCACCGCAGCGGACTCGGCTCCCGCCAAGCCCAAGGTGGAGCAGAAGGTCGAGCCGAAGCCCGCCACCAAGAGTGCTCCTGCAGCGAAGCCCATGCCCGTGGCAGCACCGTCGAAGCCGGCCCCCTATCGGGTCACCATCAAGCTGCCGGCCGCTGATCCTTCCGCTCCAGCCGAGGTGGTTACCCAGGCCCTGCGGGCGGCTGGCCTGTCGTTTGAAGTGGAGTCGATCGAGCGAGTCTCCAATGGGGCTGAAGCACCTGCGCTGCCGACGCGTACCCCGGCTCCGGCCCCCCGCTGAAAGCGATGACCGTTTCACGGCGTCAGGCCCGGCAACTCACCGATACGGCTTACCTGGCGGCGGCCACGGCCCTGCTCTGGGTGGGTCTCTACTACCTGCCCGTGGGGGGTGCTCTGTTCCGCCTGGCCCTTCCGCTGCCCTTGGCGCTGCTGCAGCTGCGCCACAACGGGCGCTGCGCCATTGAAGGCTTAACGGTCACGGCCCTGCTGCTGGTCGCGCTCATGGGTCCGATCCGAGGTCCGCTGGTGCTCTTCCCCTACGGCTTGCTCGCCCTCTGGCTGGGGTGGTGCTGGCGGCGGCGGTTGAGCTGGTGGATCAGCTGGAGCGTGGGTTTGCTGATTGGCAGCGTTGGATTCCTGGTGCGGGTGGCTGTGCTCTCCGTGCTGTTGGGGGAGAACCTCTGGGTGCTGATCACCTCGGCCGCCTCTCAGCTGCTGGATCGCCTGATGGAACTGCTGCATCTGGGGGGTGGCCCGGATCTGCTGCAGGTTCAGGTGATGGCGCTGGTGCTGGTGTTGCTGCAGAACCTGATTTACGTCTTGGCTCTTCACGCCGTAGCTCTCTGGATCTTCCCGCGGCTGCAGAGCCCCATCAGCCAGCCCCCGCCCTTGCTGCGACCGCTGCTGGCCATCGATCCGCTTTGACACCTGCGGAGCCGCTCCAGCGCCTCAGCGGCACTGAACCCTCTGCTGACCACTGGTGCGAGCGCCTTGTTGCCGGAGCTGCTCAAACCCGCGTTCTGGTCCTGTTGGCCGGCACCGAAACGGCGGCGGTTCCTGGGATCTCCGCGGCAGGTGCCACGCCGGAATCCAGGCGTTTCACTGCGGCGGCCGATGCTGAATACCTGCTGCTGGGACCCCGCGCTCAGCCCGTGCACCCGCTGCCGGCGTTGCCCGCGGGGGTGAGTCCGGCGCTGATTGCCAGGGCCGCCCTTGAGGGGCTGGGGCTTGAGCCCTGGCTGGTGGATCTCGGCGTGCCGGTGGCTCCGGCGGTGCCCCACCTGAGCCTGGGCCAGCACCCCGCACGCTGCTTGAGCACGGGCCAAGCTCTCGCTCCCGAGCGGGTCCGAGCGCTGTGGCAACTGGGAGCGCGCTGGGGGGAGCGTTTGGCCCGCAGGCAGGATCCGATCCTGCTGGCGGAGTGTGTGCCCGGTGGCACCACCACCGCTCTGGCGGTGCTGGAGGGTCTTGGAATCGAGGCTGAGGGCCTGGTGAGCGGCAGTCAGCGCCAACCCGATCACCAGCTCAAGCAGAGGCTTGTGCAGCAGGGCCTCCAGGCGGCGGGGTTGTGCGCTCCCTCAGCCCCCACCGCGCTGCTGGCGGCGGTGGGAGATCCGATGCAGGCTTTGGCGGCGGGCGTGGTGCAGGCGGCGGCCCAGGCTGGTGCACCCCTGCTGCTGGCGGGTGGCAGCCAGATGGCCGCAGTGCTGGCCCTGGTGTTGGCGGCCACGCCGCAGGGCCAACGGCAAGCGGTGGTGGATCAGGCCGCTGTGGTGACCACCGCCTGGCTGGCCAATGAAGCGAGCAGTGACCTGCCTGGTCTGCTGAGCCGGATGGCCCTGCGCTGGGGGGTGGAGCCGCTCGGGTTCGCCAGCTCGCTGCGCTTCCGAGGCAGTGACTGCGCCGAGCTGCTGGCCTACGAACAGGGCTTTGTGAAGGAGGGTGTGGGTGCGGGAGGCTTGTCGGCCCTCTGGCAATTGAGCGGACGCACCACGGACGACCTGCGCGGCGCCTGCGAGCAGGCTTGTCTGCTGCTGCGCCAGGCCTAGGGTCTGGGAAACCGCCCGATGCCGTGACCAGCCGGCGCCACGTTCTGCAGTTGCTGGGTTCCGCAGGGGCTCTGATGGCGGCAGGAGGCTGCAGCTCCTCCGCTCCTCCCGCAAGCACCCTGTTGGGGGTGAAGGGTCAGCTGCCCAAGGCCTGGCTCAAGCAATTGCCCAGTTCCTGGCGGCCTCAGCTGATGGAGGGGCCCCAGCAGGTGCTGACCCTGCTGGAGCAGGGGGCCGTGGAGCCCGGCTTGCTCGCCTTGGGAGACGGCTGGGCCCAGGAGTTGGATCGTGCCCGCCTGCAGCCACTGCAGGCGGAGGCCCTGCTTGAGCAGCTCGCCCCTTTTGCCGCCGCCCCAAGCCGCCTGTTCGCTCCAGTTGGCTCGATGCCGGTGGCGTTCCCCTGGGCCTTCGGCACCTGGCTGCTGCTCTTGCGTAACCGAGCGGATCTCGAACGGCAGCGCCGCCGCGGCTGGGAGCTCCTGATGGATCCGAGCCTGAAGGGGAAAGTGGTGCTGCCCTCCAGCCCACGCTTGGTGATCGATCTGGCCCTGCGCCAGCTCGGGCTGTCGACCACCGATCCGGCTTCGCTCGAGCACAGCGGGATGCGCCAGCAGGTTCGTGCTCTGGTGGCGCAGGCCCAGAGCCTTGATGAAAGCCACGGTCTCAATTTGCTGCTGGCCGGCGAAGCGGAGGCGGCCGTGGTGCCCAGCCATCAGGCGATCCCTCTGCTGCAGAAGGATCCCCGCCTGAGTGCCTTCCTGCCCGATTCCGGTTCGCCGCTCTGGTGGCAGCTCCTGCTCAGGCCCGCTCCCCTTGATTCGCTGCACGAGCTGCCGCCGCTGCCACTGGAGTGGCTGCGCGATGGATGCACGGCACCGCTGGTGGATCGTCTGCTGGCCGCAGGCTGGGTGCCCCCCTTGCCCCGACCTCAGCTCGATGCGCTCCTGCGCCGCTGGCCCCCGCGCCTGCGGCCGCTCCTGCTCCCGCCAGAGCCGGTGCTGAGCCGATGCACCAACCTCGTGGCCTTCAGCCCCACGGAGCGCAAGCGCTGGCAGTCGCTGTGGGACCAGGCGCTGAGCGGCTAGCCCCAGAGCCGTCGCCGCGGGGCTGCCGCCAGGCGCCGATGGGTTTCAGCGAGCAGATCGGGGATGGGCAGCTGATGGGGGCAGCGGGGTAGGCAGTCTCCGCAGCGCTGGCAGGCATCGGCATTGATCTGCTCCCACCAGTGGCCGGCGCGGCCGATCAGGTTGTAGCGCTCTTCGGCGAAGGCCCGCATGCCATGGCCGATATCCAGGTTCCGCAGCCGCAGCAGGGCCGGAATCGGCACCTCCTTGGGGCAGGGCAGGCAGGCCCGGCACTGATGACAGGCCGAGTCCCCCAGCCGTGCAGCGCCGTTGCTCTCGATCCGTGCCAGGGCTGCGCGATGGGCGGGACTCAGCCATCGCCCGCCGCTTGGGGCCAAGGCGGAGGCGAGGGATAGGTCGCTGGCTTGGGCTGCCCCCAGGCTGAGGGTGGAGATGCCCTGATCAAGCAGGAAGCGATAGGCGAGCTCCAGGGGGTGGAAGGGGGCACAGTCTTCGATCAGCGGCGCTGGAGGGGCATAGAGCCGCCCGCCCTTGTCGGCCGGAGAAATGGCCAACACCCCGATGCCCCTCTGCAGGGCCGCCTGGGCGAGGGGGATGCGCTGCTGGTCAAACCAGTGCAGGTGGAGGCTGCAGAACTGAAACTGTTCGGAGGCCAGGGCCTCCTCGATCAGATCGTTCGACCCGTGGCTGGAGAAGCCCACCTGTTGCACCAGGCCTTCGGCCTGGGCCCACGCCAACAGGGCTGATCCCTCACCGCGCAGCGCCCACTCGAGGTGTTCGGATCGGTTGAGCCCATGCACCGCCAGGTTGTGAAGCTGCGGCAGTCCGAGGCGCTCGAGGACCTGCCGCAGTTGCTGCTGGCCCTCCTCCAGGCTCAGACCGGGCAGGAGTTTGCTGGTGATCACCAAATCAGCTGCCAGCTCCGGTTGCTGCTGGCGCAGATCTGTGAGGGCTAACCCCAGGAAGGATTCCGCCGGGCCGTAGGCCGGCGCCGTTTCGATGTGATTGATGCCGGCGGCCACAGCGGCCTGCAGCACTGATGCCATCTGGGCGGCACTGCCGGTGGCCCGCATCGTGCCGAGGCAGAAGGGGGAGACCGCTGGACCTCGCCCGAAGGAACGGCGCTCAGGCAGGGCTGTCCTCCTGGTCGTCACTGATGGCTTGGCTGTCGCTCTGGGCCTGGTCGATGTGCCGCACCAGTTCCGCCGGACTGATGCCGTCGAGGAAGCGGCGGAAGTCGGCGGCATCCTCCGCGTCGGCTTCGGCATCCACGGGAATCGAGGCATCGGAGACCACTTCCTCGAGCATCCAGATCCCGCTTTCGGTGCGCACCGCCAGGGCGATGGCATCGCTGGGCCGTGCGTCGAGTTCGTGCTCCTGGCCATCGGCACCGCTGAGCTTCAGGACTGCTCGAAAGGTGCTGTCTTCGATGGCATGAATGATGACCCGATCTAGTTGCAGACCCGCCACCAGGAGCAGTTCAGCCATCAGGTCATGGCTGAGGGGCCGCGCTGGAGCCTTCTCGCTCAGGCCAGCCATGATGTTCTGGGCCTGGGCTTGGTCGATCCAGATCGGCACCTGCCGCCGGCCCGATGGGTCTCGCAGCAGAACGATCGGGCTGCGGCTGGCTGCATCAAGGGCAATGCCGGCGACCCGCATTTCCACCATGGCTTGCCTGCCGTCCCTGCTGCCCGATTATGGCCAGGGTTGATCGAGCCACGGCATGTTCACTGGGCTGGTGCAGGCCATGGGGCAACTGCAACGCAGCAGTGGCGGCGTGCAGCTCCACATCCCTGCTGGATCAGGCTTGGATCCCGCCCAGCTGGCCTTAGGCGACAGCGTGGCGGTGGATGGGGTCTGCCTCACGGTCGCGGAGCGTTCCCCAGCTGGATTTCGTGCGGATGTCAGTGAGGAGACCCTCTCCCGCACCACCCTGGCGGCCAAAGCGGATCGACGGGCCTGGGTGAACCTGGAGCCTGCCCTGCGCCTGCAGGATCGCCTTGGCGGTCACCTGGTCAGCGGCCACGTGGATGGGCTGGGCACAGTGGTGGAGGTGGAGCAGCAATCGGCCTCCTGGCGTCTGGGTCTGCGCTGGCAGAGCCCAGCGTTCGGGCGCTACATCTGCGAGAAAGCGAGCGTGGCCGTTGATGGCATCAGCCTCACGGTGGCGGGCTGCGATACCGATGGCGCCGCGTTCTGGGTTGCTGTGATTCCCCACACCTGGGCGAACACCACCTTGCAGCGTTTGCAGAGCGGTGATGCCGTGAATCTGGAGGCTGATCTGCTGGCCAAATACACCGAGCGGCTGTTGGGGGCCGCGGGGCACGGTCAGTCAGGGGGAGCTCCCATCAGCGAGGCCTGGCTGCGGGAGCACGGCTGGAGCTGACAACCCCAGCTCCCATGCCTACGTTCCGGGGGTTCGTGTTCCCTTTGAACACTTCCATGGCTTTTGAGAATTCAGATCTCGATCTCAGCTCCCTGCGCAGCTTCACGATCGCGGAAGGCATCCTGCTGCTGGTGCTCGGGGTGTTGGCGCTGGTCTTCCCCGTGATCGCCTCCGCCTGGGTCACCGTGGTGGTGGCGCTTGCCTTCCTGGTGGGCGGGATCATCGGCTGGGTCAACAGCATCAACCGATCCCGGCGCCTCACCAAATGGCATTGCTTCTGGCGCCTGGTGGTCTCCACGCTGTTTGTGGTGACCGGTGCCTGGATTATTCAGCAGTTCACCCGCGGAGTGGGTGAAGCCGCCGTTCAGGTGGCGGCGCTGGCCTTCGCCGTTGGCATCGTCTTCCTGGTGGAGGGTGTTGTGGCCACGATCGTGGCGATCTCCCACCGCGAGATGGCCGGCTGGGGCTGGGGTCTGGCCAACGGGATTGTCACCTTGGTGCTTGGTCTGATCATCGTGACCATGCCGGGTTTGGCGCAGCTCACGGTGTTGGGCATTCTGGTGGGCATCAGCTTCCTGTTCAGCGGCATTGATCTGCTGGTGTTCAGCGCCGCCTTCCACGGCCCGGATGACAGAAGCCTGAGTTAATCCGCAGGAGCTCAATCGATCGGGCTGTTGCCTTCTCCTTCCATGGGCAGCAGCCAGATCGATCCGGTTTCCTTGTGGATTTCAATTTTGAATTCTTGCCCCGGCTCCAGACCCATGCGGCGGGTGTAGGCGTTGCCGATCAAAAGGTTGCCATTGCCATGCACGCGGGTGCGGAATTCAGCCTGGCGTCCTTTTGTGCCTCCCCCTCCCGATGAGGCCTGGCTTGGCAAGGTGTAGCCCTTGGCTTCCACGAGGGCGCGGTAGAAGCTTTTTTTGAGCAGCCGTCCACTCGGGCCCACATAGCCGCAGGCCCGGGCAATTTGATCTTCAGGCCGATTGCTCAACGAGCGAGCTTTGTCGAGCAGCGCCTTGCCTTCCAGCATCTCGGTTGGCTTGATGGTCTTCTCTTCGACGAACACCGTGGGCGATGAGAGCTTCTCCGCCGATTGTGCCGATTACTTCAGATCATTCGCAAGGGCAACTTGCAAGAACTGTGATCAGGTTCCCCTCAAAGCAGATAGAGGATCCCGTAGAGCACCACCCAGATGCCGTCCACAAAGTGCCAGTAGAGCTCAGCCGCTTCCAGGGGAAACAGGTTCTGGCTGCTGACACGGCCGCCTGATCGACACTGCCACCAGACGATCAGGATCATCAGCCCACCGAGGGTCACGTGCAATCCGTGGAAACCGGTGATGGCGTAGAAGGTGCTCGCAAAGAGGTTGTCGGTCAGCCCGAAGGGCAGGCTGAAATACTCGACCATCTGGCCGGCCAGGAAGGCGAACCCCAGTGCTGCGGTCACCAGCAACCAGCGACGTGCCAGAGGGCGGTTGTCCCGCTTCAGCGCCGAACCGGCTCGGTGGAAGGTGAAGCTGCTGACCAGGAGCAAGAGGGTGTTGATGGTGGGCAGCACCAGCTCCAGCTCATAGCTGGAGCCACTGGGCAGGGGGTTGACCGCCCGAAAGGTGAGATAGGCAGCAAAGAAGCCGGCAAAGGTCATGCCATCGGCCACCAGGAAGGTGGCCAGACCAAACATCCGGTGATCGGCGTGCGCTTCGTGCTGCTGCTCGCTGACGCTTGTGCTGGAGCTGGTGAGGGTGGTCATGGCGGAGCGGAAGCGTTAGGGGCGACGATCGGGATCACCAAGGCGCCACAGTTCTGATCCCGTGGCACCAGCGAGTGCAAGCTCTTCCGGCTGCATTCCGTAGCCATAGGGCTCATGCACCAAGGGGGCTTCCCCCTTCCAGTTCTCCACGGGAGGCGGTGAACTGGTGAGCCATTCGGGGGTCAGTGCTCTCCAGGGGTTGTCGCCAGCCAGCTCACCGCGGAAGGCGCTGATCACCACGTTCACCAGGAAGGGAAGGGTGCTGAGGGCCATCAAAAGGGCGCCCAAGCTGCTGAGCTGGTTCACCAGGGTGAATTGAGGGTCGTATTCAGCAACCCGCCGGGGCATGCCGTTGAGCCCCAGCCAGTGCTGGGGTGCGAAGCAGAGGTTGAAGCCGATGAAGGTCAACAGGAAATGGAGCTTCCCGAGGGGTTCATTCAGAAGCCGGCCGGTGACCTTCGGATACCAGTGATAGATGGAGGCGAAGATCACGAACACCGTGCCTCCGTAGACGATGTAGTGGAAGTGACCAACCACGAAGTAGGTGTCGTGCACGTGGATGTCGAAAGGCACCTGGGCTAAAGCCACCCCGGTGATGCCCCCGAATACGAAATTCACGATGAAGCCGCAGGAGAACAGCATCGCTGTGTTGAGGGCGATGCGTCCGCCCCACATGGTGGCGAGCCAGTTGAAGAACTTGATTCCAGTGGGAACAGCGATGAAAGAGGTGGCGATCGTGAAGAAGAGCCGCATCCAGGGAGGGGTGCCGCTGGTGAACATGTGGTGGGCCCACACGATGAGACCAAGAACCACAATCCCCATGATCGAATACACCATGGTGGTGTAACCGAAGAGTGGTTTGCGGCTGTGAACTGGCAGGATTTCGCTCACCAGGCCGAAGGCTGGCAGCACCATGATGTAAACCGCAGGGTGCGAATAAAACCAGAACAGGTGTTGATACACCACCGCGTTCCCGCCCAGGCTTGGATTGAAAAAGCCGGTGTGAGCAATGATGTCGAAGCTCAGCAACACCAGTGTTCCGGCAAGAACAGGAGTCGAGAGAACCACCAGGATGCTGGTGCCCAGCATTGCCCAGCAGTACATCGGCAGTTGCATCAGCTTGAGGCCGGGCCTGCGCAGCTTGAGAATCGTGGCGATGAAGTTGATACCACCGAAGATCGAGCTGCCCCCCAGCAACAGCACGCTCAGGATCCAGATGATCTGCCCGGTGGCCGGAGTGGTGATGCTCAGCGGGGGATAGGCCGTCCAGCCCGACTGTGCGGCGCTGGCGATGAAATAACTGCTGATCAGAAGCAGGCCGGCGGGGGGGATCAGCCAGAAGGCCACCGCGTTAAGCCTCGGGAAGGCCATGTCCCGCGCTCCCACATAGAAGGGGATCAGGTAATTGCCAAATCCTCCGTTCACAACTGGAACAATCCAGAGGAAGATCATCACCGTGCCGTGCAGGGTGAGCACTTCGTTGTAGGTCTCGCGCGGCAGGAAATCGGAAATTGGCGTTAGCAGTTCTGTTCGGATTGCTCCGGCAAGGGCTCCCCCGATCAGATAGAAGATGAAGCCACAGATCAGATACTGCAATCCGATCACTTTGTGGTCGGTGCTGAAACTCAGGTAGCGAAGCCAGCCCTGCGGCTGCAGGGAGACCGAGTGCTGGGTTTCAGGAGTCAGGCTGATCGTCATGACTGCACCGGGGTGACGTTGTTGGCGGAGGCAATGGGACTGTTCTGGTTGACCCAGGCCTGGAAGGTCTCCGGCTCATCAACGATCACCGTGGAGCGCATGCCGCCGTGATACGGACCGCAGAGCTCAGCACACACGATGGGGTAGCGACCAGGGCGCGTTGCCGTGAAGCTCAGCAGGGTGGGCTGCCCGGGAATGACGTCCTGCTTAAGGCGGAATTGCGGAACCCAGAAGGCATGGATCACATCATTGGCCTGCATGCGCAGAGCAATCGGTTGCCCTGCTGGAACATGCAGTTCACCACTGGTGATCTCAGCGTTGGGGTAGTGGAAGATGAAGGCGAACTGCATCGCCGTCACATCCACGCTCAGTGGAGTGATGCCGCTCTCCTCATCGAGGCTCACAGGACTGATCCCAGCCCAGGTGCGCTCCTCATGGGCCATGCCATGCATGCTGTGATCGTTGAGGGGTGCCATTCCCCCCATGCGGTCATAGATGTCGTAGCTATAGATCCCAACAAACAGCACGACGACCGCTGGGATCGCCGTCCAGAGGATCTCGAGGGGAAGATTTCCTTCGATCGCTTCGCCATCGCTCTGATCTCCGGGCCGCCTCCGGAAACGGACCAGGCTGTAGGCGATCAGACCAACGATCCCAACAAACAGGATCGTGCCGATGCTGAACAAAACCTTGAACAGCTCGTCATAGACGGGTGCATTAGCGCTGGCATCAACGGGCAGCACATTGACGTTCTGACCGACCCAGAGGCCAGCGAGCACCAGCACCATGCCCGTGATCAGGGTGAGGATTGCGGCTGGAATCCGCATGGTCCTTGTAGCGATCGGATTCAGCCTATGGATGGCAGCCCTAGAGCGCGCTCTTTTTGGTGCTTTGCAGCAATCGCCAGAGTTCCGGTGAGGGAATCCTCACGGGATCGTCACTGATGGTGTCGCTTTCGCCCGGGATGGATGCTGTCTCAGTGCAGCTTGGGCGACGTCGTTAAGTTGACGCCAACCGCAACAGCTACTGCTCTGTGGTGTTAACTGCCTCTCTTGAATCCAGCCGGAACCGTCGCGAAGGCCTTGCCGCCTTCACCGCCCATCTGCTGGTGGCCTTGATCGCCCTGGTGGTGGTTGGTGGGGCGACACGGGTGATGGAGGCAGGGCTGGCCTGCCCGGATTGGCCCCTTTGCTACGGCTCATTTCTGCCCGGCCGGCAGATGAATCTCCAGGTCTTCCTGGAGTGGTTCCACCGCCTGGATGCCTTTGTGGTGGGCATGGGCTTGCTGGTGCTGACCGGCGTCAGTTGGTTGTGGCGCCAGCAGCTTCCCCGCTGGTTCCCCCCGGTGGCCACGCTGGCCCTTGCTTTGGTGGCCGTCCAGGCGGGTTTGGGTGCACTCACCGTGACTCTGTTGTTGCCATTTCCTGTGGTGACGGCGCATCTGCTCACGGCCCTGCTGCTGGTGGCCCTGCTCAGTGGCTCCACCCAGGCCCTCTGGCTGCCCCCTCAGCAACGGCAATCTTCTGGTGTGTGGCCCTGGTTGGCAGGTGCCGCGGCGCTGCTGGTGCTGGCCCAGTGCCTGCTCGGTGGCTTGATGGCGACGCAGTGGGCTGCTGGCAGCTGCCTGGGCAATGGCGATGGCTGTGAGTGGTTGCGGCTGCATCGCCTCGGTGCCCGTGCGGTGGGCCTGATCGTGTTGCTGCTGGCTGGCGTGTGGAGCTGGAGGCGACCCTCCGACCGTTGGCTCGCCCTGGCTTCAGCCCTGATGGTGCTGTCGCAGATCGCCCTGGGGGTTCTCAGTCTCCGCCTGAGCCTCGCCGTTCCCGCCGTCACCATCGCCCATCAGCTGGGGGCTGCTCTGTTGGTGGCTTTGCTGTCTGCCCTTGTTGTCCGTAGTGGGCCGGAGCTGATCCATGGCTAATGCCCAATCCCTCACCCGCGAGCAGGTGGTGCCCTCCCGGGCCAAGATCGCTCTGCCGCCTTGGCTGGAGATCGCCAAGCCGCGCCTGATCCCTCTGTTGCTGGCCACCACATTGGGCGGCATGGCGATGTCTGAGGGTTGGCCCCTTCCCCCCTTGCGTCTCGCCTGCACGCTGGGTGGTGGAGCCTTGGCGGCGGCCGCCGCTGGGGTGCTGAATTGCCTCTGGGAGCAGGAGCTCGATGGCCGGATGCAGCGCACCAGTGCCCGTGCCTTGCCCTCCGGACGACTCTCGATCGGCACGGCCTTCTCGATTGCTGTTGCCCTAACGCTCTGCGCCGCCTCCCTGTTGGTGGGAGGGGTCAATTGCTTGGCGGCGAGCCTCTCGCTCTTGGGACTGTGCAGTTACGTGCTGCTCTACACGGTGGTGCTCAAGCCCCGGACACCCCAGAACATCGTGATCGGTGGGGTGGCCGGAGCCATCCCGCCCCTGGTGGGAGCCGCGGCGGCGACCGGGCACCTCGGCCTTGGAAGCTGGTGGCTGTTCGCCCTGGTGATGCTCTGGACTCCGGCCCATTTCTGGGCGTTGGCCCTCCTGCTGAAGGACGACTACCGCTCCGTAGGTATTCCCATGCTTCCCGTGGTCAAGGGGAACAACGCCACTGCCCGTGCCATCAGTGTCTATGCCTTAGCCACGGTGGCCTTGAGCCTGTTTGGGGTTTGGGCGCTGCCGGGAGGTGGCCTGCTTTACGGCCTTCTGTTGCTGCCGTTCAACGCACGCCTGCTGCAGATGAGTTGGAACCTGCTGCAGGATCCTGATGACATTCAGCGGGCCAAAGGGCTGTTCCGCTGGTCGATCCTTTATCTCTTCGGCATCTGCCTGCTGCTCCTGGTAGCGCGCCTTCCTGCCGGTGAGCAGTTCAGCCAGCAGACCCTTGATCTGCTGGCCATGGTCGGGTCCGGCAGGTCAGGCTTCACCCTGGCGCCTGATCTGGTGGGTTGACCTTTCTAGAGTCATCTCTTCATGTGGCTGAGCGGGGTCTGAGGCGGTGACCAAGGCGGCAACCCATCCGGTGCTCGAACTGGAGAACGTCTGCAAGCGCTTCGGCAAAGGTGAGAAGGCTGTTGAGGCTCTACAGGGGCTGAGCCTGCAGGTGCCCCGCGGATCCTTGTTCGGGCTGCTAGGGCCCAACGGGGCTGGCAAAACCACCACCTTGCGAATCCTCGCCACCCTGCTGGCCCCCTGCAGTGGCACGGTGCGGGTGGCGGGAGTTGATGCTCTGCAGGACCCACGTCAGGTGCGGGAGCGCCTGGGCTATGTGGCCCAGGAGGTTGCCCTCGACAAGATCCTCAGCGGGCGGGAGCTGCTGCAGCTTCAAGGTGACCTGTATCACCTGCAACGCAGCCAGCGCGACCAGCGCATCACTGAGTTGATCGACCTGCTGGCCATGGGCGATTGGATCGACCGTCGCAGTGGCACCTATTCCGGCGGCATGCGCCGGCGCCTTGACCTGGCCTGCGGGCTGCTGCATCGCCCGGAGGTGCTGGTGCTCGATGAGCCCACGGTTGGCCTCGATATCGAAAGCCGCTCGGCGATTTGGGCGGTACTGCGTCAGTTGCGCGACCAGGGCACCACGGTGCTGCTCAGCAGTCACTACCTCGAAGAGGTGGATGCCCTGGCCGATCAGTTGGCGATTATCGAAGGGGGCCGCGTGATTGCTGCCGGGCAGCCTTCCGAACTCAAGGCGGCCCTCGGGGGGGATCGGGTGACCCTGCGGGTGCGCGAATTCAGTGACGAGCCCGAAGCCCTGCGCGTGCAGCAACTGGTTCAGAGCTGCCCAGGGGTGCGTCAGGTCGTGGTCAATCGCGCCCAGGGTTACTCCCTCAATCTGGTGGTCGAACACGACGGCGTGGTGGAGCAGTTGCGGCGCCAGCTCGCGGAGGCTGCACTGCCTGTTTTCGCTCTCGCCCAAAGCAGGCCCAGCCTCGATGATGTGTACCTTCAGGCCACTGGACGCACCTTGATGGATGCCGAGCTCGCCGTGGCCGGGAGCCGCGATCCCAAGGCCGAGCGCAAGCAGTCCATGCGCTGACCGTTTTGTTTGATCCTTTCTTGTTCTGCATCCGATGACCAGCGCCACCCCCTCTCTGCTGAGCCCCGAGGCCGCTGGGCCGGCTCAGCGCTCCGCCCTGGCTGACCTCACCCAGGAGACCCTCGCCCTCACCAGGCGTCTGTTCCTTCAGCTGGCGCGCAGGCCATCCACCCTCGTGGCCGGGGTTCTGCAACCGCTGATTTGGTTGATTTTGTTCGGGGCTCTATTTGCCAATGCACCTGAAGGTCTGCTGCCTGAAGGCATGAGCTATGGCCGATTTCTCGGTGCGGGGGTGATCGTGTTCACCGCCTTCAGTGCGGCCCTCAATGCCGGTTTGCCGGTGATGTTTGATCGGGAGTTCGGTTTTCTGAATCGCTTGCTGGTGGCACCTCTGCGCTCCCGCAGTTCGATCGTGCTGGCGTCGGTGCTTTACATCACAGCCCTCAGCCTGGTTCAGAGCGTGGCGATCATGGCCACCGCCTGGGGGCTGGGCTACGGCTGGCCGGGGGGAGCCGGATTGCTGTTGGTGCTGGTCACCCTTCTCCTGCTGGTGTTTGCGGTGACGGGTCTCAGCCTGGGTCTGGCCTTCGCCCTGCCGGGCCACATCGAATTGATTGCGGTGATCTTCGTGGCGAATTTGCCGCTGCTGTTTGCGAGCACCGCCTTGGCCCCGTTGTCATTCATGCCGGCCTGGTTGGGCTGGCTAGCGGCCCTGAATCCCCTTACCTTCGCGATTGAACCGATTCGTGCTGCCTACGCCGGTCACTTCTCCCTGTCCGCGGTGGTGTTGGAGGCTCCCTACGGTGCCGTCAGCTCTGCCGGTTGCCTCGGGGTTCTGGCTGCTTTGGCCCTCGGGTTGTTTCTGCTGATCCGCCCATTGCTGGATCGCAAGCTCGCCTGATTGTTCGACATCTCATCTGTGGCTCAGCGACCTCCCGCTCCTCTGTCTCCCCAGGCCCGCCGTCAGGCCCAGCAGCAGGCGCTCCAAGCCACTCTCGCTCGCCGCGATCAAGCCGGTTTCACGGCACTCCTGGCGCAGTGGGCTCATCGCCACGGCGTCTCCAGCCTTCAACCGCTTCTGCTGGAACTCGGCGGTGGTGATCCCGAGGGGATGCTCTGGTGGAACGCCCTTCAGGAGGACGCTCAGCCCAACCCTGCTCCTCCCCCTGCTCCGGTTCTGTCAGTGCAGCCCGAGCCGGTGCTTCGGGAGCTCCCCAAGGTCACCCCGTTGTCACGCCCTGCTCCTGCCCCCAGTCATCCCGCTCTGGCGCAACTGCGCAGTTGGCTTCCTGATCAGGAGGCAACCCGTGCTGCCTGAGCGCCAGAGGCTGCAGTCGGGATTGATCGTGTCGGTTCAGGCGCCGGAGGGCTCTCCGATGCGCAATCCCGATGTCATTGCGGCGATGGCGGAAGCCAGCTTGAACAACGGCGCCGTGGGAGTGCGCCTGGAGAGTCCTGAACACATCGGTGCCGTGCGCCGCCGCTGCCCTGAGGCGTTGATCGTGGGGTTGTGGAAACGCACGTTTCCCGAAAGTTCGGTGTACATCACCCCGAGCTGGTCAGAGATCCAGGCGGTCTGGGCCGCCGGCGCCGATGTAATCGCCCTGGATGCCACGGACCGCGCACGCCCTGGGGATGAGGAGCTTGCTGATCTGATCGCTCGCGCCCGCGCTGACCTCGGGGCCGTGTTGATGGCGGATGTGGACAGCCTGGCGAATGGGCTCCGGGCCGCTGCCCTGGGTTGCCATTGGGTTGGCACCACGCTCTATGGCTACACCGAAGCCACGGCGGAAACCAAGCCTCCGGCGTGGTCTTTGTTGGCACCGCTGCGCGCCCAGCTCCCTGCTGAGGTGATGCTGGTGTGTGAAGGGGGTATTGCGACAGCTGAGCAAGCCCGCCGAGCCCTCTCGGAAGGTGCTGATGCTGTGGTGGTGGGAACGGCGATTACCGGGGTGGATCTGCAGGTCGCTAGCTACCTGCGTGCATTGTCTTCATAGGTTCTGGAAACCTTTCTGAAGCGAAGCAGCTGGAGGGGCCCCTCAAAGCACACTGAAGGTGTCTCAGTGGTCTCACCGGAGGTGTGCCATGGCCTCCCACAAGGTCGTTCCTATTTTTTCGCTGGTCGTGGGTGGCCTGTTGCTGACCACTCCCATGGCGGGATTCCCGATGGCTGATCTTGAAGCGCTGAACAGGGAGTTGGGCCGCCTCTGCAGCAGCCCTCCCCCTGAAGCGCTATCGGTCTGCCGGATTCATGCCCGATTGATTCGGGCGATGTGACCGAGGCGATGTGACCGAGGCGATGGGCTGGGATCACATCATCCCGGGCATGCCCATTCCACCCATACCGCCCATACCGCCCATTCCACCCATGCCGCCCATGTCACCACCGGGAGCGGGGGGTGCGGGGGGCTCAGGTTTATCGGCAATCACCGCTTCGGTGGTCAGCAGCAGTGAGGCGATGGAGACCGCGTCTTGAAGGGCGAGGCGCACCACCTTGGCGGCATCGAGGATCCCGGCGGTGAGCAGGTTTTCGTAGGCGCCGGTGGCGGCGTTGAACCCCTGGCCGCTGCTGCGGACCTGGTCAGCCACCACGTTGGAGTCGTAGCCGGCGTTCGCCGCGATCTGATGCAGGGGAGCAGACAGGGCCCGCTGCACGATTTCCACACCGGTGCGTTCGTCACCGCTCAGTTCTGCGGCCAGGCCGTTCAGGCCCTCGGCCAGTTGCACCAGGGAGCTGCCGCCACCGGCCACGATCCCTTCTTCCACCGCTGCGCGGGTGGCGTTGAGGGCGTCTTCAATGCGGAGCTTGCGGTTGCGCAGCTCGGTTTCGGTGGGTGCGCCCACCTTGATCACGGCCACGCCGCCGGCCAGTTTGGCGATGCGCTCGCTGAGTTTCTCGCGGTCGTAGTCGGAGTCGGTGTTGTCGAGTTCCCGCTTGATCGCTGAGATCCGGTCGCGAACGGCCGCCTGATGCTCGCCGCTGGCGACGATCGTGGTGTCGTCCTTGCTGATGGTGATGCGGCGGACACTACCGAGATCCTCAAGCCCCACCTTGTCGAGGGTCATGGCCCGGTCTTCGCTCACCAGGTTGGCGCCGGTGAGGATGGCGATGTCCTGCAGCATGGCCTTGCGGCGATCGCCAAAGCCAGGGGCTCGGACGGCGGCCACCTGCAGCACGCCGCGGTTCTTGTTCACCACCAGGGTGGCGAGCGCTTCTCCGTCGACTTCCTCCGCCAGGATCACCAGAGGCCGACCCACCTTGGAGACCGCCTCAAGCACAGGCACCAGATCGTTGATCGCGCTGATCTTGCGATCCGTGATCAGCAGAAGGGCGTTGTCGAATTCACAGACACGACGATCGCCATCGGTCACAAAATAGGGAGAGCTGTAGCCACGGTCGAAGGCCATGCCTTCGGTGATTTCGAGCTCGGTAGCGAGGCTCTTGCTCTCTTCAACCGTAATCACGCCATCGGCACTCACCTTCTCCATGGCGTCGCTCACCATGCGACCCACTTCCTCATCGCCACCGGAGCTCACCGTGGCTACCTGACGGATGGCGTCTCCAGCCACGGGGGTGGCACGATCGGCAATGCCTTGCACCACCTGAGCGACGGCCTTGTCCATCCCCCGGCGCAGGTTGACCGGGCTGGCACCGGCGGCCACGTTGCGCAGGCCTTCGCGGGTCATGGCCTGGGCCAGAACGGTGGCGGTGGTGGTGCCGTCGCCGGCCTTGTCCTTGGTTTTGGTGGCGACCTGCAGCAGCAGCTTGGCGCCCAGATTTTCGAACGGATCCTCCAGTTCGATTTCGCGGGCGATGGTGACGCCGTCGTTCACGACATCGGGGGCACCGAACTTCTTCTCGAGGACCACGTTGCGGCCCTTGGGACCGATGGTCACCTTCACCGCATCGGCGAGGGCGTTGACGCCACGCTCAAGGGCGGCGCGGGATTCATCGGAGAAGGAGAGCAGCTTGGCCATCTCGGGGGGCTGATCGCGCTGGAGTGGCTACAGGCTCCCATGACGGGGTGACCGCTGGCTTGTGGGGAAAGCCGAATGATTCGAACGCTCTCAGCAGCTGCAGCAGGCTGCAGCCGATAGGGTTCGACCCATGCAGGACAGCATCAGCGACACCCTGGTGGACAGCTTCGCCGGACCGCTCACCGAGGCCCTTGCCGATCCAGGGGCCGGCAGCAATGTGATGGCCTTTCTTCTGGTGGCTGGCCTTGGGCTGGGGATGGCGTTGATCTATGTGCCGCTGCGCCTGTTTCTCACCATGACCGAGCGCAGCCGCCGGTTGAAGTTGCTTCAGCGGATCCGCCGGCTGCGGGAGGAATTGGCTCAGCCGCTGCAGAGCTAGCGCATCACCATGCCGCCATCCACCTGCAGCACCTGCCCGGTCATGTAGGCCGCGGCGGGGTCTCCCGCCAGGAAGCGCACGGCGCTGGCCACTTCAGAGGGTTGCCCCATGCGCCCCAAGGGGATGGCCTTGAGGATCGGCTCCTTGTCGAGTTCTGCGGTCATGTCGCTCTCGATGAAGCCGGGGGCCACGGCGTTCACGGTGACACCGCGGCTGGCGAATTCGGCGGCACTGCTGCGGGTGAGGCCGATCACGCCCGCCTTGGCGGCGCTGTAGTTGGCCTGGCCAGGGTTGCCCATCAGGCCCACCACTGAGGTGATGTTGATGATCCGGCCGCTGCGGGCCTTGAGCATCGAGCGGCTGACGGCCCGGGTGCAGAGAAACACCCCGGTGAGGTTGAGGTCGATCACGCTCTGCCAGTCCGCGCTCTTCATGCGCATCAGCAGGCCGTCGCGGGTGATGCCGGCGTTGTTCACCAGCACGTCCAGGCGCCCTTCCTTCTCCAGCACTGCCTTCACCAGGCCTTCCACCTGTTCCTCATTGGCCACGTTGGCCTGCTGAGCCCAGGCTTGTCCGCCCGCCGCGCTGATCTCGGCCACCACCGCCTCGGCGGCGGCGGGGGAGCTGGCGTAATTCACCACCACCGTTGCACCTGCTGCGGCGAGCTCCTTGGCGATCGCTGCGCCGATGCCGCGACTGGCTCCCGTGACCAGAGCTACCTGACCGGTCAGGGGGGTGGCTTCAGCCATGGAAGGTGCAGTGAGTTCGCAGCAGGCTAAGAGGGCATGCTTTCGACCCCGGCCAGGGCGCTGCCCAGCAGTTCTCCAAAGCGTTGCAGCTGCCGCTTGCTCCCCATCACCACCAGCAACTGGCCTGGAGCCAGTCGGATGTCTCCCCCGGGATTGGCGATCAGAGACTCAACCGTTCCAGTGCTGAGCTGGCTGGAGGCGGGGTTGCGAATCGCCAGCACCAGGGCGCCGCTGCGGCGGCCCAGCTGGAGTTCCGAGAGGCTGGCTCCGTTGAGATCACCGAGCCTGTCGGGGTGCTCACTCAGCAGAAACTCCTCCACCTCGCAGTCGCTGCCAGCCAGTAGCTCCATGAAGGTGACCGCCAGAGGGCGCAGGGCTGTCGCTGCCATCGCCCGGCCCCCGGCCACGTAGGGACTGACCACCTGATCCGCACCGGCAAGGCGCAACTTGCCCTCCGCTTCTTCGCTGTCGGCCCGGGCGATCAGGCGAGCGCTTGGGGCCAGGCCGCGGGCGCTGAGGATTACATAGAGGTTGGCTGCATTGCTAGGCAGGGCAGCCACCAGGGCTCTGCAGCGATGAATGCCGGCTTCCTCGAGGGTTTCATCGAGGGTCGCATCGCCCTGCAGCACGGTGAGACCGCGCTGCTGCGCTTCATCGATTCGGCCCGGGTCGTTTTCGACCACCAGCAATTGAATGTTCTCTCCGCAGAGCTGCTCGGCAATTTCCCGTCCGATTCGGCCGTAGCCGCAGAGGATCACGTGCTGATTCATCGAACGCTGCAGCTGCTGGCGGTACCGCCGCTCGCGAAGGCGGCGGAAATAACCGGAATTCGTTAATTCCAGCAGTTTCTGCAGCGTTTGCTGCACGACCACCAGCCCGCCCACCAGCAGCAGGGCGGTGACGATGCGACCACCGGTATGCACCAGAGACGTGTGCTCGTCACTGAAGCCAAGGGTGCTGAGGGTGATCAGCACCATCCAGTAGCAATCTCCCCAGTCCCAGCCTTCGGTGAGCCGATAGCCCACCGCCCCGGCGTTTACCACCAGAGCCAGAGCCAGCACCGGCCCTGCCCAGGGCAACTGATCCAGCAGGCGGCGCAGCGGAGCCAGAGGACCCCGATATCTGGAGCGGAAGCGGCCTCGGCTGCGGCGTGTGCTCATCCCAGGCCAAGGGCCTGCAAGACCGCACTGGGCTCCAGGTTGTGCAGAGCCCCTGATTGTCCCACCGCCTTCACGCCATCGCGCTCGGGCAGGGCACCGGCGTCGGCGCCGATCGCCACCAGAGGCATGCCATTGAAGAGAGCGAGAGCGTTGCTGATCGGATCGCTGCTCAACACCACATCGCAGTTCGCCATCTGGGAGGCGCGCTCCAGCAGGGTTCCCGCGCTGGCCTCCACCACCCGTAGATCGTTCAGCTTGGAGCGAATGGCAGCGGGCAAGGCCTGCCAACGATCAGCCGGCCAGTCCTGGGCACCACCGGAGGGACACAGCAGTAGGGCCGGACCCTGGCCGCTGGGCATCGCCGCCGCAGCTTTGTCGAGGGACGCCTTCGGCAGGGAGAGGCGGAACTGTGTGGCATCAAGCTCGATGCCAAGGGGGCGCAGAAAGGCGTCCATGGTCTGGGGCCCCCAGCCGTGGCCCGCTATCACGGTGCTGGTGGCGGAGAAGCCGCCTGCGGCAACGCGGTTGGGGATGTGGCTCATCGAGAGCATCAGGTCCACCTGACGCCCCTGGGCCAGGTTGATGCAGGCCTGAAAATCTGGTTCGCGCAC
>VGPT01000010.1 GCA_016882485.1 Cyanobacteria bacterium M_surface_10_m1_298
AGTCGGGATAGCCGGAGAAGGGACACTTGCAGGTGAATTCCGGAAGCGTGATCGACACCTCATAGGCCCGGCCGGGGCGGGGATTGTCGAAACAGATCAGCTCCGCCTCCGCAATGGCCCGCTCTCCATACAGGGGGGTCTGGGTTGCCTGGGTCATCCAACGGGGACGGATCGACTTCGGATACTACGCATCACGGCAGCTGTAGCAACGGGCACATCTCCGGGGGCATCGCTGCGGCCTAATACGTTCTGGAGGCTGTGACAGCCGCCCTCACTCCCTGGTTTTCCTGAGAGAATTCCCCTACGAGAACCCCTGCCCCATGAAAAAGATCGAGGCCATCATTCGCCCCTTCAAGCTCGAAGACGTCAAGCTGGCCCTGGTCAACGCCGGGATCGTCGGCATGACCGTGAGCGAAGTGCGCGGATTTGGTCGTCAGAAAGGTCAGGTGGAGCGCTACCGCGGCTCTGAGTTCACCGTTGAATTTCTGCAGAAGCTCAAGCTTGAGATCGTGGTGGATGACGCCCGCGTCGACACCGTGGTGACCGCCATTCAGGATGCTGCCCGCACCGGCGAAATCGGTGACGGAAAGATCTTCATCAGCCCGGTGGAGTCGGTGATCCGGATCCGCACCGGAGACAAAGACGAGAGCGCCATCTGATCAGCACCTCCTCAACCCGCGAGGGTGCTCTCCACCAGCCGTCGAATCGATGCTTCATCGGGCATCTGTTCGGCGGTTTTTTCATGCTCGCTCCAGTCGCCGGAGCGCAACCAGAGCAGATATTCGTGGTTGCCCGCCGGACCGGTGATTGGTGAAGCCACCACGCCGCAGCTGCGCCAGCCTTCGCTCAGGGCGGCGGCGATCACCCCCTCAATCGCATCGGCATGGGCCAGGGGATCACGCACCACGCCCCCCTTCCCCACGCGCTCCTTGCCCACCTCAAACTGCGGCTTCACCAGCAGCACCGCTTCACGGCGCTCCGGGCGCAGCAAACGCCCCAACGCCGGGAGCACCAGAGCCAGTCGGATGAAGGAGACATCCGCCACCGCCAAATCGGGCCAGGGGTCATCAGCCCCGTAGAGATCCTCCGGTTGGAGATGGCGCAGATTGGTGCGCTCCTTCAGCACCAAACGCGCATCGGTACGCAGGCTCCAGGCGGTTTGTCCGTAGCCCACATCCACCCCATACACGCGGGAGGCGCCGTGCTGCAGCAGGCAATCGCTGAAGCCCCCGGTGGAAATGCCTCCATCGAGGCAGATGCGCTGCTCGAGGGCGAGGGGGAAGGCCTCCACCGCCGCCAGCAGCTTCTCTCCACCACGGGAGACAAACCGCTGCGGCTGCTCCACCTGCAGCTCCAGCTCCGGCAGCACCTCCAAACCGGGCTTATCGAGGATCCGATCACCACTGCGCACCTTGCCCGCACGAATCAGCTGCTGGGCCTGCTGGCGCGAGGTCACCAGGCCCAGCTCCACCAGATGCAGATCCAACCGTCGCTTTCGGCCCATCGCCTTTCAGTCTGAGCGGATCCTCTGCTCAGCACCTCTGCATCGTGCCGCAGCAGCTCACAGGCACCCGGGGTTCAGAAGATCACAAAACCACACGGGAAACGAAATAAAAACAGGCGCTGTGGCTGTTTGTAGGGGAACACTCCAGAGGATGACCCCAGCCGAGGGGACCGTGATGGCCCGCACCCCAGGAGCCCACGCCAACAACGTGGTCGAACTGCTCCAACCCGGCAGCTTCGTGAAGCTGCGCAACCAACCCGACGACCTCCCCCCCTTCCAGCTGCTGCACTGCCGCGGAGGCCGCTGCTGGGTCAAGCAACAGGCCTGGGGGCCTCTGGTGCAATGGGAGGTGGACCATCACAAGCTCACGGGAGTGGCTTAGAAGGCCATTCCATACATTGGTCTGGATGTGAGCCAGGCGCGGCCTTGATCGAGCGTTACACCTTGCCCGAGATGGGCGCCATCTGGAGCGAGCAGGCGAAATTCCAGAGCTGGCTCGACGTGGAAATTGCCGCCACCGAGGCGAACTGCGAGCTGGGCCGCGTACCCGCCGAGGCCGTCGCGACCATCAAGGAGAAAGCCAGCTTCAGCGTGGATCGCATCCTCGAGATTGAAGCTGAGGTGCGTCACGACGTGATCGCCTTCCTCACCAACGTGAACGAACACGTGGGTGATGCGGGCCGCTACATCCATGTGGGCATGACCAGCTCCGATGTGCTCGACACCGGGGTGGCCCTCCAGATGAAGGCCTCAGTGCAGCTGCTGCGCACCGAGCTCGACAAGCTGGCCGAGGCCCTGCGGGAGCTGGCCCGGGCCCACAAGGGCACCGTGATGATCGGCCGCTCCCACGCCATCCACGGTGAACCGATCACCTTCGGCTTCAAGGTGGCCGGCTGGCTGGCGGAGGTGGTGCGTAACCAGGAGCGTCTGGCGCGCCTCGAAACCGCGGTGAGTGTGGGCCAGATCTCGGGCGCCATGGGCACTTACGCCAACACCGATCCCCGCGTCGAGGAATTTGCCTGCGCCAAGCTCGGCCTGGTGCCCGACACCGCCAGCACCCAGGTGATCTCCCGCGATCGCCACGCCGAATACATCCAAACGCTTGCCCTTGTGGGCGCTGCCCTGGAGCGCTTCTCCACCGAGATCCGCAACATGCAGCGCACCGATGTGCTGGAAGTGGAGGAGAACTTCGCCAAGGGGCAGAAGGGCAGCTCAGCCATGCCCCACAAGCGCAATCCGATCCGCAGCGAGCGCATCAGCGGTCTGGCCCGGGTGCTGCGCAGCTATGTGGTGGCAGCCCTGGAGAACTGTGCCCTCTGGCACGAGCGCGACATCAGCCACAGCTCCGTGGAGCGGATGATGCTGCCCGACTGCTCGGTGACCCTCCACTTCATGCTGCGGGAGATGACCTCGGTGGTGCAGGGCCTGGGCGTGTACCCGGAGAACATGGCCCGCAACATGAATGTCTACGGCGGTGTGGTGTTCAGCCAGCGGGTGCTGCTGGCCCTGGTGGAGAGCGGCATCAACCGGGAAGACGCCTACCGGATCGTGCAGCGCAACGCCCACACGGCCTGGAACACCGCTGGCGGCGACTTCCGCGCCAACCTCGAAGCCGATGCCGAGGTGACCTCGCGACTGAGCGCAGAGCAACTGGCTGACTGCTTCTCCACCGATCTGCACCAGGCCAACCTGGGCGTGATCTGGAATCGCCTGGGCATCTGAGCCCCGCGCTCACTTGTGATACGGACCGCCCTGCTGAATCGTGACGGCGCGGTAGAGCTGCTCCAGCAGCAACAGGCGGGCCAGCTCGTGGGGGAAGGTCATCGGCGAAAGGCTCAGGCGCCAACTGGCCCTGGCCTTCAGGGCTGGAGCGATGCCTTCAGCGCCGCCGATCACCAACGCCAAACGCTCCGAACCGGAACCCTCCAGATGCTTCGCGAAGGCTGGTGAATCAAAGGTCTGTCCCTCCTCGGCCAGCACCACCAGTTGTTCATCCGGGCGCAGGGCCGCCAGGATCGCTTCGGCTTCCCGCTCTTTGCCGGCATCGCGCAGTTCCACCATCTGCAAGCCCGGTAAGCGCTTGAGGTAGGTGGCGATGCCCTCGAGCACCCAACCCTTGCGCACCTTGCCCACCGCCAGGATGCGAATGCGGGAGGGGTTAATCACAAGCGCGCACTGGCCTGCTGGCACGCTACCGGCAGCAGCGAATCAGCCGATGCCTCCAGTTCCAGCCCTGTTCTGGACCCCCTATGCCGACTGGATCTACACGGTGGGGAGCACCCTGGGCCTGTTGCTGATCGTCTGGCTGGTGATCAGGCCGCGGGAGTGACGGCGGCACCCTCAGCGGCCCCGCGGGCCGTGGCGGGGTTGTCGGCATCGGAGCCCCCTGCGATCAGATCCACCGGTTCGCGCACTGGGAAGCGGTTGATCGCCTTGAGGGCCGTACGGGCATTGGTGCGCAGCTGGTCACTGATGGCCTCGCAGTAGGGGATCTGGGCCAAGAGATCCACCGTGCGGCGCATGATCCGCACTACATCCCCCTCATCCAACGAGGTGTTGGCAATCAGATCGTTCCAGCTCACTCCCTTGGCCCAGGCATGCACCAGGCCCATCAGTTCCCCTTCAAACCAAACAGGCATCACCACCTTGGCCTGCTCCTGTTGGCGCTGGAGCTCCCGGCGGATGCCGCGCAGATCATGCATCGCCTCATCGGCTGCCGGCGGCGGTGGGTAACCGCTCCAGAGATCGGGGCGATTGACCTCAGTGGAGATCGCCTCCAAGACCGCTGCCAGATCAGCGGGATCCAGCTCATCAAGATGCCCGCTCATCAGGGCCAGACCTAGCCACAACTCGTTGTCGCCGCGCAGGGCGGCCACGGTGCGTCCCACTTCACTGGGCTCAAGGCCGTCCTCTCCTTCGAGGCAGCCAAAGAAGCGCAGGATCTCGATCAGGGCGAGGAAGGTTTCCCAGTGACGATTCGCCCGGAAGTGGAGGATGCGCTGCCGCTCCTCGATCTCCTCCTCCAGCTCCTCGATGCGGAACCGCTGCTTGCGCAGCTTCTTGCGATCACCGGCGCCATGGGCGGGGTGAAGCTCGAGGGCCAATTCCAGCTCCCGCACCAGGTGGGCTTGGGCTTGCACCTCTCCCGCCAGGTCGTATTGGGGGGTGGTCATGTCGTGGCGTCTGGCCATATGACCCACTGCCAAGGCCAGACCACCGCTGGCTTGATCGCCATGGCGCAGCTCGCCGGAGCGATGCAGCGCCGGAGCCTCCACATCCTTGACCTGCAGGCAGCTCAGCTCCGCATGCAGGCTCACCACGGCGCTGCAGGGCACCAGCACCCAGACGTTCTCATCGGTGAGGCAGCACAGCAGGGGGAACTGTCCCGATCCCTGCTGTTTCTCGACGATCACCGCCGGGGTCACCCGGCCCCGCAGCAGAGGAGCCTTCAGGCTCACCAGGGTGCCTTCACTGGCGAAGCGCAGCGCCAAGGTCAGCTCATGGGCGAGGGTCTCCTCGGCCTGTTGCTGCAGGATCCGCAGCAGGCGTCTCTCCTCCCGTAGGCGACCACGCTGCTTCTCGTAATCCTCAAAGTCTTCCCAGTCCACATCCTGAACACCGCTGCTGAGCTGCCCCAACTGCTCCCTGAGTTCAGCGATACGGCACTCGTCTTCGGCGAGATCGAGGGTGGCCAGATAGCGCCCGAAGCTGCGCTCCACCAACTCCTGGGCCTTGGAGAGCTCGTAGCGCTGCAGCAGGTTCAGCACCATGCCGTAGCTGGGGGTGAATTGGCTCACCAGAGGATCCGCCGGGCTGGTGGCCAACTGCCCGGCTTCACGCACACCCTCAAAGCGGCTCTGCACGGTGACGACGTAGCCCTGGGAATCGAGCCCGCGCCGCCCGGCCCGGCCCGCCATCTGCAGAAACTCACTGCCCATCAGGGGGCGATGCCCTCGCTCCGTGCGCTTGGAGAGGGCGGAGATCACCGTGCTCCGCGCCGGCATGTTGATGCCCGCCGCCAGGGTTTCGGTGGCGAAGACCACCTTCACCAACCCCTGCTGGAACAACTCCTCAATCAGCTCCTTCCAGGCCGGTAACACCCCGGCATGGTGTGCAGCGATGCCCCGCAGCAGGGCATCGTCATGGCCCCCATCCCGCACGGCTTCGGGGGTGGCCGCCACGAAAGCTTCCAGCCGGGCACGAATGCGGGCCTGCTCCTGGGGATTGACCATGCAGACCTTGCCCAGATCGCGGACAGCCTTGTCGCAGCCGCGGCGGCTGAAGATGAAATAGATGGCGGGGAGCATGTCCCTTTCTTCCATCTGCGCCACCACAAACCCCAGAGGCGGGGCCTCAGGCTGTGGGGGCTTCGGGGTTTTGGGGCCCCGCCGGTTGCGCCCCTTGGGGGCACGCCAGACCTTGCAGTTGGGGTGCAGCCCGGTGCCTTCCTCGTTGAGCAGGGGGTGCAATCCCTTGGCACTGCAGAAACTGAACTGCAGCGGCACTGGCCGGAAATCGCTCATCACCAAACGGGTTGGCCCATGCACCCGCTCGATCCAATCGGTGAGCTGCCCCGCGTTCGCCACCGTGGCCGACAGGGCCACCAGCTGCACCACCGGGGGACAGTGAATGATCGACTCCTCCCAGACGGTGCCGCGCTGGGAGTCGTTCATGTAGTGGCACTCATCGAGCACCACCGCCTCCACATCGGCCAGGGGGTCATCCCCCTGATCCGCTTCCGCGTAGAGCATGTTGCGGAAGATCTCCGTGGTCATCACCACGATGGAGGCCTCCCGGTTCACGGTGAGGTCACCGGTCATCAGACCGACGCGATCGGCTCCGAACTGCTCGCGGAAGTCCCTCAGCTTCTGGTTGGAGAGCGCCTTAAGAGGGGTCGTATAAAAAACTTTCTGGCCGTGGGCCAAGGCCCGGTGAATCGCGTATTCCCCCACCAGGGTTTTGCCGGAGCCAGTGGGGGCGCTCACCACCACCGAATGGCCCTGATTCAGGGCATCGATGGCCTCGAGCTGAAAGTCATCGAGGCTGAAGGGGAACAGCTGCTCCAGGGGCGGCACGAGGGCTGCGTCTTCGGGGGCGCCGGAGACCTGGGAGCTACTGGGCATCAGGAGATCCTATGGGCTCCAGACCAGCGGGCAAACTGAAGCGAATACTTGCGTGCAGCACGGGTTGGCGAGTCCGGGCCCAGGCGATCCCCTGGGGCCTCTAGCCGCGGAGCTGGAGGCCCTGCCCCCGGAACGACGGAGGCGGCTCCGGGCCCTGCAACCGCATGGCCCGGCCGGCCTGGCGCCCAGCCCAGAAGGGCGACCCCTACTGGATCTAGCCAGCAATGACTACCTAGGTCTGAGTCGTCATCCACGCCTTCAAGAGGCAGCACGTCAGAGCATCGCCTGCGACGGAGTCGGGGCCGGGGCCTCCCGGTTGGTGAGCGGGAGCCGCCCGATCCATCACGCGCTCGAGCAGGCCCTGGCCCAATGGCTGGGCCGTGAGCGGGTGTTGCTGTTCCCCAGCGGCTTTCAGGCCAATCTGGCGGCCGTTCAGGCCCTCGCCGATCGCCACAGCCTGGTGTTGGCAGATCGCCTGATCCACCACTCCCTGCTGGTGGGGGTGCAAGCCAGCGGAGCACGGTTGCGGCGCTTTCGTCATAACGATCTCTCCGACCTGGAGGCGAAGCTTCAGTACGCCCGAGCAGACGGCCAGGCCCAGCGGCGGGTGCTGGTGCTCAGCGAGAGCCTGTTCTCCATGGAAGGCACCTGCCCGGATGTTCCCAGGCTCGTTGCGCTCTGCCGGAAGCATGGGGCGGCCCTGCTGCTGGATGAAGCCCACGCCCTGGGCGTGCTGGGTTCCGGGGGGCGCGGCCTCGGCTACGGCGCAGGGGAGATTCAGCTGATCAGTGGCACCTTTGGCAAAGCCTTTGGCAGCGGCGGGGCCTTTCTCGCCTGTGATGCGCTGGTGGGCGACTGGCTTCTGCAGCATTCCGGCCCCTTCCGCTACACCACCGCCCTGGCGCCTCCGCTGGCGGCGGCGGCCCTGGCCGCCATGGAGTTGATTCAGCACAGCGAGAGCCAGCGGCAGAGGCTGCTGGAGCGGGCCGAGCGGTGGCGATCCGCGCTGGAGGCTGCCGGCTGGCCCCGGCCGGCTGGTTTCGGACCGGTTCTGCCCTTGCTTGTGGGAGATGACCAACGCGCCTTGGATCTGCAACAGCAGCTGGAAGCGCAGGGCCTGCTGAGCGTGGCGATCCGTCCGCCGACGGTGCCCTCCGGCACGGCGCGGCTGCGATTGGTGCTGCGCCAGGACTTGCCGGAAGGCAGTCTGGATCTACTGCTGCGTGCGCTGGGATCAGCATGAATCCCCACAGCTCCACCCACCTGATCGGCATGCACGGCTGGGCCGGAGACCACCACAGCTGGCACCCCTGGGTGGAGCAGACCCAGCAGCGGGGTTGGAGCTTCAGCTGGGGTGAGCGGGGCTATGGAGCCTCCTCACCTCTGGATCCGCAATGGCCGAAGGCCAGCCATCGGCGGATCGTGATCGCCCATTCCCTCGGCCCCCATCTGATCCCAGCGGAGGTGTGGCGCACGGCCACTGGCGCAGTGCTGCTCGCCAGCTTCAGCCGCTTCCTGCCCGAGGGCCGGGCGGGGCGCCCCCTGCAGGCGGCTGTGCGCTCGATGCGGCAACGGCTGGAGGCTGGCGAGGTGAACGCGCTGCTCCACGACTTTCTGGCCCAGGCGGCCGCTCCGCAATCCACCGCCTTGCTGCCTGAAGGTCCTCTGGAGCAGGGGATCAGCGCCGAGGGCGTGCATCGCCTGCTCGACGACCTCACGCGGCTGGAGCGCACCGCTGGGCTGCCGGAAGGATTTCCCGCGGGGATTCCCGTGTTGCTGGTGGAGGCGGAGCAGGATCGGATCGTGGCGCCGGCCAGCCGGGAGCAGCTGCGCCAGGAGTTCCCCCAGGCCACGGTCTGGAGCCGCCCTGATCTCGGGCACTGTCTCTTGGATCCAAGCCTGCCCGCCGCGGTGTTGAGCTGGATCGCTGATGCCTGTGCTTAAGCCACCGCCTCCGCCCTTCAGCGCCGCTGTGAACAGCTGCTTCAGCGGTGGCGCATCGGCCTACGACAGCAACGCTCGCCTCCAGAGCGCGATCGCCGCCCGTCTGGAGCGGCTCTGCATCAGCCAAGAGCTCAGGCTGCCGCGAGGTCCTCGGGCCGATCTCGGGGCAGGCAGCGGCCTGTTGAGCCGAGCCCTGGAACGGGGCCTTGGCGGCGAGGCTTTTCTGCGGGTCGACCAATGCGAGGCCCTGCTGCGCCAGGACACGCAGGTGCCGCAGCTGCAGTGGGATCTCAACGACGGCCTCCCCCCACAGCTGGAAGGGGCCGCCTGCCTGGCCTCGAGCTTTGCTCTGCAGTGGCTGGAGCATCCCCCGCTGCAACTGCAGCAGTGGTGCTCGAGCTTGCAGCAGGGCGGCTGGCTTCTGCTGGCCGTGCCCACCAGCGGCAGCTTTCCCCTCTGGAGTGAGGCCGCCAGCCATGCGGGCGTGCCCTGCACCGCCTTGGAGCTGCCCGATGCCGATCCACTGATCGACAGAGCCCAGCAGCAGTTGGAGATCCACTGTCTGCAGCGCCTGCGCTTCAGCCGGCCCAACCCCGGAGGGCTGGCCTTCCTGCAGCAGATCAAAACGCTTGGGGCGCAGGCCAGCCGGGGACCTCAACTCACAGCGGGGCAGTTGCGGCGTCTGCTGCGCTGCTGGCCAGGAACCGATCAGGCGATCCTGTGGAACGTGCTGGTTCTGATCGGACAGAAGCGATGACGAAGCACCCCGGGCGTTTCGTGGTGTGCGGCACCGACACCGATGTGGGCAAAACAGTGGTCAGCGCCCTGTTGGTGCAGGGCCTGGGGGCCCGCTACTGGAAACCGGTGCAGTGCGGCCTGGAGCAGGGTGAAGGGGACCGCGATCGCGTTCAGCGCTGGCTGGAGCTGCCGGCGGAGCGGATCCTGCCCGAGGCCTATCGCTTCGAAGCACCCGTCTCCCCCCATTGGGCCAGCGCCCTGGAGGGCGCTGCGGCCATCGACCCCGAGCAACTGAGCCTGCCGGCCTGCGACGGCCCTCTGGTGGTGGAAACAGCAGGGGGGCTGCTGGTGCCGCTGCGGCTGGATTTGCTGCAGATCGAGGTGTTGCAGCGCTGGGGGCTGCCGGTGCTGCTGGTGGCCCGCTCCGGCCTGGGGACCTTGAACCACACCCTGCTGTCGCTGGAAGCCCTCCGGCGGCGCACGATTCCTGTAGCGGGGGTGCTGCTCAACGGAGAGCCCCATCCCAATAACGCGAGCACCCTGGCGAGCCTGGGGGGCGTGCCGCTGTTGGGCTGCTTACCACCCCTGCCGCAGATCAACGCCGAGGCACTCGAGCGCCAATGGCAGGCCCTCGACTTGGCCCATAAGCTCAGGGCATCAGCGGCAGCCATCGCCAGTCAGCCATGAAGTCTTCCCATCTGGCGGTGACCGCAGCCGTAGCAGCGCTTTGTGCCGGGATCCTGGTGCTCTTCACCGACATTGAACTGTCGGTGGTGCGCTGGTTCAACTGTGGCCCTTTCTCCACCCTCAGCGAGGACCAAAGCGAAGTCTGCAAGCGACAGCTCTAAATCTGCCGAGCCTTGATCGGACAGAAGCCGGTCAGCACCGAGACGTTGTTTTCCGCCAGGGCCAGTGGCCAACCCTGGCGCAATTGATCGTGAATCTGCTCGATCTGGCGAGTGTTCCAGCCCCGGGCCTCGAGATGCACCCGCACGCTCTGCCACTGGCCTTCGGCGAACACTTCCGTGGCGCTCCAGGCCCGGGCGGCACGGGGTGCAGCCAAGTCCTGCGGCTGCAGAAAGCGGTTCGACAGGCGTGGCTGCTGCCGGGAGTGTTGCGGGTGGGGATGGCGATCCATCACACCTGATCTCAAGCTCGGGTTGGTTCCCCTCAGGATGGCGATGAACGGGCCATCTGTCAGGGTCCGGCGAGGATGGCCGATTCCACATCTGCGCGGCTGAGGCCATAAGGGAATTGACGCTGCACCAACGCCGGGCCTTCACCCCAGCGCACACTCAGCTCCTCAACACCCAGTTCGATTTCGGCGCTCCAGCTGTTGGCCTGGAGATCCCAGAAGCAGGAATTGGGGCCCCGCTGCACCGCCCCCAGATCAGCCAGCCAACCCTCCAAGCTGGGCAATGGGTGGTTGTAGAGCGGCATCTGGGGCGAGGGCAGATCCGACATCCACACCAACGGACTGAGAAGTGCCGTCAGTCTGCCCACCGGTCAGAAGCCAGCTGGGAGGCTTCAAGAACTCGGCACCGCGGGACCAGGCCAAGCCCACGCCGAGCACCAAGCTGAAGGCCACCGCCAAGGCCAACAGCAACAGGGCGAACCACTCCCCACCGGAAAGGGCACGACGCACGGGCACCGGTTTCACTGCAGCAGCAGGGGCGGCGGATACACGCTTGGCCGGTTGCACCGCCCTCAGGGTGGCGTCATAGCTGCGGCGCCGCTCGGGATCGCTGAGGGTCAGGTAGGCGAGCTGAACCCGACGGAACGCCTCGCGGGCCTCAGCTTCCGGCAACTCGGTGGTATCTGGGTGGTAGCGCTTGCTCAGGCTACGGAAGGCCTGGCGCAGCTCCTGGCTGGTGGCCTCAGGCGTGATGCTCAGCAGCTCGTAGTGATTGGCAGCTGCCACCAGTCGGCACCGGGTCTGGGGGATCCTAGAGAGGTTGCCAATGTCAGCCGCGGGGATGCCAGCTCCGGAGCAAGCACTGTGGGAGGCCCTGGGCTGGAGTCCCAGCACAGGGCAACTGGAGCTGTTGCACCAGCTGCAAGCCGAACTGCGCCACTGGAACAGCCGCGTGAATCTGACGCGGCTGGTGGAAGGTGATGACTTCTGGATCACCCAGGTGTTCGACAGCCTGTGGCCCCTGGTGCCGCGTCTGCTCAAGAACCCCGAAGCTCCGCTGCGCTGCATCGACGTCGGTACCGGCGGCGGCTTCCCTGGCCTGGCGGTGGCCATCGCCCTGCCCCAGGCCCAGCTCACCTTGGTGGATTCCGTGGGCCGCAAAACCCAGGCGGTGCAAGCCATGGCCCAGGCCCTGGGCCTGCAGGATCGAGTGGAACTGCGCTGTGAGCGCATTGAGGTGACAGGCCGCCAAAAGCGCTGCCGCGGCCAGTTCGATCTGGCCATGGCACGGGCGGTGGCTGCGGCGCCCGTGGTGGCGGAATACCTCGTTCCTCTGCTGGCCGAGGGAGGGGAAGCCCTGCTCTATCGCGGCCAATGGAACAGCAGCGATCAAGGCGACCTGGAGGCCGCGATCACCCCGTTAAAGGCCACGATCGCGAGCCTGGATCAGCGGGATCTGCCCGGGGGCCGCGGACAGCGCACGGCGATTGTGTTGCGCAGCCTGGAGCCTTGCCCAAAGACCTACCCGAGGGCAGTTGGCATCCCCAGCAAATTCCCGCTGGCGGGAGGAGGCGACTAAGGAGCGGAGTCAGTTGGGGCTTTGGGCAGCGCTCAGTTCTGCATCAGTCGCTGGCCAGAGCCACCTCCGACCCGGCTGCGCAACTGCCGCAGCAACGGCGGGATCTGCTCGGCCCACGGACTGTCCTGCAACACCGACAGCAGCTGTGCTTCATCCACCTGCCGATCGAGGGCATCGGCGTTGGCGCCGGGGAACCAATGGCTACCGGCTCCGAGCAGTCCGTAGCGCGCGCGGGCGTAACCCTGAAGATCCCAACCCTCCACGAGGTTGTGCAGCCACAGCAAGGTGGGCAGATTGATCTGTCCGGGGGTGTCCTGCCAGGCCGGAAGCCCCTGCTGCCAGCTGCTGAGCCAGGCATCGCCGAGGGCCTCGCGCCGTGCCTGCTCCAGTCGGCGAACGATCGGAGGCAACAGCTGGTGGGCCTGCGGCAAGAGCGCAACGGCCTGGAGGTGCAGATCCAGATCCGTGGGCTTGGCCGCTCCCACGCTGATGGTGTGAATCCCTGGGGCGCTGAGGCAGAACAGATCGTTGAACACGATCGGATGCAGCGGTGCACAGAGCTCCAGCAGGCGCTCCGGCGGACTGTGCAGATGGCCGCCCTTGTCGGTGGGGCTGATGATGAACACCCCCATGTCATGGGCCACCGCCGCATCGATCGCTGGTCGGTTGTCCTGGCGGATGAAATACCAGTGCAGGTTGACGTAGTCGAAGGCATCACTCTCGATGGCCCGCAGAATCAGATCCAGCGGGCCGTGGGTGGAGAAGCCCACGGAGCCAACGCGGCCCTCGGCCTGCCAGCGGCGTACCACCTCGAGGCAGCCCCCGGGCTGGAGGGTCTGATCCAGGTGCTCGGGAAGATTGAGGCCATGGATCGCCAGCAGATCGACGCGATCCACCTCCAGCCGCTCGAAGCTCAATCTCAGCTCGGCTTCGAAAGCAGCGCTGTCGGCCTGAGGCGGCACCTTGGTCTGCAGGATGCGCTGGGGATCGGGCACCTGGGGCAGCAACCAACCCAGCTGGCGCTCGGAGCTGCCGTAGTGGCGAGCGGTTTCGATGTGATGAAACCCGCAGGCCACGGCCCGCTCCAAGGTGTTGCGCAGATTGTTTTGGCTGTCTGCACTGATCTGATCAGCCGGCAGGTCACTCCAGCTCTGCTGAAAGCGCATGCCCCCCAGGGAAAGCAGCGGCATGGCCAGCTCGGTGCGGCCAAAGCGACGCGTCGGCAACACCACTAGGAGCCCTCACGGCGCGGCAGCGTGCGGCGCGCCCGCACCGGCGATGGCAATCCCAGGGGCTGGAGTTCCTGCTGCAGGGTCTGCTCCTGCAACGCCGGCAGCTCTTCGTAGCTCACCCAGTGAATGCAATCGACCGGGCAGGTCTCGATCGCCTCCTGAATGGTCTCGGTGCTGTCTCCGTCCTGCCGGATCGCCCGGGAGCGGCCCCAATCCGCCTCGACCACAAACGTGTTGGAGGCGACATGGGCGCAGTAGCGGCAACCGATGCAAACCACCTCATCGACCCAGACCGCTTTCTGCCGGAGGGATCCGCCGAGCACAGGCTCCCGACCGCTGCGGGGAACTGCAGCGGAAGCGGAAGCCGTGAAGGCTGCTGCAGGATCGTGGGATGCCATCCCTCAGGAGGCGCGGATGGAGCTCAGCCGTCCCAGCGGGTCACCACCAGCTCGATCGTTCCGTCTTGTTCCTGCCGCTGCTCGCTCACCTGAAACCCCTCCTGGGCGGAGGCGGCGAGGATGCTGCGCAGTGCATAACGCTGGGTGAGCTTGGCGAGGAAACGCTCCACGGGGATCGGCTGACTCCAGAGATCCAGGTCGGCCACCAGCTCGTAGCTGCCGGAGGCGGCATTCCAACGGAAGCCCAGGTCACCGGAGCCCTCTGCCGGCACGGTGAGATCGGCCGTCACGGTCTGGCCGCGGTAGCCCCGCACGGGCTTAGCCGCTTCGCTGGGGGTGTGGCCCAGGTCTTTGAGGGCATCGATCAGAGCGGTGCGATCGCGCAGTTCCGTTTTGACGGTGCTGAAGTGCGACATCAGGAGACCTGGGACGAAAGGGTCTGCTCAGGCTTCAGCGCATTGGGCTGGCCTTGGAAGGCATCTGAGGTGGGCTGGCGCTGTTGCACGACGCCCAGCTTCGACTCGATGCGTTCGGTGAGCTGCTCACAGCCGCTTCCCGTGATGCCCTCAACGATCTCTTCGACGCGGCCATCCGGCCGAATGCGAAAGCGAATCGTTTGCTGAGCCATCCCGGGGGTCGGACGGTGTTCGGGGATGCTAGCGGCGTCGACTGTGGGCTGACTGACCGGGTGCGATCAAGTCAACAGGCCCTCATCCACGAGGGTTTGCAGACGCTCCAACACCAAGGGATTCTCCAACTGCTCGAGGGCGAGTCGCGCCTCATCGCGAACCGCCAGATCCAGGTCCTGCAACATGGCGTTGATCAGGGCCTCCACCACCTCCTTCTGGCGGGGCTCCACCAAATCCCCATAGAGACGGCCGAGGGACCAGGCGCTGTTACTGCGCACGACCGGCTCGCTGTCGATGCGCAGGGAGAGCAGCAACTGCCCGGCCGCCTGATCAGCCTTGGCCAAGCCCGTGGCTCCGGCATCGGCGAGGGAGCTCGCGGCCCACAGGCGCACCGCGGCGATATCGGTCTCCAATGCCCGGATCAACGGGTTCATCACCGGGGCATCCGGGTAGCTGCTGAGACTCCAGGCCACGGCCTTGCGCACGTAGCCGTTGCTGTCGTTCTGCAGCAACGCCAGGAGCGGAGAGAGGGCCTGCAGATCGGGATTGCGGCCGAGGGCGTAGACCGCACTCATCCGAATGATTGGGCAGCTGGCCTCCAACAGAGGCAACAACTTGGCGGGGGCGCGGTGATCGCGGTGTTCACAGAAGATGCGCAGGCCCTGCATGCGCTCGTCATGGCTGCCCTCCAGCAGGGTGAGGCCCAGATCGCATTCAGCGGCCACATCGGCGGCCTCCGCTTCAGCGGCATCGAGCTCATCGAGGGGATCGCCCAACAGCTCCTCGGCCAGCTCCCGGGCGAGCATCTCCGGATCCAGGGCCAGTTCAGCCGGGCTTTGCGAGGACTCGGGGAATGGGCCTGTCATGCCGGGGATCGTAGGGGCGTGGGCCGAAGCGCTCTCCTTCAGCTGATCGGTGCGGGAGCCGACATATCACCCGGCAGCCAGATGCGGGCGCTCACGGCAAACAGGGCCAGGCCAAACAGCAACACGATGGCCGCTGGAAGCAGGGTGGAACGAAAGAACTGCATGACCTGAGCCTGGTGTTGTCTTGATTCTGCAGATCTGGCGGCCCGCATTAGCGTGCCGCCATCCGGATTCCGCACCGATGCGCACGGCCAACGGCACCGCCCGTCGCCTGGTGGCGGTCGCGGCCGAGGGGGTGGCCAGCGGCACGCCCTACATGGTGGGCACCAAGCTCCTGCAGGGATGGCTCACGGCCACAGGGGTACCGCTTGGGTTGATTGGCCTGCTGGCCTACGCCGAGCTGCCCTACACCTTGAAAATGCTGTGGGCTCCGGCCCTGGATCGCTGGCCGATCCCCTGGCCGGATCGTCGGCGGGGCTGGTTGCTGCTGCTGCAGCTGGTGCTGGTGGTGGTGATCGGGTCCATGAGCCTGCTGCGACCGGGGCCAGAACCCGCCCGGCTGACGGCCATCGGCGTGATGGCTCTCGTGTTGGCGCTAGTCAGTGCCACCCAGGACATCGTGGTGGATGCCTACCGCACGGATCTGCTACCGGAGTCGGAGCGGGGCGCCGGTGCCGCCGCGACCAACCTCGGCTACCGCGGAGCGATGCTCGCTATCGGCGCCGGCGGCTTCATCCTGGCGGGGCGAACGGGCTGGCCCCTGGCGTTTGTGGGCTCTGCGGCCCTGATGCTGCTGGTGGTGCCGTTTACTCTCACAGCTCCCACTCTCCCCCCGATCCAACACCAGGTGAGCAGCCTGCGGCAGGCGGTGGTAGGTCCGGCCCGGGAATTTCTGCACCGCACCGGGCGTGGCCGGGCGGCGATGCTGCTGGCACTGGTGCTGCTCTACCGCTGGCCCGATGGGCTGCTGAATGTGATGGCGGTTCCGTTCCTGATTCAGAAAGGTTTCTCGCCGGAGCTGGTGGGATCGGTGTTGGCGGGCTGGGGGATCGGCGCCACGATCCTGGGCACGATCCTCGGCGGTCTGCTGTTCGGCCGGCTGGGCATGAACCGCTCCCTTTGGGTGTTTGCCCTGGTGGGCGCCGCCGGCAACCTCTCCTATTGGGCCCTAGCCAGCTTCGATGGCGGTCTCACGGGGCTTCTGCTGGCGGTAGGCCTGGAAAACATCGGCGGCGGGCTGGTGGGAGCTGCCTTTGTGGCCCTGCTGATGAGCCTCTGCAATCCGCGCTTCTCCGCCACCCAATACGCCCTGCTCTCGGGGGTCTATGCACTGAGCCGTTCGGTGCTCTCAGGGCAGGCTGGGTTTGTCGCCGAAGGGGTGGGCTGGAGCAGCTTCTTCCTGCTCACGGTGGCCTCCTCACTGCCAGCTTTCCTGCTGATGCTCTGGATCACCCCCTGGAATGGGGATGGGGCCAAGGGAGCCTTCGATCCCGCGCGCGACCTGACTTAACCGGCTGGTGCCGGCTCGAGGGAGCCCTCGAGCCGGCGGCGCAACTGACCGCAGGCCGCATCGGCATCGAGACCGCGGCTGGCCCGCACACTCACGGCCACATGCCTCTCCTGGAGGGCACGCCGGAACGTTTCCACCGCCTTGGCTGTGGGCCGTTTGAACTCTTCTTCAGAGATCGGGTTGTAGGGGATGAGATTCACGTGGCTCTGGAAGCCCCTCAGCAACTGAGCCAGGGCGGCTGCGTGACGCGGCTGATCATTCAGCCCCCCCAGAAGGATGTACTCGAAGCTGACCCGGCGCCCGGTGATGGCGACATAGCGTCGACAATCATCGAGCAACGCCTCAATCGGGTAGGCGTGCGCGGTGGGAATCAGCTCTTCACGCAGGCGTTGGTCGGGGGCGTGAAGGCTCACCGCCAGGGTAAACTGGGCGCGGCCCAAGCGCTCGAGCGACAGCTCCGCCAGGCGCGGCAGGGTGCGGGGCACACCCACCGTGCTCACGGTGATCTGGCGCTGGGCCATCCCGAGGTCAGTGCAGATGCAGTCGATCGCCCCCAGCACCGCCTCGATGTTCAGCAGCGGTTCGCCCATGCCCATGAACACCACGTGGCTGGGGCGCTGCTCCATCGCCTCACGAACACTCAGCACTTGATCAACGATCTCGTGCACAGCCAGGGAGCGCTGCAGCCCCCCCTTACCGGTGGCGCAGAAGCGGCAGGCCATCGGGCAGCCCACCTGGGAGCTCACACACACCGTCAGTCGACCTTCAGCGGGGATGCCAACGGTTTCGATGCTCAGGTGATCGTGGGTGCCCAGCAGAAGCTTGGTGGTGCCATCGCTGGCGATGCTGCGGTGCAATTCCCGCGAGCGGCCGATCCAATCGAAGGCTCCTGCGGGCGGTTCAGCGCTCAGCTGCTCACGAAAGGTCTTGGGCAACACGGAGACCGCCTCAAGGCAGCGAGCCCCCTTGGCGTAGATCCAATCGTGCAGCTGCCGTCCTCGGAAGGCCGCCTGACCGTGCTGCTTAGCCCACTGCTCCAGAGCAGAAAGGCCCATCCCCAGAAGGGGACGGGCCATGGAGGCGCTGTTGGTGGCAGGGGCCGGGGCCGCCGAATCTGACATCAGGGCCAGATCAGCAAGCCGTGCCCGAGCTTGTATTCCACCAGCACGAGGGCGATGAAACCGAGCATCGCCAGACGACCATTCAGCCGCTCGGTGTGGGTGTGAAAGCCGTAGCGGGGAAGACGCCGCTGCGGCACGAGCTTGGGCTGAATCATGGCCGTCATGGTTGGGGCGAATTAGGCGATCCGATCACTCGTCGGCGAGCAGACCCTCATCCTGCAGACCCTGCAGGGCTTCGGGATCAGCGATCAGCTCCTCCTCCAGACCTTCTTCCACGGTGGGGCGGGTGAAGGCGGCGGTGGTGCTGGCGCTGGCCTCGATGCCATGGCGGCTGCGGGTGGCCTCGAGATCCGCATCGGAGGGATCATCGAGCAGGGCACCGGCGCTACTGGCAGCAGGAGCTGCCGGCATGTCGACGGTGTAATCGGGGCGGAGGTTCTGCAGACGGCGGTAGTTCATCGCATCCTCATCGAGGATGTCGGGATGGGGACCAGCCTCGGCGCGGAGCTCCTCTTCGAAGCCACTGAAGCCGGTACCAGCCGGAATCAGGCGACCGATGATCACGTTCTCCTTGAGACCGCGCAGCCAGTCGCTCTTGCCCTCGATCGCGGCTTCGGTGAGCACGCGGGTGGTCTCCTGGAAGGAGGCCGCCGAGATGAAGCTGTCGGTGTTCAGTGAGGCCTTGGTGATGCCGAGCAGCACGGGGGTGAATTCGGAGGGAGCACCACCGGTGATTGCCATGGCGCTGTTCACCTGCTCCACCTGACGCAGCTCGATCAGCTCACCGGGCAGCAGGGTGGTGTCACCCGCATCCTCAATGCGCACCTTGCTGGTCATCTGACGAACAATCACTTCGATGTGCTTGTCGTCGATGGTCACACCCTGCGACTTGTAGACGTTCTGCACTTCCTGCACCAGGCGGAACTGCAGCTTGGAGATGGCCTCCATCGCCGCCTCGAGGGTGGGCTTGCGGCTGCGCAGATCTTCGAAGAAGCACTCCAGCAGCTCGTGGGGATTGATCGGGCCATCGGTGAGTAGTTCACCAGCGCTGACCTGCTGGCCATCGCTGACCATCACGTTGCGGCCCAACAGGATCGGGTAATCGGTGATGGCGTCGTCGCCCTCGATCACCGAGACGGTGACGGATTCGTCATCCTCACCCTGCTTGATCTGCACGGTGCCTGACTTGCGGCAGAGGATCGCCGATTCCCGCGGACGGCGAGCTTCGAGCAGCTCCTCAATACGGGGCAGACCCTGCACGATGTCACCGGTCTTCTGGCGCTCGAACACCAGCAGCGCCAGGGAGTCACCCCGCTGCACCAGTTCCCCATCGCGAACGTGGAGAACCGAGTCGGGCGACACCATGTAGGGGCGGCCCAAACGGATGGTGATCGTGTTGCCGTTGACGCTCTCCACCTGACCGCAGCAGGGAGCTTCCACACCCTTGGCCAGCAGATCGCCATCCACCAGGCGCTGCCCCACGCTCACTTCGGCCTTGGCGGAGCCCAGGTCGATGCTGCGGGTATCGCTCTCACGCTCGACGATCAGACGACGGATCGGTTCCCCATCCACGATGTCGGGCAGGGACAACACGCCGTCTTCCTTGCAGAGGATCTGCGTGGTGGCCACCACATCACCGGCCTTGACGGTGTCACCGTCATTGACGGACAGCTCGGTGTGGGTGGAGCCATGGCTGGCGTCGGACAGGGTGTCGCGGCGAACCAGCAGGCTCTCGAGGATCACCAGCTGCAGACGCTCGATCGTCTTGGCGCGCTTGTCGGGCACGGTCTCGACATCCACCGTCATCTGAGGGGTGGTGTCGAAGGTTTCGAGGATCAGCTGCGTGCGCAGCAGCTCCACACCCTCCACGCTCTTGATCAGTTCGCCGTCTTTGAAGGCGAGGCGCTGGGTGGCCTTCAGACCAAGGCTGGGACCGTTCTTCTGGGTCACGCTGCCCAGTTCGGGCAGGTGGGCCTCATCGGGAATGCGGTATTCCTCAACAGGGCGCAGCAGCAGGGCGCCGCCATCCGCGGTCTCGACCGCCTCGACGAACACCATCGCGTCGGCCTTGAGCCCCTTGGCGATCTCTTCGCCGGGGTTCACCATCTTGCCGTCGCTGTAACGGGCAACGACCTTGGCGTCGGAGACGTGGTGGAGCTTGCCGGAGCGAACGATGATCTCGCGAAGAATGTCGTTCTTCTGGGTCACCGTGACGATGCCGGCGGTCTGGCTGAAGATGTCCTTCACCACCTCAGTGCCGGCTTCAATCCACTGGCCGTCCTCGATCATCAACAGGGAGATGTCCTTGTTGATTTCGTGGGTTTCCTGCGGAATCCAGAGCAGGGTGCCGCCCTTGTTGACCTCGTAGCCGTTCTTGGCGCTGCGGGCCTTCTTGATGGCCAGGCCGGGGGCGAACTTGACGATGCCTCCGGTCTGGGTGCGGAAGCGGTCATCAGCGAGCTCTGCGATCACCTCACCGTTGCCGATCTTGGTGCCGGGGTGGGTATTGAGGCGATAGCGGATGCTGTCTTTGCCTTCCAGGTGCCAGAGCTCTCCAGCATGGGTGGATTCACCCACGAGCTTGCAATCCTTCAGGGTCACGCTGGCGGTGACGATCTGCACTTCGCGGGAGTCGCCAGCGCTTTCGCGCAGGCGAACGGCACCGCCGTACTCACTGACCAGACGGCTTTCCGCCAACACCTCACCGGTGGTGACCTTCTTATTGCCTTTGATCACAGGCTGGGCATTGGGCGGCAGGTTGTAGACGTCGCCGCTGTACACCCACATCCGGCCCAAACGCTGGGCCTTGAGGGTGATGTTGCCCTGGCGGTCGGTGACCTCTCTGGGCTGAATCGCATCCTCGTAACGCACCTGACCCGCCAGGTCGCAGATCACGTCTTTGGTGGCTTTCTCCACGCTCTTCTTCACGGCCGCGCCGGAAGAGATCTGGGCCAACATCGTGTCGGAGGGCACCTCCGAAGCATCCGCAACAAACAGCAGAGAACCGGCTGTGATGGAGAGCTTCTGGGGCTTGCCGCTGCCGCTGGGCTTCACCGTGAGGGTGAAGTCGGTTTCAGCGATCTGCGCCTCCACACCGTGGGGGGTGCGGAAGGGACGCACGCGGGACTTGGCGCCGTACTCAATGGTGCCAGCCACCTGTGAGCGCACCACGCCGGTTTCAGCGGTCGACACACCACCGGTGTGGAAGGTCCGCATGGTGAGCTGGGTCCCGGGCTCACCGATCGACTGGGCAGCGACGATGCCGACAGCCTCCCCAAGGTCGACAAGTTGGTTGTGGGCCAGGGCCCAGCCGTAGCACTTGCGGCAGACCGAACGGGCGGCTTCACAGGTGAGAGGCGAGCGCACCACAACGGTTTTGACGCCAGCCGCTTCGATGCGGGCGGTGGTGGGGGCATCAATCTCGCCATCGCGATCGACGATGACGTTGCCCTCGCCATCGAGCACGGGCTCAGCGGCAAGACGGCCGACGAGCTTGGCCGCATAACGACCCTTCTCATCAGCGTTGATGGGAATGCCGCGGGTGGTGCCGCAGTCGTCCTCACGGACGATCACGTCCTGGGCCACGTCCACCAGACGACGGGTGAGGTAACCGGAGTCAGCGGTGCGCAGCGCGGTATCCACCAGACCCTTACGGGCGCCGTAGGAGGAGATCACGTATTCGGTGACCGTCAGACCCTCACGGAAATTGGTGCGGATCGGAAGGTCGATGATTTCACCCTGCGGGTTGGCCATCAGGCCCCGCATACCCACCAACTGACGCACCTGGGACATGTTCCCCCGGGCGCCGGAGTTGGCCATCATCCACACCGAGTTGAGTGGATCGTTTTCGTTGAAGTTCTTCTTGACTTCTTCAACCAGACGCTCGTTGGTTTCGGTCCAGGTGTCGATCACCTTGGTGTGACGTTCCACCTCGGTGATTTCACCCAGGCGATAACGCTCCTCGGTATCCGTGATCTGCTGCTCTGCTTCCTGAAGCAGTCGGGCCTTCTCGCCGGGAATGCGCAGGTCATCCACGGAGATGGAGACGGCCGCCTGGGTGGCGTAGTGGAAACCCAGATCCTTCAGTTCATCCGCCAGGGAGGCGGTAGCTGCGGTGCCGTGATTCTTGTAGGCCCACGCCATCAGGTTCCGCAGCTGCTTCTTATCGATGGTGCAGTTGCGGAACACCGGTGCCGCTTTGCTCAAGGGAGCGTTAGCGGGGGCGACTGCAGGGGCCTCAGCGGCCTTCTTGCTGGACTTTTTGCTGGTTTTCTTGGAGGGGGTGGCGGTCATGGCTGCGCGCAAAGAGGGGTAAGGAAGAGCTGATTACGTCCGGGATCTCAGGCGGCTGCCACCGCGTCAATGATCGTGCTGTTCATCACCACACGACCCACGGTCGTGAGCAGATAGCGACTGATCAGAGCACCGTCTTCATCAAGACGATCGCGGCGATAGATCCACTGCTCGATACGGGTGCCATCGCTGAGGGTTTCTTCCTTCACAGGCTCCTGGCCTTCGCCAGCGGTTTCCACATCACCGTTGAAGCGAACCCACACCCAGTCGTGCATGGTGAGGTGCTTTTCCTCGAAGGCATTGAGCACATCCCGCAGGCCGGCGAAGGTGCGGCTGCGATCGCCGAACTCGGGCTTGCGGCCACCCGGCTGCACAGCGGTGAGGTAGTAGGCGCCGAGCACCATGTCCTGCGACGGGGTGATGATCGGATCGCCGGTGGCGGGCGAGAGGATGTTGTTGCTGGCCAGCATCAGCATGCGGGCCTCGGTCTGGGCTTCGATCGCCAGGGGCACGTGCACGGCCATCTGGTCACCGTCGAAGTCGGCGTTGAACGCCGGGCAAACGAGGGGGTGCAGCTGGATGGCACGGCCGTCAACCAGCTTCGGCTCGAAGGCTTGAATGCCGAGGCGGTGCAGGGTCGGTGCGCGGTTCAGCAGGATCGGGTGACCGTCGATCACCTCCTGCAGCACCTGCATCACCTCATCGTCGGCGCGCTGAATCAGCTTCTTGGCGGCCTTGATGTTGTTGACGATGTTCTGACGGATCAGGCGATGGATCACGAACGGCTGGAAGAGCTCGATCGCCATCTCCTTGGGCAGGCCGCACTGATGCATCTTCAGCTTCGGACCCACCACGATCACGGAACGACCGGAGTAGTCGACCCGCTTACCGAGAAGGTTCTGACGGAAGCGGCCCTGCTTGCCCTCGATGATGTCGCTCAGTGACTTCAGCGGGCGGTTGTTGGCGCCCACCACAGTGCGACCGCGGCGGCCGTTATCGATCAGGGCGTCAACGGCCTCCTGCAGCATCCGCTTCTCGTTGCGGACGATGATTTCGGGGGCCAGGATCTCCTGCAAACGCGCCAACCGGTTGTTCCGGTTGATCACACGGCGGTAGAGATCATTGAGGTCGGAGGTGGCGAAGCGACCACCGTCGAGCTGCACCATCGGGCGCAGATCGGGCGGGATCACCGGGATCACATCCAGCACCATCCACTCAGGGCGGGCACTGGTAGCGATGAAGTTATCGATCACGCGCAGGCGCTTGATCAGCTTGGCGCGCTTCTGACCCTTAGAGCCGGCGATCTCTTCGCGCAGCTCTTCAGCCACTACCGGCAGATCGAGATCTTCCAGCAGTTGCTTCAGCGCTTCTGCACCGATGCCCACGGTGGGCTCGTTCTCGATCTCGGAATCTTCGGCGTAGATCTCGTCTTCAATCTCCAGCCACTCGTCTTCGGTGAGCAGCTGCTTGTAGGCGAGGTCCTTGTGGTCGCCCGCATCGAGCACCACGTAGCAGTTGAAATAAACAATCTGCTCAACATCCCGCAGGGGCATGTCCAGCAGGATGGCCACGTAGCTGGGGATGCCCTTCAGGTACCAAACGTGCGACACGGGGGCCGCCAGCTTGATGAAGCCCATGCGGTGACGGCGCACCCGGCTTTCGGTGACCTCAACGCCGCAGCGCTCGCAGACGATGCCGCGGTGACGCACCCGCTTGTACTTGCCGCAGTGGCACTCCCAGTCCTTGGAAGGACCAAAGATCTTCTCGCAGAACAGCCCGTCCATCTCGGGCTTGAGCGTCCGGTAGTTGATGGTTTCGGGCTTGGTGACCTCGCCGACCACCTGGCCGTTGGGCAGCGTGCGCTGCCCCCACTGCATGACCCGCTCGGGTGAGGCGAGCGTGATCTTGACGTAGTCGAAGTGGTTTTCGGTGCGGAGATTGCTGTTGGTCATGGCCTAAGAGCGCGCGGAAGTCGAAGGGAACGGAACGGTTCAGCCAGACGCCCCAGCGGGGCGGAGCTGGACTCGATCAGCGATCAGTCGTCGTCGTAATCCGCGACGCCGAGGGATTCGTAGGTGGGCCGGTTGGGGGTGCTGCGGCGGGGGTTGACGTCCTGCATCAGGTCGACTTCCTCGCCCGCATCGGTGTACACAGCGATGTCGAGACCGAGGGACTGCAGCTCGCGCATCAGCACCTTGAACGACTCGGGGGTACCCGGACGGGGGATGGGCTTGCCCTTGACGATGGCGTTGAGAGCCTCGTTGCGGCCCTGCATGTCGTCGGACTTGACGGTGAGCAGTTCCTGCAGGGTGTAGGCGGCGCCGTAGGCCTCGAGGGCCCACACCTCCATCTCACCCAAACGCTGGCCGCCCTGCTGGGCCTTACCACCGAGGGGCTGCTGGGTCACCAGCGAGTAAGGACCGGTGGAGCGGGCGTGGATCTTGTCGTCGACAAGGTGCACCAGCTTGAGGATGTGGGCAAAACCCACGGTCACGGGCTGATCAAACGGCTCGCCGCTGCGGCCATCGATCAGTTGGATCTTGCCGGGGTTCTCCGGGTCGTAGACCCAGTCTTTGCCGGGCTGCGCCTTGGCCGCCTCGAGATAGGCCTGAACGGTGTTCTTCGAGGTTTCGGGGCCGTGCATCTCATCGAACGGCACCACCTTCACCCGGCAATCCAGGTGAGAAGCGGCCCAGCCCATGAGGCATTCGAACACCTGACCAACGTTCATACGGCTCGGCACACCTAGGGGGTTGAGCACGATGTCGATCGGGGTGCCATCGGGCAGATAGGGCATGTCTTCCAGGGGAAGAATGCGGCTGATGATCCCCTTGTTGCCGTGGCGGCCGGCCATCTTGTCGCCGACCTGGATCTTGCGGCGCTGGGCCACGTAGACCCGCACAACCATGTTTGCGCCCGGCGGCAGTTCATCACCCTGTTCGCGGGTATAGATGCGCACGTCGACGACGCGGCCGCGCTCAGTGCTGGGAACCCGCAGGGAGTTGTCGCGCACATCGCGGGCCTTCTCACCGAAGATCGCGCGCAGCAGCTTCTCTTCGGGGGGTTGGTCGGATTCGCCCTTGGGCGTCACCTTGCCCACCAGGATGTCGCCGCTTTCGACATAGGCACCGATGCGGATGATGCCCATCTCGTCGAGGTTGCCGAGGCTCTCTTCGGCAACGTTGGGGATCTCGCGGGTGATCTCCTCAGGGCCGAGCTTGGTCTGGCGGGCTTCGATCTCGTACTTCTCGATGTGCACCGAGGTGTAGAGGTCGTCGCGCACCAGGCGCTCAGACACCAGGATGGCGTCCTCGTAGTTGTAGCCCTCCCAGGGCATGTAGGCGATCAGAACGTTCTGACCGAGGGCGATCTCGCCGCCTTCGCAGGCCGAACCGTTGGCCAGCACCTGACCGGCGATCACCGGGTCACCCAGCTTCACGATCGGGCGGTGGTTCAGGCAGGTGTCCTGGTTGGAGCGCTGGTACTTCTGCAGGTAGTGGGTGTGGTCGTTGCCCTCTTCATCGCGAATCACGATGGCGGTGGCATCAACGAAGGTGACCGTGCCATTCACGGTGGTGATCGGCACCATGCCCGAGTCGCGGGCAACCTGGGTTTCCAGGCCGGTGCCCACCAGCGGACGCTCGGGGCGCAGCAGAGGAACAGCCTGACGCTGCATGTTCGAGCCCATCAGGGCTCGGTTGGCGTCGTCGTGCTCGAGGAAGGGAATCAGCGAGGTGGCCACGGAGATCACCTGCACCGGTGAGAGCTGCACGTAGTCGACCTGCTCGGGAGGAACGGTCTCGAAATCCTGGCGGTAACGCACGGGTACGAGTTCCGCCTTGATCCGACCATCGGCATCGGTGGCCACATCGCCAGGGGCGACGCGGCACTCATCCTCGAGGTCGGCGGAGAGATAGATCGGATCGCCCTTCTTGTGGACGATGCCGTCTTCCACCTTCCAGAAGGGGGTCTCAATGAAGCCGTACTCGTTGACGCGGGCGTGGGTGGCCAGCGAACCGATCAAACCGGCGTTCGGACCTTCCGGCGTTTCGATTGGGCAAATGCGCCCGTAGTGAGAGGGGTGAATATCGCGCACAGCGAAGCCAGCGCGCTCACGGGTGAGACCGCCTGGGCCCAGCGCGCTGATGCGGCGCTTGTGGGTGAGCTCAGCCAGGGGGTTGGTCTGATCCATGAACTGGCTCAGCTGGCTGGAGCCGAAGAACTCCTTGATCGCCGCCACCAGGGGCTTGGGGTTCACCAGCTGCGCCGGGGTGAGGCTCTCGGTCTCACCAACGGTCATGCGCTCCTTGATGATCCGCTCGAGGCGGTTCAGGCCCACGCGCACCTGGTTCTGCAGCAGTTCGCCTACGGAGCGAACGCGGCGGTTGCCGAGGTGGTCGATGTCATCGAGGGTGGCCCCGCCCACATCGAGCTCGAGGTTGATCAGGTAATCGATCGTGCTCAGCACGTCCTCAGGGGTGAGGGTGCGGGTGGCGTCGGGGATTGTGAGGCGCAGCTTCTTGTTGATCTTGTAACGACCAACGCGACCGAGGTCGTAGCGCTTGGGATCGAAGAAACGGCTGTGCAGCAGGGTCTGACCACCGCTCACAGACGGGGGTTCACCCGGACGCAGCTTCTTGTAGAGCTCAAGCAGTGCCTGGTCTTCCGAGGCGATGCCTTCGTCGTTGGCTGCTTCGATCGACTTCTGGTAGTACTCGGGGTGCCGCAGCTTGTCGAGCACGTCGTTATCCGACAGGCCGATGGCGCGCATCAACACGTGGGCGTTGATCTTGCGGGTTTTATCGACACGAACGTGCAATAGATCGTTCTTGTCGGTTTCGAACTTCAGCCAGGCGCCACGGTTGGGGATCAGGCTGGCGTTAAAGGTCTTACGACCGTTCTTGTCCTGCTCGTCTTTGAAGTAAACGCCGGGCGAACGCACGATCTGGTTCACGATCACGCGCTCAGCGCCGTTGATGATGAACGTGCCGCGCTCGGTCATCAGGGGCAGTTCCCCAATGAACACCTCCTGCTCCTTGATCTCGCCGGTCTCCTTGTTGACCAGGCGGCAAGTCACATACATCTGCGAGGCGAAGGTCGCATCGCGGCGCTTGGCCTCTTCCACATCGTGGCGGGGACGCTTCAGGCGGTACTCGCTACCGATGAAGTGCAGCTCAAGCTTGCCGGTGTAGTCGGTGATCGGAGAGAAGCTCTCAAGCTCCTCGATCAGGCCCTTCTCCAGAAACCATTTGAAGCTCGCGCGCTGCACCTCCACCAGATCGGGCAGGTAAGTGGCGGTCTTGGCGACCTGGATCGCGCTGCTCATGCGGTGAACCTGCAGGAACGGGTGAGACGGGACGAAGGGCCTGGAGCAGATCGATCCAGCAAAGACGAGGAGCCGCGGCGAGTACCTCCAGGGCACAGGCACGCAGACAACAGGGCCAGCCGCCCCCCCCGCAAGGGGAACGGCTGGCCGCTGCCGCCACTATTCAGCTCGCTTCAACTCTGCAGAGAACGACAACTCGCACCGGAAAGACACAGCACCACTGATATGGGCAGACCCACCAGATCCCTGGCGAGCGCTTTCAGGCTGCAGCGAGCACAGATAAATCAGGACTCGCTACCAGGCCAATGGATCATCATACATTGTCAAGAGCGGGGCCAAACAGGGCGCAGGCATTGGCCGTGCTCTGGCGGGCCACCGCTTGCAAGGTCTCGCCGCGCAGCTCCGCCACCCGTTGGGCCACCGCCGCCACCAGGGCCGGTTCGTTGCGCTTGCCCCGCCGAGGAACAGGCGCCAGAAACGGGCAATCGGTTTCCACCAGATACCGATCAGCTGGCACCTGCTGGGCGCAGGCGTGGGTCTCGCTGGCCTTGGGGAAGGTGACGTTGCCGCTGAAGCTGATGTAGAGCCCCAGATCCAGAAACGCCTCCATCTCCTCCGGGCTACCGCTCCAGCAGTGCATCACCCCACGGGGGCAGGCGCCGCGCGCGGCGCGTTCGCGCAGCTCCTCGAGCATCGGAGCTGCCGCATCGCGGCAATGAATGATCACAGGCAGATCCAGCTCAACCGCGAGATCCAGCTGCGGCCTCAGCATCGCGAGCTGGGGGTCAAGATCCTTGGTTCGAAACAGATCCAGACCCAGCTCTCCAATCGCCACCACCCGTGGATCGGCCTGGGCGGCTTGGCGCAGCACCTGGGGCGTATCAGCTTCCCAGTGCTCAGGATCAAGGGGGTGAACCCCAACGGAATAACGCAGCTCAGGGAAGCGATCCGCCAGAGCACGAATCGCGGGGATTTCCGAGGGCTCCACACACGCGTGAAGGAGGCGACCCACCCCGGCTTCGCGCCAGCGTTGGGCCACCTCCTCCAGGTCCTCGTCAAAGTTGCGAAAGACGATGTGACAGTGGCTGTCAATCAACGGAGCCTCAAGACTCTCGAGAGGGACAGCGACTGTCATGACTGCAAGAACGTCCTGAGGGGTTCAACCCTAGGAAGATCAGGCCTTGGCAGCCGGTTCGATCGCGGTCTTGACAGCGGCGCTCAGACGGGACTTCTGATTGGCACCGTTGTTGCGGTGCAGAACACCCACCTTCACGGCCTTGTCGATCTTGCTGAAGGCGGCGCTGAGGCTGCTCTGAACAGCCTGCTTGGCGGCATCACCAGGCTCCTGGGTGTAGGCCGTGCAGGCGGCGAAGCAACGCTTCATCAGGGTGCGCACCGCAGACTTGTAGGTGCGGTTGTGCAGACGATTGCGCTCAGCAATCTCAATGCGCTTCTTCGACGACTTGTTATTGGCCACAGACGGTAAGGCGCTGGCTCGGCAAACAAAGAGCTTACCCCTTGGCTGGCCACCCCTCGGGCGGAGCCGAGCAACTAGCTTGAAGAGTCACCGCCGCACCACGGTTTCGTGACCGCCAGCTCCCCTCCAAGCCGTGCCGAGTCCGTCGCGCAGCTGCAGATCGAGCTGCTCCGGGATGCCGAACAGGCCGGCCAACGACTGGAGGCCATCGCCGAGCGCACCGGGAGCGGCCAAAGCCGAGAGGTCGCCCAACGGGTCGACGCCATCCTCGAGCAGGTCCAACAACAGGGAGATGCCGCCCTGCTCGAGCTGACGGAGCGGTTCGATGGGGTGCGTCCAGACCCCCTGCGCGTGCCCGTGAAGGAGATCGAGGCGGCCTGGGCGGCAACGCCCGCCGACTTGCAGGAGGCCCTGGGCCTGGCCCATCGCCGGATCTTGGATTTTCACCAACGCCAACGGCCCAACGACTTGGCCATCACCGGTGAGCACGGTGAACGCCTGGGCCGCCGCTGGCGGCCCGTGGAGCGGGCCGGGCTCTACGTGCCCGGGGGCCGAGCCAGCTACCCGAGCACCGTGTTGATGAACGCGGTGCCCGCCAAGGTCGCTGGGGTCAAACGCGTGGTGATGGTCACCCCTCCCGGTCCCGACGGGCGCATCAACACCACCGTGTTGGCGGCAGCCCATCTGGCCGGCATCGATGAGATCTACCGGGTCGGTGGCGCCCAGGCCGTTGGAGCCCTGGCCTACGGCACCGAATCGATCCCCCGGGTCGACGTGATCAGCGGTCCGGGCAACCTCTATGTGACCTTGGCCAAGAAAGCGGTGTACGGCCGGGTCGCGATTGATTCCCTGGCGGGCCCCAGTGAAGTGCTGGTGATTGCCGACCACAGCGCCAACGCCGACCACGTAGCCGCCGATCTGTTGGCCCAGGCCGAGCACGACCCCCTGGCGGCAGCCATCCTGCTGACCACCAGCGAGGAGCTCGCGCAAGCCATCCCAGCAGCGATCGAGCAGCAGCTGGAGGGGCATCCCCGCGCCGCCATCACCCGCCAGGCCCTCAACGACTGGGGCTTAATCGTGGTGTGCTCCGATCTGGATGAAGCGGCGAAGCTCAGCGACCGCTTTGCCCCGGAACACCTGGAACTGCAGGTGGAGCAGCCGGAGCCCCTGGCCGACCAGATCCAACAGGCCGGCGCGATCTTCATGGGGGCCTGGACCCCGGAGGCTGTGGGCGATTACCTCGCCGGCCCGAACCACACGTTGCCCACCTCGGGCACGGCTCGTTTTGCCGGGGCTCTGTGCGTGGAGACGTTCATGCGCCACACCAGCTTGATTCAGTTCAACCGGCAGGCCCTTGAGGCCACCGGTGCTGCCGTTGGCACCCTGGCCGACAGCGAGGGGCTCCACAGCCACGCCGAATCGGTGCGCCGGCGGTTGGCCTAGCCATCGGCTTCAGCGCTTGACCAGGTCGCGCACGCCAGCGACGCCATCGGTGATTTCACCAACGAGCACCTGATCGGTGATGTTCACGAACAGACCGTTCTCGAGCACACCGGGGAGGTTGTTGATCTCTTTCTCCAGGCTCACCGGATCGCTGATGCCGCCGGCGAACTTCACATCGAGCACCAGGTTGCCCTGGTCGGTCACCACCGGACCGGCCTTTTTCGCGGCCATGCGCAGCCGTGCATCACCACCCATCTCCCGCAGCTGACCCTGCACCTGACGCCAGGCACCGGGCATCACTTCCACCGGCAGCAGGAAGCCCAGATTGAGCGTGTCGACCAACTTGGTGGAATCAACCACCACCACGAAACGCTTGGCCCGCACCGCCACCAACTTCTCCTGCACGTGGCAGGCACCGCCACCTTTGATCAGCTGAAAGGAGGGATCCACCTCATCAGCTCCGTCAATGGCCAGGTCGATCCGGTCAACGGCATTGAGACTCTGGAGAGGGATGCCCAGTTCGGCAGCCAGGACTTCGCCCTGGAAGGAGGTGGTCACCCCAACGATGTCGCGGAGCTCTCCGCTTTTGAGTTTGGCCCCGAGGGCCTGGATCATCAGGGCCGCGGTGGATCCAGAACCCAGACCCACCACCATGCCGCTCTGGATCTGCTCGGTGGCAGCCGCAGCCACCGCCTGTTTCATCTGATCCTGCAGATCCGCCATCTGACCGATTTCGCTGGGCCGTGACCGTAGCTCAGCCCTAACCGTGGGGCAGGGCCTCCGGGCGGATCGAAAGGTCGATCTGCTCCTCGCCGCGCAGCACGGTGATCGGCAGGGCATCGCCGATCTGAGCGGCCTCCACCAACCGCAGCAGAACCGCGGGATCATTCACGTCTTGATCCGCCGCGGCCACCACAAGGTCACCCCGCCGCAGGCCCGCTCGCTCCGCCGGACTTTCCGGGATCACCCGCTGCACCAGTGCACCATCGCGCTCCGGCAAACGCAGCAGCGCATTGGGATCCGCGTTGTTATCCCGCGCCAGACGTGCATTGAGGGGCACCAGCTGAAGCCCGAGATAGGGATGCAGCACCGGAGCCCCTTGCCCGAGTTGGACCGCGACACCTTTGGCCAGGTTGATCGGGATGGCAAAGCCCAGCCCGGCTCCTGGGCCGGAGCGCACCAAGGTGTTGATCCCCACCACCTCGCCACTGGCATTGATCAGCGGGCCGCCGGAATTGCCGGGATTGATGGCGGCATCGGTCTGGATCAGCTCCAGTCGCTTGTCGGAGAAACCGAGGCTGGTGATGTTGCGGTGCAGGCTGCTGATGATGCCCAGGGTCACCGTGCGCTCGAGGCCATAGGGAGTTCCCAGCGCAATCGCCCAGTCGCCCACATCGAGGGCCTCCGAGTCCCCCAGGGGAGCCGCCTTCAACGCCGCAGACTTCGGCACGCGCACCACCGCGAGATCGGTGACGGGATCCGCCCCCAGAACGGAACCCTCCAAGGCTTCTCCGCCGGCGAGGGTCACCTCAACCCGCTCGGCCCCGTCCACCACATGGGCATTGGTGAGCACCAGCCCCTGACTGTCGATCACAATCCCGGATCCCTGCCCGCGCTCTCGGCTGTTGGGGATCTGATCGCCAAACATCTCACGCAGCAGGGGATCACTGAAGGAGGGATCCAGACCCAAGCGGGGCACACTGCGCTCCGTATCGATCCGTACCACCGCTGGCGCCACCCGCTTCACAGCGGTGGAGACAAAACTGTGGTTTCCACTGGTGGAGAAATCCGCCAAAGCCGGGGGCACCGAGCCGAACGCCGCCAGGCAGAAGACAACGGCAAGCAAGAGGCGCAACAAGCCAGGCCACCCAGCACTCGAACCAGGCTAGGCAGAGGCCAGGGGTGACCAGCGCAAGAGGGTCGTGCTGATGGCGCCCGCATCACTCAACTCCAGCACGCGCGCACCCGGCCAGTCGGGCTGCCCCAGGGGGCAGGGCTGCACGGCCTCAAAGGCCACCAGGGAGGAGGGGCAACCCCACAGGGGCAGCGGCTCACCCCCCTGGGGGCGGGGTAATGCACCGAACCAATGCTGATGCACATGCCCGAACACCAGACCTTTCACGTGGGCGCAGCGCAGCAGCGGCTCAAGCAGTTGATCAGCCTGCTCCAGGGCAATGGGATCCAGGGCTGCACTGCCGATGGGCAGCGGCGGGTGATGCAGAGCCACCAGGGTGGGGGCCGAGAGCTGGTTCAACTGCTGCAGAATCCAGCGCCGCTGAGGCTCTGAGATCCAGCCAGCCACGGCCCCGGTGCGATGGCTGCTGAGCAGCAGCAGCCGCCAAGATCCAAGCCTCAACACCTCTGGGGCCAGGGCGCAGTGGCGGCCCAATGCCGCCCGCAGCAGCTGGGGATGGTCGTGGTTGCCCGGAATCAGAGCCACGGGCAGCTGATCCAGCAGATCCAACCCCTCCAGCACCTCCCGCAACCGCACATAGCCTCCCCAGCTCTCGTCCTGGCAGAGGTCCCCGCTGATCAGCAGCAGATCTACGGGCGCCTCCAGCTGCTTGAGGGCCTGGCGGAGGCCATGCAGCAGAGCCTCACGCGGCGGAAGCCCCCGACAGAGCCCCTGGGGGTCGGCCAGCAGATGGGGATCGCTGAACTGAAGAATCCTCGGCACACCAGCATCCCGGCCTGTCGCCCTAAGTTGCCGGTTCTATCCAGAGCTGGCATGGCCGCAATTCCTCCGGGCTCCCGTCAACGCTGCGAGCTCTGTCAGGTTGAGATCCAGGGCTTGGTGGGCGGCCTCGACCAGGTTCACTTCAGCCAGGGCCAACCCTCCACCCGCTCGAAGCTCTGGGCGCGGGTCTGCCAATACCTGCGCACCGACGACCAGAAGCGCCAGTGCATTAATCAGGATCCGAGCTTGCGGGGGGAACTCAAACCCGGCGATGCCTACGCCGAACCCCCGAGCGTTGATCTCGGCAGCCTTGGAGCCTGAACACCGCGATCGCGTATCGTTTTGATGTGCCCGGCGGGCATCTCTGATTGATTCGTGCGGTCTCCTTGGGAGCACCGAATCAGCCAGACAGCAGATCACTGCAGGTGCCGGACGGGCTTCCCGTTCCCCTGCACTCCGTCCAGGCCTTGCCCCATCCCTTGCTACCGGAACTCCAAGACCTGGCGAGCCAGGTGGCGGATCAGGCCGGCTATCAGGTGTGCGGGCTTCAGCTGCTGACCCACCGCATCCCGATGACGCTGCAAGTGCAGCTGCGTTTGGCCGATGGTGGCGATGTCAGCCTGGACAATTGCGCCAGCTTCAGCTCCTTGCTGGATGAAGCGCTCGAGGCTCGTGAACTGATTCAGGACGCCTATGTGCTGGAAATCAGCAGTCCAGGTGTCAGCGACCAGCTGAGTGACGATCGTGACTTCCGCAGCTTTCGCGGATTTCCCGTTGTTGTTCGCTATCGCGAATCCAAGACCGGGGTCGAAGCCAAGCGCGACGGCCTGCTGCTGGAGCGCACGGAGGAGCACCTGCTTCTGAACGTGCGCGGCCGCACCGTTCGCATCCCTCGCCCTGATGTGATCAGCGTGACGCTGACCACCGCTCAAGAGGACTGAGACCTCCCCCCTTTCCGCATCGCATCAACGCTCTATGGCACTGGTCCTGCTCCCTGGTCTCTCGAACCTGATCGAAGACATCAGCGAAGAGAAGAAGCTGCCCCCCCAGGTGGTGGAGTCCGCGCTGCGGGAGGCCCTGCTCAAGGGCTACGAGCGCTATCGCCGCACCCTGTATCTCGGCATCAGCGAAGACCCCTTTGAGGAGGATTACTTCTCCAATTTCGATGTCGCTCTCGACCTCGATGAGGAGGGCTACCGGGTGCTGGCCTCAAAAATCATCGTGGAGGAGGTCGAAAGCGAAGACCACCAGATCGCCCTCGCCGAGGTGATGCAGGTCGCCGAGGACGCGCAGATCGGCGACACGGTGGTGCTCGATGTCACCCCGGAGAAAGAAGACTTCGGTCGCATGGCGGCCGCCACCACCAAGCAGGTGCTGGCCCAGAAGCTGCGCGATCAGCAGCGCCGCATGATCCAGGAAGAGTTCGCCGACCTGGAGGATCCCGTGCTGACGGCGCGGGTGATCCGTTTTGAACGCCAGAGCGTGATCATGGCCGTGAGCAGCGGCCTCGGCCGTCCGGAGGTGGAGGCGGAGCTGCCCCGCCGCGACCAACTCCCCAACGACAACTACCGGGCCAACGCCACCTTCAAGGTCTTCCTCAAGGAGGTGAGCGAAATCCCCCGGCGCGGGCCTCAGCTGTTTGTCAGCCGCTCCAACGCGGGCCTGGTGGTTTATCTGTTTGAAAACGAGGTCCCTGAGATTCAGGAAGGCTCGGTGCGGATCGTCGCCGTGGCCCGCGAGGCCAATCCCCCCTCTCGCTCGGTGGGTCCGCGCACGAAGGTCGCTGTGGACAGCGTGGAGCGGGAAGTGGATCCCGTCGGCGCCTGCATTGGCGCCCGTGGCTCCCGCATTCAGCAGGTGGTCAATGAGCTGCGCGGCGAGAAGATCGATGTGATCCGCTGGTCCAATGACCCGGGCCAATACATCGCCAACTCCCTCAGCCCAGCCCGTGTGGAAGCAGTGCGCCTGGTGGACCCTGAAGGCCAGCATGCCCATGTGCTGGTGCCGCCCGATCAGCTGAGCCTGGCCATCGGCCGCGAGGGCCAAAACGTGCGCCTGGCGGCTCGCTTGACCGGTTGGAAGATCGACATCAAGAACAGCAGCGAATACGACCAGGCCTCCGAAGACGAGAAGGTGGCCGAACTGATCGCCCAGCGCCAGGAGGAGGAGGCCCTGCAGGCCGAAGCCGAGGCGCGCCTCGAAGCGGAACATGCCTTGCGGGCCGAGGAAGATGCTCGTTTGCGCGAGCTCTATCCCCTGCCGGAAGACGAAGAGGAGTACGGCGAACAGGTCGATTACGACCCACAACCCAGCGATGAGGACGAGGCCCGGTGAGCAGCAAGGCCGTCCTCAGGCGATGCGTGACTTGCCGGGAGCTGCTGGATCGTCAGCAGCTCTGGCGGGTCATCCGCCTGGCGGAGGGCGGGATGGCGTTGGATCAGGGCATGGGCCGATCGGCCTATCTCTGCCCGTCCCAACGCTGTCTCGAAGAGGCCAAGCGCCGCAAACGTCTGCAGAAGGCACTGCGTTGCCAAGTTGCAGATTCCATCTACGCGGCCTTGGAGCAGCGTCTGCACCCCACCTCTTCTGCAGGCGCTGAGGCAAGATGAAACGTGGCCTCACTGTGGGTGAAGGCCCGGCGGCACATGTTGCCCCGACCATTTGGAGCACTGAATGACCAGCAGCGGCAAAGTCAGGATTTACGAGCTGTCCAAGGACCTGGGCCTTGAGAACAAGGACGTGCTCGATGCCGCCGAGAAGCTCTCGATCGCTGCCAAGAGCCACAGCAGCTCCATCAGTGACGATGAGGCAGCCCAGATCCGCAGCTTGATCAAGGGTGGTGGCAATGGCGCGAAGGCCGCCGCCGCACCCGCTGCCCCCAAGGCGATCCTGTCGGTTCAGAAAGCCCCCGCAGCTCCTGCCAAACCGGCGGCCGCCCCTGCTCCCGCTCCCGCCAAGCCTGCTGCTGCCAAGCCCGCTCCCGTTTCAGCCGCACCGGCGAAGCCCGCCGCCCCCGCCCGCCCGACCAGCCCGAGCGCGCCTCCGGCTCGCCCTGCTGCTGCCGCGCCGGCACCCGTCAAGCCCAGCGCTGGCGCCCCCCCCAGCCGCCCGGTAGCCCCGCCACCGCGACCTAGCGCCAAGCCCGCTGCAGCCGCCCCCAGCAAGCCCTCAGCCCCGGCTCCCGGACGCCCCGCAGCACCCACCATCGTCGCCAAAGCTCCCGCTGGCGCCGGTGCCCCCCCCGTGCGCAAGCCTCCAGCACCGAGTGCCCAGGCCCCCACACCCCGCCCGGCCCCACCGGTCTCCAGGCCGTCCGCCGCTCCGCAGCGCCCTGGCTCACCCGCGCCAACCCGCCCCAGCAGCGGTACTGGGCGCCCGCAACTGGTGTCACGGCCCCAAGGGGGCCAAGGCCAGCCAGGCGCCGGCAACCGTCCCGCCTCCCCGGCCGGCCGCCCGCCGTTGAGCCAGCGGCCTGGGATGCCCAGCCGCCCCGGAGCACCAGCTCCCACTCGCGTGGGACAGGCCGGCAAGCCCGCCAAACCCACGCGCCCCCAGGTGGAACTGGTGGGCAAACCGATTCGCCGCGATGCCGGTGGCCCCACCAACGGTGGCAACCGTCCGGCACCCCCCACCCGGCCGGGCATGCCTGGCATGCGCAAGCCCGTGGCCCCTGGCGAGCTGATGCAGCTCCAGAAGCCGGGAGCCCGCCCCAGCGCCCCGCCGCCCCGTCGTCCCGGAGGAGCACCGGGAGCCACAGCCCCCGGAGAAGACGGTGGCAGTGATGCCGCAAGGCCCTCCGCCACACCGCCGTCGGCACCCCGGCGCCCCAACTTCCGTGCCCCCCAGCCTCCTGGTGGGGCCCGCCCCCGTCGTCCCGACTGGGATGACAGCGCCCGTCTCGATGCGCTGCGCAGCCGCTCGCCGCAGAAGCAGCGCCAGAAGGTGCACATCATTGGCGAGAACGACGACGCCCTGACGGCTGAAACCGGTGGCTTCGCCGGTGAACAGGAAGCAGTGGTGCTTCAGGCCTCCCTGGCCCGACCCGCCAAACCCCGCAGTGCCGCTTCGGCTCAGCCCAAGCCCACCGTTGTTGCCCGCAAGCGCAAGAAGGAAACCACCCGCCAACGCCAGCGCCGCCGCGCGATGGAACTGCGGGCTGCCCGGGAAGCCAAGCAACAGCGTCCCGAAATGCTGGTGGTTCCCGAGGGCAACCTCACCGTGCAGGAATTGGCCGACAAACTCGGCGTCGAGAGCTCCGAAATCATCAAGAGCCTCTTCTTCAAGGGGATCATCGCCACGGTCACCCAGACCCTCGACCTGTCGGCGATCGAGACCGTGTCACAGGAATTCGGTGTTCCTGTGCTGGAAGACGACGTGGAGGCCGCTGCCGCCAAGACGGTGGAGATGATCGAGGAGAGCGACCTCGCTCACCTGATCCGCCGCCCGCCCGTGGTGACCGTGATGGGCCACGTGGACCACGGCAAAACGAGCCTGCTCGACTCGATCCGCAAAACCCGCGTCACCGCCGGCGAGGCCGGGGGCATCACCCAGCACATCGGTGCTTACCAGGTGGAAGTGCCCCACGCCGGAGAGCAGCGCAAGATCACCTTCCTCGACACCCCGGGCCACGAGGCGTTCACCGCCATGCGTGCCCGCGGCACCAAGGTGACCGACGTCGCCGTGCTGGTGGTGGCCGCCGATGACGGCGTGCGCCCCCAAACCCTGGAGGCCATCAGCCACGCCCGAGCCGCCAAGGTGCCGATCGTGGTGGCGATCAACAAGATCGACAAGGAAGGGGCCTCACCGGATCGGGTGAAGCAGGAACTCTCTTCCCACGAGCTCGTGGCGGAAGACTGGGGTGGCAACACCGTGATGGTGCCGGTGAGCGCCATCAAGGGCGAGAACATCGACAAGCTGCTCGAGATGATCCTGCTGGTCACCGAAGTGGAAGACCTGCAGGCCAACCCCGACCGCATGGCCAAAGGCACCGTGATCGAGGCGCACCTCGACAAGGCCAAGGGCCCTGTGGCCACCCTGCTCATCCAGAACGGCACCCTGCGCACCGGCGATGTGCTGGCGGCGGGCCCGATCCTGGGCAAGGTGCGCGCCATGGTCGACGACAACGGCAAGCGCGTGAAGGAAGCCGGCCCCTCCTATGCCGTGGAAGCCCTGGGCTTCAGCGAAGTGCCCACCGCCGGCGACGAGTTCGAGGTCTACCCCGACGAGAAAGCGGCCCGGGCCGTGGTTGGTGATCGTGCCACCGAAGCCCGCGCCACCCGTCTGGCACAGCAGATGGCGTCGCGCCGGGTGTCGCTGGCCTCGATGTCGGGTCAGGCCAGCGAAGGCGAGCTCAAGGAGCTCAACCTGATCCTCAAGGCCGACGTGCAGGGTTCAGTGGAGGCCATCCTCGGCTCCCTCGAACAGCTGCCCCGGGAAGAGGTGCAGGTGCGCGTGCTGCTCTCGGCACCGGGCGAAGTCACCGAAACCGACGTGGATCTGGCCGCCGCCTCCGGCGCTGTGATCGTGGGCTTCAACACCTCGATGGCACCGGGCGCCAAACGCGCCGCCGATGCCACAGGCGTGGATGTGCGCGATTACGACGTGATCTACAAACTGCTCGAGGACATTCAGCTGGCCATGGAAGGCCTGCTGGAACCCGAGCTGGTGGAAGAGAGCCTCGGCGAAGCCGAGGTGCGGGCGGTGTTCACCATCGGCAAGAGCGCCGTGGCGGGCTGCTATGTCACCAATGGCAAGCTCCAGCGCAACTGCAAGGTGCGCGTCTGGCGCGGCAAGGAGAAGGTGTTCGAGGGCGACCTTGACTCCCTGCGCCGCGGCAAGGACGACCAGAAGGAAGTGGCCACCGGCTTTGAGTGCGGCATCGGCACTGATCGATTTGCCAACTGGCAGGAAGGTGATCGCGTGGAAGCCTTCAAACTGGTCACACAGAGACGCACCCTCAGCAGCTGACCGTGAATCCGGCAAGACGCGAACCCCTCCTGTGGCTCCAGCTACTGGGACTCGCGGCCTTGCCGCTGGAAGCGCTGCTGCTGTTTGTGGTGCTCGCGGGGGCCGATCCTGGCCCCTTCCCCGGCTTTGAGCGCCTGCTCACCTGGGCTCTCGGCGGCTTGGGTCCGGCCGTTCTGTTCTGGAGACTTCCTCCGGATCTCTGGTCGTTGCTGCTGGTGCAGATCCCCCTGCGGGCGCGACGCCCCGAGCAATTGCGCCTGAGCGCGCTGCAGCTGGCCCTGCCTCTAAGAGTGCTCAATGCGGCGGGAGCAGCCCTGTTGCTTCCCCTGAGCTGGTGGAGTGATGCCCATGCCGGACTGGCCTGGAGTTGGTCCCCCGTTGCCAGCAGCCCCCGCTTGGTGGTGCTCCTGCTGGCCGTGCCCATCTTGGCCCTGATGCAATGGCAGTGGGCCCAGCTGATGCAGGCGATCTGGATGCAGACCCGCCCCGCGGAGTTGGTGGAGCAGACCTTGCCGCTGAGCCAAGAGCAAGCAGCCGAGCAGCGCCTCAACCTGGGGCTACCGCTGCTGCTCCTGGCCCCCCTCGACCTCGAGCAGCGCAGTCCTGAGCCCCTAACAGAGCCTCAGCCGCAAGCTGAACCTGAGCCTCAGCCCGAGCCCGAGCCCGCGCCGAAGCGGGGACAAGAGCCCGAACCAGAAGCGAAGCCAGCTCCTGCCAGCTCTGAAAGCGGGGGCACCGAGACAGCCTCGACAGACACCACCCCAGAAGCAGAACAAGAAAGCGGGCCGCCAGCCCGTGACGAGGAGCCGGACACGGACGACACAAACGAGATTGCCTCAGCGGTCGTTGTCGACAGCGACGTTGCGATCCTTCCAGAGCAGCACGCCGAAGAGGCTGAGAGCACCGACCTGGATCAACAGATCACTGGCGGGGACAACATCGCCGCTGGCTGAGCGCATCGCCATCGTGGCGAGACCCACCGCCGCTGAGGCGGTGAAGGCCAGCCAGAGTCCACGGCGCAGGCCGCGCCAAGGCGTTTTGGCCTCCTGCAGCAACCGGGCCCGCAGCTCTGGATCCAAGTTGGAGGGTGAATCCGGAGCCATGGCAGCCGTGCTGTGGGTTGAGCCCTGAATGCTAATTTCATTGGGCTGCCGGTGTAGCTCAGTGGTAGAGCAACTGATTCGTAATCAGTAGGTCGCAGGTTCAAATCCAGTCACCGGCTTTTTGAACAGCAGGGCCTGGGCTCAAAGAGTCCAAGACCATGCTCTGAAGAGCGTTGCAGCCAAATCAGAGTCTTTGTGTTC
>VGPT01000011.1 GCA_016882485.1 Cyanobacteria bacterium M_surface_10_m1_298
GGGTCCGGCGGACCTGACGAACTGTGACGTGACACCCATTGTTCTTTGCCGCCCTGCCCGCTTCCGGTGGCAACCGCTGCAATCGGGCTTTTAGGCTTCCTTATTCCCTTGCCCGTGTGCGGCTGCCGGCATGATTCCCACCTCCGATCTCCATGTGGTGGAAACCCGGCCGCTCGTGGCGCCCACCCTCCTGCATCGAGAGCTGCCCCTCTCTGAGGTGGCCGGAGCCACCGTGCGGGAATCCCGCGAACGCGTCAAAGCGATTCTTCGGGGCGACGATTCGCGCCTGCTGGTGATCGTGGGCCCCTGTTCGGTGCATGACGTGGAGGCCGCCAAGGAATACGCCGCGGCGATTGCAGAGGAGCACCGGCGCTACAGGGATCAGTTGGAAGTCGTGATGCGGGTGTATTTCGAGAAGCCCCGCACCACCGTGGGCTGGAAGGGCCTGATCAATGACCCCCACCTTGACGGCAGCTACGACATCAACACCGGTCTGAAGGTGGCCCGCGGTCTGCTGCTGCACCTGGCGGAGATGGGCCTGCCGGCCGCGACCGAGCTGTTGGATCCGGTGGTGCCGCAATACATCGCGGATCTGATCACCTGGACCGCCATCGGAGCCCGCACCACCGAAAGCCAGACCCACCGCGAGATGGCTTCTGGCCTCTCGATGCCGATCGGCTTCAAGAACGGCACCGATGGCAGTGCGATCACGGCCATCAACGCGATGGAAGCCGCGGCTCGCCCCCACCATTTCCTCGGCATCAACCAAGACGGCCAGGCCGCCATCGTGACCACCACGGGTAACCCCGATGGACACCTGGTGTTGCGAGGCGGTAAGCAGGGCACCAACTTCCACGCCGAAGCAATCGAGGCGGCGGCGGCGGCCCTGGAGAAAGACGGCCTGCCGGCGCGGGTGATGGTGGATTGCAGCCATGGCAACTCCAACAAGGACTACCGCCGTCAGGGCGAGGTGGCGGCCGCGGTGGCGGATCAGCTGCGCTCGGGTTCACGCCATGTGATGGGCGTGATGATCGAAAGCCATCTGGTGGCTGGCAACCAAAAGATCAGCGCGGATCGCGCTCAGCTCACCTACGGACAGAGCGTGACGGATGCCTGCATTGATCTGGCCACCACACGAGAGGTGCTGGCCCAGTTGGCCGATGCGGTGTCAGCCGCGCAGGCCAAGATCCCTGCGCCGGTGGCGGTTTAAGAGGTTGATCGCATGAATTAGCACTCGAAGATCAAGAGTGCTAATTCATGCCTCCATTGCAAATTGTTTGCCCTGAGCAGACCTGCGCGAGGCTCTGAATAGGTTGTCTCTAGAGCTTGCAAGGAGGTCGATTAATGGCCTATCTGCTGCAGTTTTGTGGTGTCACCGAGCCCCTTCAGTTGTTTTATCTGGAGCAAGGTGCCGCTGATGGCATCGGACCGGCCTTCGCAGGGTTTCGGCCGTTTCGGCTTGATGCAGTGCTGAGTTGGGCCCTGGAGACCGCTAGCCGGCGGCATTGGGATCCGGATCTCACCGAGCGCACCGTGATGCAGGTTTGGATGGAGCGCGCTGAAGCGATTGATCAATGGCAACAGCGCCTGCGGCAGGAGCCAGGGGATTGCCGGCTGGTCACAGGCCTCGGCACGCAACAGGATTGGGAGAGGCGCTGCGAAGCGATGCTTCTGGCTTAAACGCTGCTCCAGCTGTGCCAGAGCAGGCTGCTGGCTAAAGGAACCGTGAGATTGTCGAGGCCAAACCAGCTGCACTGCTCCAGGGCTGTGGCCACGAGGGCGATGAGCAGCAAGACGGCGCTGGCTGGTGCCGCCTGCTGATGGGTGAGGGCCAACGCGCGCAGGCCGATCAGGGTGAGGAAGCTGGCGGCTGCCATGCAGGTGGTGCCGGCCACCGACTTGTTCTGCCCCAGCAGACTCCAGCGTGGTGAGTTCAGCTGCGGGCCCACCAGCCCTGCGAGGCCATCGCCGATGGCCATGACCATCACGCCGGCAGCAACGCTGAGGGGTTGAAGCGGCCAGAACAAGGCCAGCAGGATCGTGATTGAGGCGCCGTAGGCGATCGTTCCGTAGCTGTGCCGGCCCACATCCTCTACGGCAGGGAGGAGACGGAAGCGGTGGTTCAGGGCTGTCGCCACGGTGACCAGTGCTGCTGCCGCGATGGCCCATGCCCGCCCGATGCCAAAACCCCAGGCCAAGAGAACCACCGGGCCGGTGCCGATGTGCACCACCTTGCGGCTCCACTCGCGTTGGCCGCTCCAGCGACGGCGAACCACCAGAGCCGTGCTCACCACAATGGCGAGCCAGGCGATGACAACGGCGATGCCGAGGAGCTGTTGGGCTGAGAGCAACGGCAACAGCTCTGGAATCAGGCGGCCTGCTGGTAGTTGGTCATCAGGCGCAGCTTGAGGATCGCTTTGGACTCCAGTTGCCGCACCCGCTCGCGCGACACATTGATCTGACGGCCGATTTCAGCCAGGGTCAGCGGCTCCTGGCCGGCCAGGCCGAAGCGCAGCTCAATGATCTTGCGCTCCCTCTCATTCAGCTGAGAGAGCCAGGTGCCGAGATGTTCTTTCTGCAGGTTGCGGTCCATGGAATCCATGGACTCATTGCTGTTCGGGTCGGCAATCAGTTCACCCAGGGTGCTCCTGTCGTCGTCGCCACGGGCGTGGGCATCGAGGGAAGCGCAGGGTGCACTTTGAGAGATCAGCTCCTCCAACTCATCCGGGGTCATGCCGAGGGCGTGAGCTAACTCCAGGCGGTTTGGTTGACGACCGAAGCGATGGGAAAGCTCGCGGGTGACGCGCCGCATCTTCGAGAGCTTTTCACTCACATGAATGGGCAGGCGAATGGTGCGTGCGCTGTTGTCGATGGCCCGGGTCATGCCCTGGCGAATCCACCAGTAGGCATAGGTGGAGAACTTGTAACCCATGGCGGGGTCAAATTTATCGACGGCGCGCTCGAGGCCGATCGCCCCTTCCTGAACGAGGTCGAGAAGCTCGAGGCCCTGGTTCTGATACTTCTTCGCCACGCTGACCACGAGACGAAGGTTGGCGGCCATCATGCGGTCGCGGGCCCGAGTGCCCATGCGGATCTGATGCTTCTGGCGTGCGGTCAGATCTGCAGCAGGCAGTTCCTGCAGGCGCTTCATCGCCTGCACATGGTGGGCCAGTTCAATCTCCTCAGCGGGTGTGAGTAGAGGTACGCGGCCGATATTGCTCAGGTACCAGCCGATCGAATCAGCACTGAGGCGACCTCCCTGACGGGACGCCGAGGTTCGGGTCGACGATCTGTTGCTTGAAGGCCCGGAAGCAGCGGAGTTGGTTGCAGGCATGGCACCGTTTGCGAGGGCTTCGGTGGTTGCTTTACGGTGTGACTTGCCTCTGGGTGATTGCAGAGGAGAACTCATGAACCGGAAAGCAGCTTGAGTTGGCCGGAATTTAGCACTTATGGGCGGTCGAGATTGCAGCGAATTGGAAGACTTGCTGCATTAATTCCGTCAGGTTTTCTTCCTGTTCGTAGCGAGCGCTACTCCCTTGTGTCAGCTGGGCTTAGGCCTTTTCTCCAGCGCTCCATCAATTCGGCTTGCACCGCAAAGTTGTCGTCGTCTGGAACACGCCGTGTGAAGCTCCCATCGCTGTGCATGTCCCAGGCGGTGCAGTTGTCAGCGAGGTAGGTGTTGATCAGCCGCACCATGCGTTGATGCAGCTCCGGATCCTCCACGGGAACAACGGCTTCCACCCGGCGATCCAGATTCCGTCCCATCCAGTCAGCGCTTCCGAGATAGACCTCGTCGTGACCTCCATTGGCGAACCAGAAGAGCCGTGAGTGTTCCAGAAAGCGACCGATCACGCTCGAGACACGGATGTTGTCGCTCACCCCTTCGAGGCCTGGGCGAAGGCTGCACATGCCACGAATCACCAGATCAATCTGCACGCCTGCCTGGGAGGCCTCATAAAGCACCGCGATGAAGCGAGGGTCGACCAGGGCATTCATCTTCGCTTTGATCGCCGCCGGTCGCCCTGCCTTGGCGTGCTCGATCTCGCGGCGGATCAGTTCCATCATCCGCCGCCGCAGCGTCACAGGCGCGACGAGCAGCTTCCGGAATTCCTGCTGCTTCGAGAAGCCGGTGAGGTAGTTGAACAGCTCTGCCAGATCCTGCCCCAATTCGGGCCTGGCGGAGAGCAGACCCAGATCGGTGTAGAGCTGCGCCGTGCGTGAGTTGTAGTTGCCGGTGGCGATGTGGCAGTAGCTGCGCAGCCGCTCTTTTTCCTTGCGCACCACCAGGGTGATCTTGGTGTGGGTCTTCAGGCCGATCACGCCGTAGACCACATGCACACCGGAGCGCTCGAGTTGCCGTGCCCACTGGATGTTGTTGTCCTCGTCGAATCGGGCCTTGAGCTCCACGAGCACCATCACCTGCTTGCCGTTCTCGGCGGCCCGGATCAGGGCGGCGATGATCGGTGAGTCCTTGGAGACCCGGTAGAGGGTCATCTTGATGGCGAGCACCGAGGCGTCATCGGCGGCTTGGTTGATGAACTCCTCTACGGACGTGGAGAACAGATCAAACGGGTGGTGCAGGAGAACGTCTCCCCGCCGCAGCACCGAAAAAATGCTTTCGAATTCCTCGGCCTTGATGGATCCGTCTTCCAGGAGGCTTTTCTGAGCCCGCGCGAGGCTGTCGGGGGTCCGGCCCCGGTGGGGGATGTCCTTGAGCTTGGGTAGTGGCACCGCCAGGAGGCTCATCAGGTCATCGAGGCCCAGCGGCCCGCCGATGCGATAGAGGTCTTCCGGTTCAACGCCGGTGCCCTCCAGCAGTAGTTCCACCACGGAGTCGGGCATTTCGTCGGCGACTTCCAGGCGCACCACCTCGCCGCCCATCCGGCGTTTGCGCAGTCCCTGCTGCAGGGCCTCCATCAGATCGTCGGCTTCGAGATCGCGCAGTTCCAGGTCTGCATCGCGGGTCACCCGGAAGAAGTAGTGCCCCTCTACCTCCATGCCGGGAAAGAGCAGTTGCAGGTTGAAGGCCACCACCTGCTCCAGGGGCACCGCCGAGAACACCGGCTTCGGCTCCACGTCGCACAGTTCCACCGGCAGTTCCACAAACCGCGGAAGGTTCTTCTGGGGCACCTTCACCCGCGCGAACTGTTGTTGCCCGCTTTCGGGGTCGCGGATCAGGGCCGCGATGTTGAGACTGAGGTTGCTGATGAAGGGGAAAGGGTGCGCCGGGTCCACCGCCAGGGGGGTCAGCACCGGAAAGATGGCGCGCCTGAAGTAGTCGTTAACCCAGTCCCTCTGTTTGGGGTTGAGGTTGCGGTAGTCGATCAGGTGGACGCCCTGTTCCGCCAATTGGTGTTTGAGGTAATGCCGGTAGTGCGCCTGCTGCTGCTCCAACAGCGGGGCGAGGCCCTCCCGCACGAGGGCGAGTTGTTGGCTGGGGGTGAGTCCGTCGTCGCTGAGTTTCTGAACGCCTGCTTCCACTTGTGACTTCAGCGAAGCCACCCGCACCATGAAAAATTCGTCGAGGTTGTTGCTGAAGATCGCGCTGAACTTTGCCTGCTCCAGCAGTGGGGTGTGTTCACTGAGGGCCTGGGCAAGCACCCTCTGGTTGAAGGCGATCCAGCTCAGCTCCCGGTTGATGTAGAGCTCCGGCGCAACCACTGGATCAGCCATGCATGGGCCGCAGCCTTCTGGTCAACAACGTAGCAATCAGAAGGCTTTTTCAGCGTTGCGAGGAAGACCTCCGGCCACCAGGCTTGCCACCCCGACCAGCACGGTGATGCCAAGCCAGAACGGGCTGCGCTGCCCGATCAAGTCATAGGCCACACCAGCCAGGGGCGGACCAATAAAGCTCCCCAGGCTTTGCAGGCCCTGCAGGCTTCCCAAGGCGGCACCTTGGCCGCTGTCATCGAGGCGGCGTGACACCAGGGCCCGCAGGCAGGGCGTGACCAGACCGGTGCCCAGGGCCAGCACCGCCACGGCCGAAAACACCACGGCTTTGGCGTTGTCGCTGTTGGCCAAGGGAATCAACAGGCAGCCGGCGATCACAAAGCCCAGTCCCGCCAGGGTCAGACGCCACTCCCCGAATTGCTTGACCAGAGGCCCAATCAGCCCTCCCTGCACCACCGTGGCGACGATGCCCACCACCAGGAACGCCGTGGTCGCCAGGCCCGGTCCCCAGTTGAAGGCTTGTTTGAAATACAGAACCAGGACGGCTGTGAAACCGTTGAACGCCAGAAAGAACAGGAAAAAGGCGGCGCAGAGGCGGCGCACCTGAGGGTTGGTGAACACCTTCCGCAGCGCGGTGAAGGGGTTGAGGTCGCGCTTGCGTGGCATGGCGCTGCGGGCCTCGGGTGGATGGGTTTCCGGCAGCAGGGCAAGCACCAGAACCAGGTTCATCAAGGCGAACCCCGTGGCGATCCACACCGGCAGGGTCACGTTGAAGGTGGCCAGCAGTCCTCCGAAGGCAGGCCCGAGGATGAATCCAAGACCGAAGGCCACTCCGATCAGGCCGAAGGCCTTGGCCCGGTTTTCAGGCGTCGAGATGTCGGCCAACACAGCACCGGCCGTGGCGGCTGTGCCGCCGCTCACCCCGTCGATCAGCCGGCCGGCGAAGAGCAGGGCCAGGGGGATCAGGCTGCCGGCGGCCCATGGGATGGCCTCCCAGTTGATGCTAAGGGTGATCGCAAACAGGCCGAGCCCCAGGACTGAACCCGCCACGCAGACGGCGATCACGGGTTTGCGGCCATGCCGATCGCTGAGGGCGCCGATCAGTGGGGTGAAGGCGAACTGGGCGATGGCGTAACTGCCGGCCAGCAGGCCCAGGGTGCGCCCATTGCTGGTGAAGCTCGCCAGCAGAAAGGGCAGCAACGGAAACACGATGCTCTCTCCCAGCCGGTCATTCAGCAGGGTGATGAAGGCGCAGAGGGAGGTGGAGGGGCGGCTCCAGCGCATGGGGATGGGACCGGCGTTGGCTTCACCATCCCACGCGGTGCACCAGCGTGTGCCTACTGAAGGCGACGCATCAATTGATGGAGAAGACCCAGCAGGGGTTTGGACGGAGGTTGCCCATGCTGCTGCTGTGGTTGAGGGGCGCTCATCACCATCCCACCCACCAGGGAGAAGGAGCCGGTGCCGCTTTTCACGAGCATTGCCATCACCAGCGATCAGGTCAGAAACCTAGGGGTGCTGCCCTGGCCAGGCCTGTAGAGACGGAATTATTTCCGTTTCCAAGGCGCTGTCGTCAGGATGGGGGCTGCCATGTTGCTGTTCGGCCATGAGCTCGGAGTTGCCCTCGCTCACCCATCTCAATGCCGCCGGCGAGGTGCACATGGTGGAGGTGGGCGAGCGACCAGCCACCCGCCGCGAAGCGCGGGCGGAAGGGGCGATCGTGATGCGCCCCGAGGTGTTGGCGTTGGTGCTTGAGGGCCGTGCCCCCAAGGGCGACGTCTTAGCGGTGGCGCGGGTGGCGGCGATTCAGGCCGCCAAGCGCACGTGGGAATTAATTCCGCTCTGCCATCCGATCGCCCTTAGTGGTGTCGAGGTGGTGATTGAGGCCTGCAGGGATGGCTCCGGGCTGCGCTTGGAGGCCAGCGCCCGCACCACCGGCAGCACCGGGGTGGAGATGGAGGCGCTCACCGCTGTGCAGGTGGGTTTGCTCACCCTCTACGACATGCTCAAATCCGCCGACCCGGCGATGACGATCAGCAGTGTGCGCCTGCTCAGCAAAAGCGGCGGCCGTCATGGCGAGTGGCAGCGCGATGACTGAGCCCTACGGCCGCGAAGGCCTGGCGCTCGAGCAGGCCCGTGCCCAGATCCTGGAGGCGCTGCAGCCGCTGGGGCTCACGGAAACCCTGCCACTCACCCAGGCCCTCGGCCGCACCACGGCTACCCCGGTGCGCGCTGCCGCAGCGGTGCCTGGGTTTCGCGCTTCGATCATGGATGGCTACGCCATTGCCGGTGCGGACCAGCCCGAGCCAGGCCAGCAATGGAGGTTGGTCGGGCTCTCGGCCGCCGGTGCGCCCTATGGCGCGGTGCTAGCTGCCGGTGAAGCAGTGCGCATTCTCACCGGCGCGGTGGTGCCTGAGGGGAGTGAGCGGGTGCTGCCCCAGGAGCTGGTGGCGCCCGAGGGTGAGCAGCTCACCCTGGTGAAAGCCTGCGGGCCCAACGCCTGGATTCGCCAACCCACGGAGGAGGCCTCTCCCGATCAGGAGTTGGTGCCGGTGGGCCAGCGGCTGGGGGTGGCGGATCTGGGTCGCCTCGCCAGCTGCGGCGTGCAAGAGCTGGTGGTCACGCGCCGGCCGCGCCTGGGTCTGTTGATCAGTGGGGATGAATTGCTGCCGCCCGGCGTGGAGCGCGGCCCCGGCCAGATCTGGGAGAGCAATTCCGCGTTGCTCATGGCCTTGCTGCAGCGGCTGGGATATGACGTTGCCGACTGCCGTGTGGTTGTCGATCAACCGGAGCCGTTGCGTGCCGCCTTGCGGGAGTTGGCGCAGGGTTGCGATGTGGTGGTGAGCACAGGCGGCGTGTCGGCCGGCGACAGCGACTGGATTCGCCCGCTGGTAGAGGAGCTGGGCGCGGTGCGCTTTTGGAAGTTATTTCTCAAACCCGGCCGCCCCTTCGCCTGGGGGCAGGTGGCAGGGGTGCCGTTCTTTGGGCTGCCGGGTAATCCGGTGGCGGCGGCGATCACGGCGTTGCAACTGCTGTGGCCGGCCCTGCAGCGGCTGGAGGGTGCTGAGCTGCAGTTGTTGCCCCGGCTCAAGGTGCGCCTCGAGGCACCCCTGCGCCGTGGTGCCGGCCGGCCGGAACTGGCGCGGGCGCGGCTGGCGGTGGCGGCCGATGGCGGGCTCTGGGCGCGGATCGAAGGCTCACAGGCCTCCTCGCGTATCGGCTCCCTGCAGGGTGCTGATCTACTTCTCGAGATTCCGGCGGAGCTGGGCAGCCTCGACGCTGGCACCGAGCTGAGGGCGCAGCTGTTGCGCTTGCCGGTGTTTTGAGATCAAAGCGGCGTGTTGCCGCTCAGCCAGGTGCTGCTGCCATCGGTCCGCCACTCGCGCTTCCAGAACGGAGCGTCGTGCTTGAGGGCCTCCAGCAGCTCCTGGCAGCAGCGCTGGGCGGGTCCGCGGCGGTCGGCGCCGATGGCCACCAGCACGATCGCTTCGCCCGGGAGCACACGGCCGATGCGGTGCAGCACAAGGCAGCTGGTCACGTTGTGGCGGATGCAGCACGCCTGGGCGAGTTGTTCCAGCTGCTGCTCGGTCATGCCGGGGTAGTGCTCAAGTTCAAGGGCCTCCAGATCGCCGCCATCGGCGGCGACGCCGCGCACCCTGCCAATGAAGTGGGCTTCCGCCGCGCTTGCGGAGTGCCCTTGAGGCGTGTGCTCCTCCTGCCATCGCCTCAGCAGATCGAGCGGTTCGAAGGCGGTGCTGTGGAGAGCGATCCTCAGCTGCATCGCTTCAGCGTCAGCCTCCGCTGATCGGGGGCAGAAAAGCAAGCTCATCGCCCGGCTGCAGAGGGGTGTCGGCGTCGGCGAACTGATGGTTGATGGCGACGCGTATGCGTTGATCGAAAGCGCCGGGCAGCTGAAGGTTCCACCAGAGCTGACGGGGGGTGAGCTCGGCCTCGCCACCGGGGTCTACCGGCCAGTGGTGTTCAGCCCAGCCCGCTTGCTCGCGCAACCCTGCGAACAGCCGAACCTTGATGCCTGCTTGAGCAATCTGCTGCATGGCCTCAACGCTAACCACCATGGATCCGCTCGGCTTGCGACCATGGCGCGCAGCTTGATCGGATTGGTTTGAGCCTCGCCATTGCCCTGCTCACCGTTTCCGACACCCGCACCCTGGCGGACGATCGCTCCGGGGATGCCCTTCAGCAGCGACTCGAGGGTGCTGGGCACAGGTTGGTGGAGCGCCGCATCGTGCCTGATCACCGTTATCAGATTCGGGCGGAGCTGAGTCGCTGGATCGCTGATCCGGAGGTGCAGGTGGTGATCAGCAGTGGAGGCACTGGGCTCACCGGGCGCGATGGCACACCGGAAGCGGTGGCGCCGTTGCTGGACAAAACGATCGAGGGGTTTGGGGAGCTGTTCCGGGTGCTCTCATTTGAATCAATCGGCACCAGCACCCTGCAGAGCCGCTGCTTGGCTGGCGTAGCCAATGGCACGGTGATTTTTGTGCTGCCCGGATCGCTGGATGCGGTGGAAACCGCCTGGGATCGGCTGATCTCTGCTCAGCTCAACGAAGCCACGCGTCCCTGCAACCTGGTGCAGCTGCTGCCCCGTCTCACGGAGCCGGCCGGGTGAGCCGGTTGCGTCGTCTGCATGTGGCAGCCCGGCGGGAACGTCGCCGTGGCCGGCGCTATCAGCCCCGCTTTCACCTCAACCAGATCGGCGTCACCTCCCTGGCGGCGCTCTGTGCGGTGTTTTTGCTGGGCCTGCTCTCCCTGTGGAGCGGCCAGGTGTTGATCGTGGCGCCGTTGGGTGCGTCGTGCGTGCTGCTGTTTGGCTACCCCGCCAGCCCCCTGGCCCAGCCGCGCAACATCGTGCTCGGCAATCTGCTCGGTGGTTTGGTGGGTGTGGCTTTGGTGAGCAGCGCGGGCCAGGGGCCGCTGGTTCTGGCCCTGGCCGTGGGCCTCACGATCCTGTTGGGCCAGCAGTTGCGTTGCCTGCATCCCCCCGCCGGTGGCATGGCCTTTCTGGCGGTGTATCTGAAGGTGGCCTGGGGCTTTCTGCTCTTTCCCGTGTTGAGCGGTTCGCTGCTGCTGGTGCTGTTGGCTTGGGCCTTCAGCCGCTGGGTGCCAGGCGCGTCTCCCTATCCCCAGCACTGGTTGTGATCCTGGTCGCCGCTCTGGCGTTGGTGGCCTTCCTCTACGCCACGGTCGGCCATGCCGGTGCATCGGGTTACATCGCTGGGTTGGCTCTGGCCGGGCTACCAGCGGAGCAGATCAAGCCGTTGGCCCTGATCCTCAACACGGTGGTCGCCAGTGTGGGTTGCTGGAATTTCCTGCGGGCGGGTCATCTCCCCTGGCGCCGCATCTGACCGGTGTACGTGCTGGCGATTCCCGCCGCCTTTCTGGGGGGCTGGCTGAATCTGCCGGCATCTTGGTTCCGGCGCGTGGTGGGGGTTGTGTTGTTGCTCTCCGCATGGCGCCTTGGGCGGAGCCTCGAGGATCCGCCTCAGCTGCGTGAGACCAAGCCGGGTGTTTTGCTCACGGCCGGTGCTGCTCTGGGTCTGCTGGCAGGGCTCACCGGAACCGGCGGAGGTGTGTTCTTGACACCACTTCTGCTGCTCTGTCGCTGGTGCAGCACCCGCCAGGCTGCGGCCGTCTCGGTGCTGTTCATCCTGTTCAACTCCCTCGCCGGACTTTGCGGTCTTTGGGCCGCTAAGCCCGCCGTTCTCTTGTCGGTGCTGCGGCCTGAGCTGGCGGCCCTGCTGCTGGTGGTGCTCCTGGCGGGTGCGATCGGCTCGCGGCTGGGGAGTCGTCACTGGCCCGTGGCCTGGATCCGGCGAGCTTTGGCCTGCGTGCTGGTTCTGGCGTCGTTGAAGTTGCTGGGGCTAGCCGGCTCGCGTTAGCCCCCCAAATAGGCCATCTCGGCGTGGACCCCGGTAGCAGCCAGTGGCCCGCCCCGCTCTTCGCTGTAGCGATCGGAGCGCCGTTGCCACAGATCGGCGAGGGCGATTTGGAGTTCCTCAAAAGAACGATCAGGCTGGAGCCAGGGCCGAAGGTCCACGCCACTTCCGGGTGCGGCGAACAGGCAGGCGTAGGCGAGGCCATCGGCGGTGATGCGCAGACGATTGCAATCGCCGCAAAAGGGTTCACTCACGGACGCCACCACGGCGAGCTGACCGGAGCCATCGCGGTAGCGCCAGCGATTGGCGGTTCCATGCAGCGGTCGGCCTAGCGGCTCGAGGGGCCATGGCCTGTGGATCCTCTCGAGCATTTCCGCGGCGCTCACCACATCAGACGGGCTCCAGCCGTTGCGGTTGCCCACATCCATGTATTCGATCAAGCGCAGTTCCAATCTCTGCTCGCGGCAGAGCTCTGCCAAGGGCAGCAATTGATCGTCGTTGCGGCCGCGCTGGATCACGGCATTGAGTTTCAGGGCCCCCGTCGCTGGATCGAACCCTGCGTTCCGCGCGTGCTCGATCGCGGCCAATACCGCCGCCAGGGTTCGTTCGCCGGCACGGGCATCCGCCAGGCCTGCCATGCGGGCCACGCTTGGACCATCGGCCCCATCGAGGCTCAGGGTGATCCGATCGAGGCCCGCCTGCCGCAGGGCTCGGGCGCGGCTGGCGCTGAGCAGAGTGCCGTTGCTGGTGAGGGCGATGTCGCGCAGGCCCTGTTCCCGCAGCGGTTGCACGGCTTCAAGCAGTGCCTCCAGCTCGGGATGCAGCAGTGGTTCTCCGCCGGTGAGCCGCAGGCTGTGGGCCCCGAGCGCCACCGCCGCCTGCACCACCGTCCGCCTTTGTTCGAGAGTCAGCAACCCGCCCGGCTCTTGGTCATCGGGCAGGCAGTAGGGGCAGGCCAGATTGCAGCGGGCCGTGAGCGACAGGCGAAGCACCCCCAGTGGGCGGCCGCGCAGATCGAGTGGCTGCAGGCCGGCGCGGTGATCGACTGAGGGAGCCATGGTGTCCACGCTATGGCTGCAGGCAGTCGTCTAGGCGTTTCCGTCTCGGTTCGTTCTGCCTACCGTGAGGGTCCCCAAGGCCCTAAAAGCCATGGCGAGCGAGGAGTCTGGTCGGTCTGACCCTGCTGCCTCACCGGCTTCTGAGACGTCCACCCGCGGTGGCGGTTGGTCGGTGATTGATGCCTGGGCCCGCGCCACCCTCTCTACGGGCGGCCCAAGGCTGTGGCAAACCTTGAACCACAAGAGCGCGTGCTTGAGTTGCGCCTGGGGCACTGGTGGCCAGAACGGCGGCTTTCGCGATGAGCTGGGCGAGCCGTTGCAGCGCTGTCTGAAGAGTGTTGAGGCGATCCAGGCTGAACTGCAACCGGCGGTCGATCCTTCTGTTTTCGCTGGTCTCTCCGTGGCTGAGCTGCAGCAGCTCAGCTCCAGCGAATGCGACCGCCTGGGACGCCTCGATCGGCCCTTGATCCTGCGAGAAGGCACGGATCACTACGCACCGATTGGCTGGTCAGAGGTGCACGACTTAGTGGCGGAGGCTTTCCGCACGCCACCTCCCGAGCGGGTGGCGTCGTACAGCTCGGGGCGATCCTCCAATGAGGCCGCCTTTCTCCTTCAGCTGCTGCTCAGGGCTCTGGGCTCCAACAACCTGGCTGACTGCTCTGACCTGTGCCATGCCCCCTCCACTATCGGCCTGCGCCGGGTGTTTGGGAATGGCACGTCGATGGTGAATTTGGAGAGCCTGCGGCATGCCGATGGAGTGGTGCTGCTGGGCTCCAACGCGCCGGCCAACCATCCACGCTTGATGAATGAGCTGATCCGTTTGCGGCAGCGGGGCGGCACGGTGATCGTGATCAATCCCGTGCTTGAAGCAGGGTTGCTGCGGTTCGGCTCGCCAGCTTTTCCGATTCGATCGATGCTGGCTGGCGGTAGTGAGATCGCTTCGCTGTTTCTGCAGCCGATTCCCGGTTCTGACACCGCGGTGCTGCTCGGACTTCAGAAAGCCCTGTTCGAGTGCGGCGCGATCCAACTCGATTTTGTTAAGGCTCACAGCGATGGTTGGTCCGATGTGATCGCTCAGATCGAAGCCACCAGTTGGGAGGCCATCACCTCTTGTTGTGGTCTCAGCCGTGAGGAGCTCGAATACACCGCCGCTCGCCTGCACGATTGCCGTGCCGTGGTGTTCGCCTGGGCCATGGGGATTACGCACCACGCCAATGGCACCGACAACGTTCAGGCCATCGCCAACACCGCGATGCTCACCGGCAACGTGGGCCGGATTGGTGCGGGCACGATGCCGATCCGTGGCCACTCCAACGTGCAGGGCTTTGGCTCGATGGGGGTGTCGGTGCACCTGCGCGAGCCGATGCGGATTGCGCTTGAGCAATTAGTGGGCAGGCCCCTCAGTCGAACGCCTGGTTATGACGCTCGCGCTTTGATCGAAGCGGCTGAGTGCGGTTGCGTCGACACACTGCTCTGCCTGGGCGGCAACTTCTTCGGCGCCAATCCCGACAGTGCCCAAGCCCGGCGCGCTCTCGGCCGGATCGACACGGTGGTGTACGTCGCCACAAAGCCCAACACGGGCCACTTTCATGGACTGGCGGCGCGACAGACGCTGCTGCTCCCCGTGTTTAACCGGTTTGAGACCCCGCACCGCACCACTGTGGAATCGGGCAACAACTGGGTGCGGTTCAACGAGGCGGGGACAACGCACCTCCGCGGAAGTGAGCTGATCAGCGAGGTCGAGTTGTTGGCCGAACTGGCCCATCGCCTGCATGGCACGCAGCCCATTGCCTGGCGACGCTTGCAGGATCCCGTGTATGTGCGTGAGTTGATCGCGCGCACCGTGCCGGGTTACGAGGCAATGGCTGGCATTGACACCAGCAAACAGGAGTTCGAGGTGAGCGGGCGGGTGTTTCAGGAGCCGCATTTCCCAACCGCCACAGGCCGCGCTCAGCTCGCTGCTACACCGCTTCCGGATCTCGACTTGCCTGGTCCGGAGCACTTCGGTGGATTAGCGCAAGGTGAGCGTGGTCTGGTGATCAGCCTGATCACAGCTCGGAGTTATGGCCAGCACAACACGGTTGTCTACAAGCTTGGCGATCGGGATCGGGGCATGCCCCATCGCAACACGCTGCTCATCAATCCCGAGGATTTGACCCGCACCGGCTTGGTCGCCCATCAGCGGGTCACCGTGCAGGGTGAGGCTGGATCCCTCGAACAGATTGAGTTGATCCCAGGCTCGATCCGGAGGGGTGCTGGGCTCATGTTCTATCCCGAAGCCAATGTGTTGATGCGTGGCGTTCGGGATCCACAGAGTGGAACCCCAGCGTTCAAGCGCGTGCCTGTTCTGGTGCGTGGCTGAGGCCCTCAGGGAGGTTCACATTCAGGATGGTCTGGGCCTCCAGTGCGACATCGCTGGTGGGCTGTCTCTCCAGCCAGCGCTGCAGCTTCCTTTCACCAGAAGCAATGGTTACTGACAACGCCGCCCGCATCGCGCTCTCGCTGGGATAGATGCCCAGCAACGGTTGTCGGCGTTCACCATCGTGAGCCACGTGAATGCGTTGCGGAGCTGAGGCTGCGGCATCCCGAAGCTCGATCAACGTGGCTGCGTTCAGGTTGGGCATATCCACCGGGCAGAGGAGTAGCTGTTCATTGGGGTGCTGCTCCATCAGCCGATGCAGTGCCAACAGAGGTCCCTCCCACGGCGGTGGTTCGCGGAGGGTCTCCAATTGCGGCAGCTGCAAGGCTTCAGCCAGGGCTTGATGCTGCGGCCAGCGGGTAAGAAGCGTGATCGGTGCATCCAGCTCCGCCAGCAACCGCAGGGTGCGCTCGAGCCAGGTGCCCCCGTCGGGATGCGGCAGCAGGGCTTTGTCTGTTCCCATACGCACACTGCGCCCACCGCTCAGTAGGCAGCAGCGCAGCGCTGGGCTTGGGGGGTGCATCAACCTTTTGGTAGCGGTTGTCACAGGGCGGCGCCAGGCGCCTTGGTGCAATGACACCCTCGCTGGTCTGTGCCCTGATCGCTTCCGCCTCTGCTGATGCTGCCCCTGAAGCGGCGAGGGCCCAGTGCCCCTACTGCGGAGTGGGTTGCGGGCTCGAGTTGAAGCCCCCCAGCGAGCCCAGCGATCCCCAGTGGACGGCCCGCGGTGATCGCCACCATCCCTCGTCCCTCGGGCAGGTCTGCGTGAAGGGCGCCACGGTGGGCGAAACGCTGCACCACAACCGCCTCACCACTCCGCTGTGGCGGGAGAGCCTCGATCAACCGTTCGCGCCGATCAGCTGGGAGCGGGCCTTTGCCGTGCTGGTGGATCGCATCCGCACCACCCTGGCCAGCCAAGGTCCGCAGGGCCTGGCGATCTATGGCTCTGGGCAGTTCCTTACCGAGGACTACTACGTCGCCAACAAGCTGCTCAAAGGCGCCCTGGGTAGCAACAACTTTGATGCCAACTCTCGCCTGTGCATGAGCTCGGCGGTTGCTGGCTATGCCCGCAGCCTCGGCTCCGATGGCCCCCCTTGCTGCTACGACGATCTCGACCACGCCGATCTGGTGTTCCTGATCGGCACCAACACCGCCGACTGCCATCCGGTGCTGTTTCAGCGGCTGCTCAAGCGCAAGCGCAAGCAGAAAGAAGCCCTGCGGCTGGTGGTGGTCGACCCCCGCGCTACGGCGACTTCCGATCCGGCGGATCTGCATCTGGCGATTCGCCCTGGCACCGATCTGGTGCTGCTTCAGGGCATTGGTCATCTGCTGCTGGAGCTGCAAGCGCTGGATGAGCGCTTCATTGCCGAGCACACCGAGGGCTTCGCTGAGCTCAGGGAGCTGTGGAAGCAGTGGACGCCGCAGCGAGTGTGTGATCTCTGCGGGATCGCCGAAGCCGACCTACGCCAACTGGCCCAGTGGTGGGCCGAGGCCTCCGGGGTGCTCAGCCTCTGGTCGATGGGCGTGAACCAGAGCAGCGAAGGCACCGCCACCGTGGCCGGGATCATCAACCTGCATCTGGCTACCGCTCAGATCGGCCGCGCCGGAGCTGGCCCCTTCTCGCTCACGGGCCAGCCCAATGCCATGGGTGGCCGGGAAGCCGGAGGCCTGGCGCAGCTGCTTCCGGGGTATCGCTTCGTGGCCAACCCTGAGCACCGCGCCGAGGTGGAACGTCACTGGGGTTTTGCACCTGGTGCGATCGCCCCGGCACCCGGCCTGGCGGTGTGGGACCAGATCGAGGCGATGGAGCGCGGAGAGCTGGGGTTGTGGTGGGTGGCTGCCACCAACCCGCTGGTGAGCATGCCGGCCCTTGATCGGGTACGCGCGGCTGCGTCCAACTGTCCTCTGGTGGTGCTCAGCGAGGCCTATGCCGGCACCGAAACCGCCGAGGTGGCCCACCTGCTGTTGCCGGCCGCCCAGTGGAGTGAAAAGAGCGGCGTGATGACGAACTCCGAGCGGCGCGTCACCCTTTGCCCCACCTTCCGTGAGCCACCCGGCCTAGCGCGACCCGATTGGGCGATCTTTGCGGAGCTGGGCCGCCGGCTCGGGTTCGAGCAGCAGTTCAGCTATGGCTCCGCCGCAGAGGTGTATACCGAGTTCACCGCGCTCACCGCCGGCCGGGTGTGTGATCTCAGCGGGCTCAGCCATGGGCTGCTGGCGGAGCATGGACCCCAGCAATGGCCATTCCCCTCCGGCAGTGAACCCGGCAGCGGCGCAGCGCGGCTCTACACCGACCATCGCTTCCCGACCGCGACCGGCAAGGCCCGCCTCTTGGCAGAGCAGCCGATGGGGCTGGCGGAACCCCCCTGCGAGCAGTATCCGTTGGTGCTCACGGTGGGTCGCTACCTGGGCCACTGGCACACCATGACCCGCACCGCCCATGTTGCGCGGGTGGCGAAGCAGCACCCGGAGGCGCTCCTGGAAGTACACCCCACCGATGCGGCGCGCCATGGCCTCACCGATGGCGCTAAGGCCGATGTGCGTTCACGCCGCGGTGTGATCACCGCACGGGTCCAAGTCAGTGATCGCATTCGCGCGGGCACCGTGTTTCTCCCCATGCATTGGGGTGCCAGTCAGGTCAACGCCTGTGAGGCCAACCGGTTGATGCATGAGCTGGGTTGCCCCCTTTCGAAGCAGCCCGAGCTCAAGGCGGCGGCCGTGACCCTCTCCGCCACCAGCTGAGGGCTTGACTTCAGCGTCCGAGCAGCTGCGGAGAGACCCGCAGCAGAGGTTGAGGCCCAGCGTCTTGCTCCAGCAACCCCTGTTCGCGCCAGCGTGAAAACTGCCGCGTCACCGTGACCCGGGTGTGCCCGCTCAAGGCGGCCAAGTCCCCATGGGTGAGGCGCAGAGGGAGTTCATACCAGTCGCCATTGCGGCGGCCCAGTTGCTCCACCAGGAGCTGCAGTAGGGCAACAATCCGTTTCTGGGCGTCGTGGAGATTGCGAATGAACAGCAGGGCGAGGGTCCAGTCGTGAAGGCTGTGAGCACCCTCATCCGGTTGCCCGATTGAATCCTCCACCAGCTGCGCAGGGCTCAGGGCCTCAAGGTGGAGCCGGCTGTTGCGCAGCAGATCCAAGGGGAGCTGATCACCGGCCTGGAGGAAGCCAAGGATGACCGGTTGAGCCTGAAGAGCCTCTTCTTGGGGTTTGGAGGCCGATACGCGCACCAGTCCTGAACGCACAGTCAGACATTCGAGTTGCCTGACGGGCCTGGGGTCCAGCAGAACCTTGGCCCCGGGCTTCAGGCTCAGGGCCGCTGGCGCCTCAGTCGTCGTCATGGGCGTAACGGCGATAGAGGAAGTCGAGGGCGTGGTTGCGCAGCTGGCCGTAGCGCGGATCGTCCTGGATCGATTCGAAGCTGCGGGGCCGCTCGAAGGGCACCTCCATGATTTCGCCGATGGTGGCGGAGGGACCGTTGGTCATCATCACGATCCGATCGGAGAGGAACAGGGCCTCATCAATGTCGTGGGTGATCATCAGCACGGTGGGTTTGTGCTCACGCCAGATGGCCAGCAACTCCTCCTGCAGCTCTTCTTTGGTGATCGCATCGAGGGCGCCGAAGGGTTCATCGAGCACCAGAACTTCCGGCCGCACGGCCAGGGCCCGGGCGATGGCCACCCGCTGGCGCATACCTCCTGAAATCTGGGCGGGCCGTTTGCGGCGCGCTTCGATCAAACCCACCATCTCGAGGTGATGGGTGACGGTCTGGGCGCGGGAGGCGGCGTCCAGTTCGGGCCGGGCTGCTTTCACCGCCAGATCCACGTTCTGCTCCACCGTTTTCCAGGGCAGCAGTGAGTAGTTCTGGAACACCACCATCCGGTCGGGGCCGGGGCGATCGATCGGCACATCCCGGAGGGTCACGCTGCCGCTGCTGGGTTGGAGAAAGCCCGACACCATGTTGAGCAGGGTGCTTTTGCCGCAGCCGGAGTGGCCGATCACACAGATGAATTCACCCTGGGCCACCTCCAGGTTGATCTCCTTCAGGGCCTCAAAGGGGCCCCGTTGAGTGTGGAACACCTGCCCCACATTGTTGAAAGAGAGGTAGGGCTGGTCTCGCTGCTCGGTGGCGGTCGTCAGGGGTGCACGGGTCATGGCGCTGGTCATCTCAATGGGCAGCGAGGGGGCGTTGGCTCGAGCCGCTGGGCAGCGGGATGCTCTCCAGAGCGGTGGCGCGGCTGTAGGGCAGTTGCTTCAGGTAATCGAGCGGGTTGTCCTGATCGAAGGCCAGGCCATCGGCGAGGGCGAAGGGTGCCCGTTCCGGCCTGAGGTCGGCAAAGCCGGCGCGCTCCAGAGCACGGCTGCAGAGGTCGCTGCGATACACATGGCTGAGCAGCTCCAAGCGATTGGAGGGGAAAGGGCTCCAGCCCCAACGGCTGAACTGGCTGAGGATCCAGCTGCCCTCTGCGCTGTTGGCCAGGTGAGCCCTGTCGCTGTGGAAGCGATTCAAGGGAAGGCGCACGCCGCTGGGTACGTCGCTGCCGAAGTCGAACTGACTCTGTAAGGCCAGAGCGGAGCCTTTGCCCAACCACTGGCTAGCGCCGAGCAGGCCCACGAGATGGTCGTGTTCGGCCGGGTCTTCGCAGAGCTGGCCACCACGCATCAGGGCGGCGCTGAGATCCAGCAGAGCGTCCTGGTGGTTCAGCGCCCAGTTCTCGTGGCAGGTGAGCACCTTTTCGGGGTGGTCACTCCAGATGTCGAGATCGGTGGCCAACAGCGTGACCAGCCCTGCTTCCAGGGCCTTGGCCACGCGGTAGCGACCGGCGATGAAGCCATCGATCTCGCCAGCCCGGAGTGTGGCCTCCATCGCCATGGGCGAGAGAGCCATTAGCTCCACATCGCGATCGGGGTCAATGCCGCCGCTGGCGAGCCAATGGCGCAGCAACAGCTCCTGCATGTTGCCTTTGTGGGCCACCGCCAGGCGCAGCCGTGTTCCGGTGCCCTTGATCTGGGCGGCCAGGCTGCCGAGATCCTGGATGCCGAGATCAGAGAAGCGACGAGCCAGGCAGAGGGCGTTGCCGCTGCGGGTCACGGTCATCGGGGTGACGGCCGGCCAGGCGCCCTGGCCTCCCAAGCCAAGGGTCAGGGCCAGGGGCGTGGTAGCGGAGGTGATCGCCACGTCGAGTTCGCCGGCCTTCAGCTGATCTTCCAGGGTTTGCCAGCGATCGAAGGCCACGGGCTTGAGCTCGAGGCCGCGTTGCTGCAGCAAGCCGCGATCCATAGCCATCGCCAAGGGGGCGATGTCGAGGCCGGGCAGGTAGCCCAGCCGCACGGTTTGCACCGCAGGGGCAGCCACCGGCACCACGGAGGGGCGACTCTGCTTGCGCTGCTTGAGACGCCGCTGCTGTTGCAGGAAGCTGATCAACTCGCTGCGCAGGTGGTAGTAATCGGGGTGATCCATCACGTCCAAGCGCTGGCGCGGCCGCGGCAACGGGACGTTCAGGATCTGCCCGATGCCGGCCTCCGGACCGTTGGTCAGACACACCACCCGATCGGAGAGCAGCAGCGCTTCATCCACGTCGTGGGTCACCATCACGGTGGTGACGCCCGCCTGCTGACAGATCTGCATCAGTTGCTGTTGCAGGTTGCCGCGGGTGAGGGCGTCGAGGGCGCCGAAGGGCTCATCGAGGAGCAGCAGCCGCGGGCGAATTGCCAGGGCCCGGGCGATCGCGACCCGTTGTTTCATGCCCCCGGAGAGTTCACCGGGAAACTTGTCTGCGGCAGCGCCCAGACCCACCAGCTGGATGCTCTGCTCGATGCGCTCACGGCGCTCGGCTTCGCTGGAGCCCGTCATCACGTTGTCCACCGCCAGGGCGATGTTCTGACGCACGGTCTGCCAGGGCAGCAGCGAGTAGTTCTGGAACACCACCATCCGGTCGGGCCCGGGATCGGTGACCTGACGGCCATCCATCAAGATGCCGCCGGTGCTGGCCTGGTTGAGGCCAGCCATCAGGTTGAGCAGGGTGGATTTGCCGCAACCGGAGTGGCCGATCAGGGAGATGAACTCACCTTCCGCGATCGTGAGGTCGATGTCCTTGAGGGCCACGTAGCGGCCGCCGTCATCCAGGGGGAACACCTGGGTGACGTCATCAACCGTGAGCAAGGGGAGGGCCATCCTCAGTTGCCTCCCTTGGCGACACGGCTGCCGACATAGGCCACCAGGCGATCCAGGGCCAGGCCCACGACGCCCACATAAATGATGGCGAGAATGATCTGGCTGGAGCTGGAATCGCCGCCGGCGTTATAGGCATCCCAGATGAAATAGCCGATACCGCCGTCGGCTTTGAGCATTTCAGCGGCCACGATCGCCAACCAGGCCAGACCCACCGAAATCCGCAGACCGGTGAAGACGTAGGGAACCGTGGCCGGGATCACGATGTTGCGGATGTAGGCGCCTTTGCGCAGCCGCAGCACCCGCGCCACGTTGGTGTAATCCTGCGGGATTTCGCGGATGCCAACGGCCGTATTGATGATGATCGGCCAGATGGCGGTTATGAAGATCACGAAGATCGCCGAAGTATTGGCGTCTTGGAACACCATTAACGAGATCGGGAACCAGGCCAGAGGCGGCACCGTGCGCAGCACCTGAATCACCGGATCGAGGCCTTTGCCGATGAAGCGGTTCAGGCCGAGCACGCCACCAATGGCGATCCCAACCACAGCCGCCAGGCCATAGCCCAAGGCCACCCGTTGCAGCGAGATCAGGATCTGCCAACCGAGGCCTTTGCTAGTGCCCCCGTCATCGAAGAACGGTTGGCTGATGTACGGATCCCAAGTTTCTACGATCACGTTGATCGGCCCTGGCAGCCGTGCCATGCCGAGGATCAGCGAGAGGATCTGCCAGGCGATCAGGAACCCGCCGATGCAGATCAGGTAAGGCATCAGGTTGCGCAGGCCCGGTTGCAGGCGGCCCAGTTTCGAAGGCCGTCTGGAACGGCTGCCGGGTGTGATCGCAGTCATCAGAGACGTGAATGAAGACAAGAGGACTCCACCGGCCGCTGCGGCAGCAGTCGTGGAGGAGTTGGAGTTGATCGATTGAGGCGGAGGTAGCCCGCAGGCTCCCCGGCGCGCATCAGCTCAGGGCCTTGATCTTGAGGCTGTCGAGGTAGGCCTTGGGGTTCTCAGGGTCGAACACCACACCATCGAAGAAGGTTTCCTTGCCACGCGAATCGCTCGCGGGAATCGCACCCTGCTGGCCGATGGCGGTGGCGGCTTCCTTCCAGAGGTCGGCGCGGTTCACCTTGTTCACCAGAGCATCGATGTCGGTGTTAGCCGGCAGATAGCCCCAGCGCATGTCCTCGGTCACGAACCATTTGTCGTGGCTCTTGTAGGGGAAGGAGGCGTTGCCATCCCAGAACAGCATCTTGTAGGGGCTGTTCTTCACATCACGGCCATCGCCGTAGTTCACATTGCCAGCCAGGCGCGGCTTGATGTCGGCAACGGGCGCCTTGATGTACTTGTCCTTGGAGATGATTTCGCACATCTCGTCGAGGTTGGCGGGATCCTGGCACCAGATCTGGGCTTCCTGAACGGCCATCAACATCGCCTTGGCAGCCTTGGGGTTCTTATCCACCCAATCAGCGCGCATCGAGAAGGATTTCTCGGGGTGCTTGTCCCAGAGTTCGCCGGTCTGAGCAGCGGTGTAGCCCAGCTTCTTGTTCACCAGGCGCTGGTTCCAGGGCTCACCCACGCAGAAGGTGTCCATGGTGCCGGTCTGCATGTTGGCCACCATCTGCGGCGGCGGGATCACCACCAGGTCGGCGTCCGCGTTGGGGTCGATGCCGTTGGCGGCCAGCCAGTAGCGCATCCACAGATCGTGGGTGCCGCCCGGGAAGGTGACGGCCGCCTTGAACTTCTTGCCCTGGGCCTTGCGGCCCTCCACGGCCTTCTTCAGTCCGGCGGCGTTGTCGATGGTGAGATCGGTGTCGAGGAACTCCTTCGACACCGAGATCCCCTGCCCCTGGGTGTTGAGCCGCGCCAGCGTGTACATCGGTAGCGGCTGCTTGCTCTTGGTGATCTTGCCGGCCGTGAGCAGCAGGGGCATCGGCGAGAGGATGTGGGCGCCATCGATGCCGCCCTTGGCGCTGCCGAGCTCGAGGTTGTCGCGGGTGACGGCCCAGGAGGTCTGCTTCACCACCTTCACGTCCGGCATGCCGTGCTTGGCGAACAGGCCCTTTTCCTTGGCGATGATCAGGGGAGCGCTGTCGGTGAGGGCGATGAAGCCGAGCGTGGCGCCAGCCACTTCAGGAGCTTCAGCACCGGTGGCGGCGCTTTGAGCAGGGGGTTTCTTGCTGCCACCACAGGCAGCCAGCCACATCGCACCGGCGGCCGTGCCAGCGGTGGTGATCAGAAATTTGCGGCGCGACAGGTTGGACATGGGCGCGAAGCGTCTGGATGGATGAACGGGTTGAACAACGCACGCCAGCCCTGAAGAAGGCAGGCGTTCTTCAGACGGGCTCTCAACAACGGGCCACGTTCCGGTTAATTCAGATTCGGGTTGGCGCTCAAGCTGACCAACAAACCCAAGAGATCACGCGGGTCAGACCGTCTCTGGTGGCCGTTGCTACGAATTTGTTGATTGGGGCCCGTCTTGGTGTTCCAGCGAACCTGCATTTGGTGGCGGTTGCAGCAGCACCTCGCTGAAGGCCGCTTCCAAGTTGTGGTGGTCATGGCCCGGGCGGGCCAGTTTGCAGAGGGCGAACCGCTCCAGTTCCGCCAGCCGCGCCCACTGCGTCACGCTCAGGCTGATCCCCCGTTGCGCTGCAGCGCGCTCCACGTCTGGAGGGAGGGCATCGGTTTGCTGCCACGGTTCTGAGAGGGCCGCCGGCAGGGGCTTGGCCTCCCCTTCAGCCATTGCAGCCGTGAGGGTCTGCAGGTGCGCCCGCAGCGTCCGAAGCGATGGGGGGTCGTCGGGCCAGAGCACGATCTCCTCGCGCTCGGGCTGGCTCATGGCCAACCAGTGGCTGAGCTTGAGTTTCAAGCCGATCAGATCGAGCTTGCGCCGCACGCAGAGGGGAATGCAGCGCCAGCTGCCCAGGAAGTCTTGCTCAAAGGAGAAGCAATGTTGGGCTTGGGGGAGGGCGATGGCCATGGCGGGCTCAGGGCAGGGCCTGTCGCATCTTGTGCAACTGCTGCAGCACGGCACCGCTGTTCAGCAGGGTCTCGGCCTGTCGAATGCCCTCGGCCTGATCAGGGCAATGGCCGGCTTGCCAGAGGTAGGTGCCGGCGTTCCAGCGCAGCGGGTTGACCAGGTCCCCTTGCCCGCCCAGGGCGGCCAGGGCTTGAGCGCTCCAGCTCTCCAGGCTCTGCCAGGCGGGGTTGTCTCCGTAGCAGCCATGGTCGCGTGGGTGCAGGATCAGGCGCTCGTTGGTTTGGCCCTGGATCCGAGCGGTGACACAGGCGCGGCTGGTCGGGAGGTCGGTGCTGCCCTCCAGGCCTTTCACCGTGAACACGTTGGTTTCGCCGGCCAGGCGGAGCGCTTCCCAGGCCCGGGCTTCCGTTGGGGGATGCACAAAGCCGCTCACCAACAGGTGATCACCCTGATGGGCGGTCCAGATCAGCTCCAAGCTGGCCAGCGGCGGGCGCTTGCCGATGTCATCGCGAATCGGGATCAGAGACTCCGCTTCCTGGAAGTGATCGGGCTGGTGAATCAGGGCCAGCTTCCAGCGATCCAGGCTGGCCTGAACCCAGCTCAGGGATTTGCCCGTGAGAGGGAGCCCCAGGCTTTCAAACAGGGCGGCCGCCGTGACGCCGTATTTCACCGGCATCGGGTTGCCGCCCTGAAGCACTACTGGCACCCCCGCGGTGGCCAACACCAAGGCGGTGAGCGGATAGATCGGTGCGGTGCGGCTCCGCCCGTCGAAGGGCATGCCGAAGCACAGCGCGGGTGTGCGGCTGGTGAGCACCGGCCCGCGGCTGTTGTAGACATCCAGCATCCCGGTGAGCTCCTGGGGCTCAGGCCTGCGGATGCGATGGGCGATCAGGAAGGCACCCATCTGTGCCTCTGTGGCAGCGCCATCGAGCATCAGCTCCATGGCATCGGCGGCTTCCTCGCGCGTCAGCCCACTGCTGGTGTGCTCGCCGCTGCCCACCTTCCCGAGGTAGGTGCGGAAGCGCAGGCGAGGTTCAGACGGGGCCTCTTCCACGGGCCGCGGTTTCGTACTCGACGACGCGGTCATCAACCACGGGCTGGATGGATGTGTGAAAAGTCTGGCTCACAGCGTTACAGCGATTGAGCCGCTAGTGATCCAGGAACAGTCGGGCCGTAGCAAGCGCTGCACAGGCTCCTGGCCAAGACCATGAGCGTGAGCCGGCACGTTGCTGCCTTTCCCTGTGTCCCTCTCCTCTATCTCTGCCGCCCTGCTGGCCGCCAAGCGTGCCAAGGGTCTGAGTTTTGCGGATCTGGAGGCGGCCCTGGGCCGCGATGAGGTGTGGATCGCCTCGCTCTTCTACGGCCAGGCCACGGCATCGCCCGAGGAAGCCGAGCATCTTGCGGGTCTGTTAGGTCTGGATGCCGAGCTGGTGGAGGGTTTGCAGCGCTACCCCACCAAGGGTGGCCTCGATCCGGTCATCCCGACCGACCCTTTGCTCTATCGCTTCTACGAAATCCTGCAGGTCTACGGAATGGCTCTGAAGGATGTGATCCAGGAGAAATTCGGCGACGGGATCATGAGCGCCATCGATTTCAGCTTGGATGTTGAGAAGGTCTCTGACCCTGCCGGGGATCGGGTTCAGGTCACGATGTGCGGCAAGTTCCTCCCCTACAAAAAATGGTGAGGCGTTGACCGGCCTGCATCAGCGAAACGCCCGTTCGGTAACGACCGCGACACTTCAAGGTCACGGCCTTTGAGCACCCTTGGTCCTCCCTGCGCGACGGCTGCAGTCATGGTTGCCACCCTCAGCAAGATCGAGCAGGCCAAGGCTGAGCTCTGCGGTTTGGAGCTGGCGCCCCGCTTGGCGGAGCTGGCTGCTGAGGGTTGGGACAACCTCGATGAAGCCACCCTCACCATTCGCTTGAAATGGCTGGGGATCTTCTTTCGCCCGGTGACCCCCGGGCGGTTCATGGTGCGGCTGCGCTTGCCCAACGGGGTCATCAACGCCGATCAACTGCAGGTGCTCTCGGATGCGGTGGATCGCTGCGGTGAGCACGGCTCCGCCGACATCACCACCCGCCAGAACCTGCAGCTGCGTGGCCTGCTGCTGGAAGACATGGCCCCGCTGATGGCTGCCATGGAGGCAGTGGGTCTGACCAGCCGCCAATCCGGTCATGACAACCCCCGCAACCTCACCGGCAATCCCCTGGCGGGCATCGACCCTGAGGAGCTGGTGGACACCCGGCCTCTGGTGGAGGCGATTCAGCAGCGCCTCTTGGCTGCCGATGGTCCGCGCAACCTGCCCCGCAAGTTCAACATCGCCGTCGGCGGCGCCCCCGACAGCTTCCTGCTGCACAACGACCTGGCCTTCCTGCCGGCCGATCACAACGGAGTGCTCGGTTTCACCGTGATGGTGGGCGGCTTCTTCTCCGCCCAGCGCAACGAGCTGGCTATCCCCCTGGGGCTGTGGCTGCGTGCCGATCAGCTGGCCGATTACAGCCTGGCCACCCTGCGCCACTTCGAGCGTTGTGGCAATCGTCAAGCCCGCAACAAAAGCCGCCTGATGTACCTGGTGGATGAGCTGGGGCTTGAGGGTTACCGCCAGGCGGTGCTCGAGGAGTTCAGCGCCTTGGGCGGTGAGGCCGCATCCCACGACGGTCAGCATCTGGTGAACCGGGCCCCTCGCTCCGCTCTCGGGGTGAATGCCCAAAAGCAGGAGGGGCTGAGTTGGGTGGGGCTGAGCGTGCCGGTGGGCCGGCTTGATGCAGCTTCGATGCTGGAGCTGGCACGCCTCGCCCGCCGCTATGGCAGCGGTGAGTTGCGCTTCACCGAAGCCCAGAACGTGTTGCTCGTGAATGTGCCCAACGATCGCCTAGAAGCCCTCCTGGCTGAACCGCTCTTGCAGCGCTTCAAGAGTGAACCCGGCGCCCTGATGGCCGAGGCGGTGAGCTGCACCGGCAACCGCTACTGCAGCTTTGCTCTAATCCCCACCAAAACCACGGCCCAGGCCGTGGTGGAGGAGTTGGAGCGCCGCCTCGATCTCCCCCATCCCGTTCGCAGCCACTGGACCGGTTGCCCCAATGCCTGCGGCCAGCCCTACATGGGTGAGATCGGACTCATGGGGGCGAAAGCCCGCCACGATGGCCAGATGGTGGAGGCGGTCAAGATCTTTCTTGGTGGGGATATGGGCGCCGATCCCAAGCTGGCGGAACTGCACGACAAAGGAGTCCCGTTGACCCTCCTGCCAGATGTGCTCGAGCAGTTGCTGGTGGAGCGTTTCGGTGCCCGCCCCAAAGCTGCGTCCTGCCAGGCTGGTTGAAGCGGTGATCTCTGCGCCCTTGGGGCTGAGCCAATCCACGGACCCTTGGCAGGATCTGCAGGCGCTCCGTCGCGGTCGCCTGCCCCTCGAGCCGGTTCTGGAGCAGATCCATCAAGGCCTGCTGCCGCTTTCCGCAGATGTCTTGGCGGCCCTGATGGGACGCCTGGATCGCTCTGCCGTTGAGCGGTTGCTGGATGGCCCGCTGGCTGGAGATCGTGCTCCTCTGTTGCAAGCGGCGCGCCTGGAATTCGTTGCCCTGGCCGACGATCCCCTTGTTCGGCAGGCCTGGTTGGAGCCTCTGCTGGCTCTGCCGGAGAGCGTTGCGGTGTTGGAGGTTCTTGGCCATTTTCAGGATCCGCGCGTGGCCGCGCGGCTGCGCTCGTTTGTGGCGGCGATCAACCCCACGGAGCGCCAGGACATCAACCTCCAGCGCCTGTTGCCCCTCTTGGGCCGCCAACGCCAAGCAGAAGATGCCCAGCTGTTGCTTGCCCTGGTGCAGGAGCCGGCTCCCCAGGCTTGGCGGCGTGCCGCTCTAGAGGCGGTCGCCTTAGGTCTCTCGGCCTGGCCTCAGGAGCCTCTTGCTAGCGCCATGGCGCAGCTGGCCGCGGATCTCGATCCGTTGCTGGCCTCTGACGCGGTTGACCTCTTGAGTCGCCTCCCAGATGGGCAGCGGCACTTGCGCCAGTTGCTCCGCTGCGCCTTGGATCCGGCGGTGGCGGAGCGCCTTCGCCGCAGGCTGCAGCGTTCACCCCTGGTGCTGGTAGTGCATGGACGGCAGGGCGGTGTGATCCCCGAGGCGCTGCTATGGCTGGCGGCCGAGCTTGAGCAACGGCGGCAATCCCCTGTATTGCTTCAGGCGCTCACGGCGGAAGCCCCGGCTGGCGATGCTCGTTTCCAGCTGGCCGCGCGCCGCGCCGGAGTGCTCACCCTGGTGCCTCTGCTGTTGCTACCCGGCGAGCATGCCCGCAGCGATGTGCCTGCCATCGCTGCGCAGTGGCGGGGCGCTGCTCCCGGTGTGGGCGTGCGGCGTCACGCCTTTCTTGGCGCTTGGCCGGCGTGGCAGCGACTGCTGGCGGGTGAGTGGTCTCGTCTGGCGGCGGGGCGGACCCTGCTCTGGCTGCACCATCCCCTCGAGGGTGGCCTTGCTCAGCGCTATCTCAGTCACCTGTCTGCGGGGGTGGGCTATCCCGGGATGGCGGTCTCCTACAGCGATCCCCAGCCCCGGCCGGCGGCGGTGCTGGCTCCCCTCACCCTGGCCCCCAATCGATTGAGTGAATCCCTCAAGATGGAGCGATTGGCACCGCCAGCTGAGGTGCTGCCTCCCCTGCTCGAACTGCCTGGCGTGCGCGACTTCCTGCTGTCTGCTCTGGAGGTCTTGCCGTGAGCGGCAAGGTCTATCTCGTGGGGGCAGGCCCGGGGGATCCCGATCTGCTGACCCTGAAGGCGCATCGCCTCCTTGGGAGTTGCGATGCCCTCGTTTACGACTCCCTGGTGCCGCGGGAGGTCCTGGCCCTGGTGCCCGACACCGCCGAAAAGCATTTCGTGGGCAAGCGGCGCGGGCACCACTCCGTGCCGCAGCCGAGCACTAACGCTGTGCTGGTGGAGATGGCCCAGCGGCATCAGTGTGTGGTGCGCCTTAAGGGCGGTGATCCCTTTTTGTTTGGCCGCGGCGGGGAAGAAGCCGCCCATCTCGAACGCCATGGTGTGGCCCTGGAGGTGGTGCCCGGTGTCACAGCAGGTATTGCCGCCCCCGCTTACGTGGGAATCCCTGTGACCCACCGCCGTGCCGGCAGCTCCGTCACCTTTGTGACCGGCCATGAGGAGATCGACAAAGCCCGCCCCGCTGTCGACTGGCGCACCCTGGCCCGCTGCAGCGATGGCCTGGTGATCTACATGGGGCTCCACAACCTTCCCCACATCTGTGAGGAATTGATGGCCGGTGGCTTGGCCTCCAGCACCCCTGCCGCGGCGGTGCAGCAGGGCACGGTGCGAGGCCAGCGGGCGGTGATCGCCGATTTGGCGGGTTTGGCGATGGCCGTGCGAGAGGCCGAGCTGGCTTCCCCCTCGATCGTGGTGATCGGGGAGGTGGTGAATCAGCGGGTGGTGAGTTGCGCGCCCGAGCCAGCTGCGGTGGAGATGCCGATTCCCCTCAAGCAGGACTGAGGACCCGCTCCGGTCGAGCGGCTTTGCGGTTGAGGTGGAGGTGGCGCAGTCCCCAGCGTCGCTGCTGCCTCTCTTTGTGGTCAGTGATCCAGGCCTCGTCTTCGGCGCTGAGGGCCGCACGGTCAGAGGCATCAATGCCGGCGTAGAGCAGATGCATGATGCGATCGATGTCGAGTTCCAGGGCCGCCACCTCCTGCCAGAGACGCTCACTGCCTTTGCGATCAGCCCGCAGAAACTGAGCGTCCATCAGCTCCTGAACCAGCAACAGCACCAGAGCCTGTTGCTTGCGGGCGGTGAACACCGCGCTGGTGATGCCCGATCGCCAGCTTTGGTGCGTGCAGCTGCTGGAGGGTGCGGTCATGGCAGCTAGCCGTAGGTGTAACCAACGCTACCCATGGTTCAACCACTCGGAGAACTGGACTGTGTAACGGTCGATTGCGTAGCCGAGCGCACGACGGCCGGAGTGGCCGTCGCGGTTCAGTGGCGCGAACACTCACGCCGGCCATGTCCGCCTTGTCCAGCCAGCCTGTATCGCGGTCGCCGATGTTTGAGCTGATTCCCTACGAGAAGTTCCGCGATACCCCCGCGGTTCGCTTCTTCGACATCACCGTTGCCGAATCCAACGCCCGCGACCTGGTGATCCACTCCGGGCCGGCGATTAGTCCTCCGGATGAAGAGAAAACCGGAGCCTGGCAGTTTTATCTGCACCCCCACCAGGAAGACAACCTCCTCGCCCTGCATGGAGGCCGCACCTTTTATCTGGTGAACTTCGGCTGGAATTACCCGTATCACATTGTTCGCCTGGAAACCGGCGGCGACATCCTGCGCATCCCGCCCGGCACCTTCCACCGTTCCGTTTCGGATCCCGACGGCTCCGTGGTGCTGAACCAGTCAGTGCGTGAGGAGGGCGCCAGTGTGGTGCGCGAATTCCGCGTCTACAACAGCCGGTTGATTCCCCGGCTGTTTGCCACCACCTTCAAGACGGCTCCCCTACCCAAACTTCACGGCGTCAGTTGGTAGATCCCGCTGGCTGAGGCGCTCACAGGCGGCATAGGCCGCCGGCAGGTTGGCGACCCGCTGCCAGGCCCCATCCACTTGGTCGTGGTGCACCACATAGCCGCCACCGCCATCGCGGCCGATGCGGCATCCGTCGCCGGTGAGACCGACCACATGCAGTTGTCCGCCCATGAACCCTGCCCCGTACTGATTCGGTTTTAAGCCTGGTGACGGGCGCGCGCTCTGTGTTGCTTTGCCCACGCAATCAAACGTGAGCCTTGGGAATAAAAGCTGAAGCGATGTTCCGATTTGCTGGGCAATTCAGCGTGTCTCAAGCCGCAGATCCAGGGTGCAGTCATGCTCCCGCTCCCCTCGGAGTGCCCCTTGCGCTGCGGCGGGGGCGGGGCGCAGGTTGACTTCCCCTGTCAGGGGCTCAAAACCTCTGGACTCGCTCTCCAACTGCCAGGCGGCGAGCTGCTGAGCGCTGGAGCGCTCCAGCAGTTCCAGCTTCAGGGGCACCTGCGGAGCAAGGCAGGGATGGAGGCAGGGGAAGAGTGCTTCCTGCCGGTAGCGAACGGCCACGGGGCGCTGCGGATCGCTGGGCCAGGGAATCTCCCGCCCTTGGAGGCGCAGCAGGTAGTCCTGCCGCAGGGCCCCATTGGCGCAGATCTCAAAACGCCGCAGTGAGCTGTCGACAAAACGACTGGTGCTGCCCCCCTCCACGGGGGTGTCGCAGAGCAGGGGCCACGGTTCGAGGGCCTGACGGATCTCCAGCTCGGCTTCGCCAAGGCCCCACTGCAGCAGGCAGGGGAAGCGCCAATCCCAGATCTCTCGCAAGGGTTCAGGATCCAGCGGAAGCCCGTCAGCCTCCAGGTCGGCCAACAGCAGCTCCAGGTCTGCCCAGAGGGCTGAGGGCAGCAGCTGGCGATCGTGCAGATCGGCGCCCCAGGGCTTGAGCGCACTGGGCCGCAGCGCAGGGTTGAGCAGGCGCACCAGCAGGGCGCGAAACAGCAGAGCCACCGTGGTGCTCCAGTGGTGATGGGGCAGGGATTCCAGTGCCCGGAACTCCAGCAGCCCTTGGCAGCCCGCGGCCCAGGCGGGGTTCCAGAACTTGTCGAGGCTGATCTCACTGCGGTGGGTGTTGCCGCTGCGGTCTGCATGCAGGTGCCGCAGGGTTTCGCCAATGGCGACCCGCTGGTCTCCGCTGGGCAGCCGTTCCAGGGTGTGGTGGGCCAGCTCCAGGTCGAGCCGCTGGGCGCTGCCCTCATCGGGTCGGGGCGCCTGGGAGGCCGGGCCGACGCTCCGGCCACTGAACAGATAGGCCAGGCTGGGGTGGTGTTGCCAGTAGCGCAGCACCCCCACCAGCCAGGCGGGGCGTTGGAAGAAGGGGTGGTGCTGCAGGTCGGCTCCCCCAAAGAGCAGATGGTTCCCGCCTCCTGTGCCTTCACTGCGCCTTCCGTTTTGCTTCCAGCTGCGCAGGCCAACGGCGGCGCCGGCCAGCTCCAGCTGTTCGATCCAGTCGGCGTACTCCTGCCAGCTGCGGCACACCGGAAGATTGATTTCCAGAACACCGGGGTCGGCGGTGAGCCCCAGCACCTGCCAGTGGCTCATGGCATCCCAGGGGAGCACCCCGCTGAGTTCTGGTTGGGGCCAGCCCTGACTCAGCTCGGCCAGGCATTGCAGCAACTGCAACAGGGGTTCGCGCTCCAGCGGGGGTAGGAACAGGGACCAGCCGCTGCTGTTCCACTCCACCGTGAGCACCTGCCGGAGTGCGCCGGTGGGGAAGTGTTCTAGGGGAAGCCGCAGCCCGGCGGGCCCGGGGGCTTCGTTGAGCATCCGCAGGTCTTGATCGAGGGGCCATGGCACGCTGAACCAGAGGCCCAGGTCACAACTCAGGGGAATGGCCCACACCTGGCCCTCGGGTTGAAGTGGGTCTCGCAGCGCCAGAGGTTCTGCTGGGCAGCCGAGGGTTCTGCAGAGCTCTCCGATCAGCTCCAACACCTGGGTCGCCGTGGGTGGTTCCGCGTCGTCTGCGCTCCCCCACGCCACCAGGGGTTTGCTTTCAGGCCCGGTGATCAGCCGCAGCGCCCAGCGGGGATTGGCCTCGCCGTCGTAGCGCTTGCCGGGGCAGTAGAGCAGGGTGCTGCCGGGCCACGCCCGCCGTTGCAGTTCTGCCGCCAGGGCTTTGGCGTAGCTGAGCTTGCTGGGGCCATCGGCTGACACCGACCATTCGGCACCCTCGGGCTGGTCGGGCACCAGGGTCGGCTCGCCCCCCATGGTGAGCGTGATGCCGGCTTGGTGTAGTCGCTCCTCCAGGCGTGCGGCGGTCTCTTGGATGGGGGGAAACGCTGTCAAGGCGTGAGGGGCCGTGGAAGCCTCCCCGTCATGGCCGCTCTGGCGCCGGGATGGAGCACCAATCGCTACCGGATGGCGGAACTCAAGATCTCCGCACTGATTTCCCACTCCAAGCTGCTCTCCACACCAGGGGGCCCGGAAAAGGTGCCGCAGACGGCTGCCGTGAGGTCGGGTTTCGAGGAGGTCACCACCGGGATGTAGCGCTCATCCACGGCCCCCTGACCGCTGGGGTCAAAGCCGCGCCAGCCCGCACCCTGCAGATACACCTCGGCCCAAGCGTGCAGGTCGTAGCGCTCGGGTCTGGGCTCCACCAGGTGGTAGCCACTCACAAAGCGTGCCGGCAGACCGAGGCTGCGGCAGCACTCGATCATCAGCATCGCCAGATCCCTGCAGGACCCCACCCGTTCCTTGAGGGTGCGCCCCGCCGGCCAGGCGGGTCCCACGTGCCGCTGGGTGTACTTGACCCGGTCCTGAATGATTTCGATCAGCTGCTGGAGGAAGTTGAGGCTGCTGCCATCGCTTCCCATCAACGCTTCCTGGGCCATGTCGACTGCGGCTGCATCGTGTTGTCCGTTGGGAAGCCAGCCCTGCAGGTTGCTGAGCAGATCGGGGTTGAGTTTGCCGATCGGAATCGGAAGCTGCGCCAGTTCCATCTCGAGGCAGGCCTCGATCAAGGGAGCCGTGAAGGTCTCCACCTCACTGGTGGCCACCACCGTGAAGGCTTCGGTCTCCTGAAGGAAGCGGGCCCGGGTGATCGTGTCGCCCCCCGCAGCCATCAGGTCACAGAGCTGGCTTGGCTCAGGAGAGATCTCCAGCTTGAAGTCGATCAGGCGCTGAAAGCCTTGGGGCCTCGGCCGCAGGCAGAAGCGGTGGGGCCCCAGGACCACCGGCTTGGTGTAGCGGTAGTCGAAGCGGTGGATTAAGCGGGCGCGCATGCCAGGTCGTGACTGGTGGCGGTGACAGAGACCGAGGCCTGGGCCGCTGAGGCGGGCGAGCTGTCCTCGGGATTCACGAAACCCGGCAGAACGAAGTAGCGGGTGTGAATCAGTGCGTGCAGGTTATTGAGATCCTGCTGGAGGTCGTCGATCGCTTCATGCAATCCGTTGGCAATCAGCGCGTCGATCTTGGTGTAGCTCCAGCGAGCGAGGGTGAGGCCCACGAGGCATTCGAGTTCAGCGGGTGCCCCTGGAAGCGAACGGCCTCCCACCACCTGAAGGGTGTCGTGGATGCGCTCGAGGCAGTAGCGCACGGAGCGTGGGAACACGGGATCCAGCAGCAGGAACGCCGCCACCGCTTTCGGTGAGATCACCCCCAGTTCGGACTGACGGAACATCTGATACGCCCCGGCGCTGCGCAGCAGGGAGATCCACTGCAGTTCATCCAGCACGCCCCCCACTTCCTCCGGGCTGGGCAGCAGCAGGAAGTACTTCACATCGAGGATGCGCGTGGCTTTGTCGGCCCGCTCGATCAAACGGCCCAGCCGGCCGAAGTGCCAGGAGAGGTCACGGCTGAGGGTGGCGTCGGTGATCCCGTAAAACAGCTGGCAGCCCCGGCGGATCTCCCGCAACTGCTCCTGCGGCGGTTGATCCCAGAACCCTTCGTTTTCCAGCAGGGTCAAGTAGAGCCCGTTGATCTGCTCCCACATTTCTGTGGTGATCACATCGCGGATCTGGCGGGCGTTCTCCCGGGCCAGAGCGATGCAGTTCACGATGCTGCTGGGGTTGCCCTCAGCGCGCACCAGAAACTCCACCACCTGCTCGGGGCCTCCCCCGGGGTACAGCGCATCAAAGAGGTCGCGATCTCCGCTGGCATCGATCAGGGGTTGCCAGGGTTCAGCGCTGCCGGGCGGACAGTCGAGAGCCATCGCTTCGCTGACCTCGACGAAGCGGGAGATGTTCTCAGCCCGCTCCACATAGCGGTTGATCCAATACAGGGAATCAGCGACGCGGCTCAGCATGGGGCTTCCTCCACGATCCAGGTGTCCTTGCAGCCGCCCCCCTGGGAGGAGTTCACCACCAGGGAGCCACGCTTCAGGGCAACGCGGGTGAGACCACCCGGCGTCACCCAGGCCTGCTTGCCCCGCAGCACATAGGGCCTCAGATCCACGTGGCAGGGATAGAGCTCACCCTCGCTCAGTGAGGGCACGGTGGAGAGCTCCAGGGTGGGTTGGGCGATGTAATTGCGCGGGTTGGCGCGGATCTTGTCGGCGAACTCGAGGATCTCCGCCTGGCTGGCGTGGGGGCCGATCAGCATCCCGTAGCCCCCAGCTTCCGACACCGCTTTCACCACCAATTCGTTGAGGTGGGCCAGCACGTAGGCCTGATCATCGGGCCGTGCACAGAGATAGGTGGGCACGTTCTCGATGATCGGTTCTTCGCCGAGGTAGTAGCGCACCATCTCAGGCACGTAGGCATAAATCAGCTTGTCGTCGGCGATGCCCGTGCCCGGTGCGTTGGCGATGGCCACACGCCCCTTGGCATACACATCCATCAGTCCGCGTACCCCCAGCATCGAGTCGCTGCGGAACACGGCTGGATCAAGGAAGTCATCGTCGATGCGCCGATAGATCACGTCCACCGGTTCCAGCCCGCTGGTGGTGCGCATCCACACCCGACCGTCTTCACAGGCGAGGTCCCTCCCCTCCACCAGGGCAATGCCCATCTGCTGCGCCAGGTAGCTGTGCTCGAAGTAGGCGCTGTTGAACACCCCGGGCGTCAGCAGAACCACCCTGGGAGATTCCGTCCAGGGGGCGAGATCCCGCAGGGTTTGCAGCAACTGGGAGGGGTAGCTGTCGATCGGCTGCACCGTGCGCCCGCTGAACAGGCTGGGGAACATCCGTTTCATCACCCGCCGGTTCTCGAGGAAGTAGGCCACCCCGGAAGGGCAACGCAGGTTGTCCTCCAGCACGCGCCAGGTGCCCAGACCATCACGCACCAGATCCAAACCGGAGATCTGACACCACTTCCCCAGGGGGGGGCGGAAGCCCTGCAGCTGCGGGCGCCAACCCTGGGAGCTCTCCACGTCTTCCCGCGGGATCACCCCATCGCGAAGAATCGCTTGATCCCCATAGATATCAGCCAGGAAGAGATCGATGGCCTCCAGCCTTTGGGCGAGGCCTTTCTCCAATTCCTGCCATTCGCCACTGCTGATCAGCCTCGGCAGAGGGTCAAACGGAAGAATGCGCTCGCCGACGCGGCCGCCGGAGTCATTCAGCCGGAACGTGGCGCCCAGCCGCTTGAGCAGCATCCCGGCCGCGGCGTGATTGCGATTGAGTTGATCGAGGCCCAGGGCGCCCAGCGACGACAGCAGGGGTTTCAGAGCAGAACGGGGTTCTTCTCCGGCGCTGAAATATTCGTCGTAGCCCTTCTTTGGCCGGTAATCGGTAAACATCGCCAGCTCTGCGGTGGCGTGATCATGCAGAGCTGTTGTGCCCCTCCAGGTGCCTGTTGCTACGAAAGTGAGGCTTGCTGGTGGAGCGCTCTTGGATGGCTGAGTTCCCCACGTCGGAGCTCTGGGATGAGCGGGGACAGCCCCTCAATCGCCGTCGGGATCAGCGAATGAAGGTGGGCAGCGTGCTGCCGCTCCGGCCCGCCACGCTGCGCTGGGTCGAGCCCCTGGGGGATCAGCAGATGGTGGGTGTGCAGTTTGAGCAGCCCCTATCGCAACTTCCCCCCCTGGTGCCGACCGGCCCCAAGCCCTGACGAACACGGTTGCGCCCCGCACAATGCGGACATGCTGTGGATCTGGATCGGGGCGCTGGATCAGGGCCTGGCCTATGCGGGCCTGGCCCTTGGGATCTATCTGACCCTGCGCATCCTGCGGTTTGCCGACATCACGGTGGATGGCTCCTTTGCCCTTGGGGGCGGAGCCGCCGCGGTGCTGCTCAGCGCGCAGGTGCCTGCGCCCCTGGCTCTGCTCACCGCCGTCGTGCTCGGGGCGCTGGCGGGGATGGTGACCGGGTTGATTCACACCCGTTTGGGGGTGAATGACCTATTTGCCGGCATCCTCACCACCACCGCTCTGTATTCGATCACCCTGCGGCTGATGGGCCGCTCCAACATCCCCTTAACGGAGACGCCGCAGGGTTTGGCCCAGCTGCCCAGCCTGGGGCTCGGCAGTGATGGCTCCTGGCTGCTGGCCCTGCTGTTGATCGTGTTGGGGCTGATCGCTGCGCTCACCCTGCTGCTGGCCACGGATTTCGGCGTGGCGCTGCGGGCTATTGGGAATAACCCCCTGATGGCACGGGCCAATGGGATCAGCACCCGCCTGGGGCTGACCTTCGGCATCGCCCTCGGCAATGCCCTGGTGGCTCTGGCCGGGGCGCTGGTGGCGCTGTATCAGGGCTTTGCCGACGTGACCATGGGCATCGGCTCCCTCATCCTCGGTCTGGGGGCGGTGATCGTGGGTGAGTCGTTGCTGCGTCCGCGCACGATCCCCCAGGCCCTGGTGGCAGTGGTGCTGGGGTCTGTGGTGTTCCGCTTGATGATCGCCGTGGCTCTGCAGCTGGGCATGGATCCGGTCGATCTGAAGTTGGCGACCGCCCTGCTGTTGCTGGCGGCCCTGGGCCTCGGCCGGCTGCGGATCCCTGGATTGGCCTCCGGGAGCGAGCGGCGATGAGTCTGGAGATCCGCGATCTGCAGTGGGGCTACCCCGAGCCTGGTGGGGGTTGGAAGCAGCTGTTCAACGGGTTCAACCTCACCTGCACCACTGGATCCTTTGTTGTGGTGATCGGCAGCAACGGCTCCGGAAAGTCGACGTTGCTCAACCTGATCGCGGGCAACCTGCCGGCGATCTCCGGCTCGGTGCGTCTCGAGGACCGGGAGCTGATGGGCCTCTCCGATCACCGGCGAGCCTCCCGCATCGCGCGGGTGATGCAGAACCCGCTGGATGGCACGGCGCCGGACCTCACCATGGCGGAGAACCTGCGGCTTGCGGAGTGCCGCCGCCGTCCTGGGCTGCGCTGGTCGGGTCTGCTGGGACTGCACCCGGATGACCGCGATCGCCGCCGCTATCGGGAGCTTCTTGAGGAGCTGGATCTGCCCTTCCAGGATCGCCTCGATACCCCGGTGGGTCAGTTCTCCGGGGGCCAGCGCCAGACCATCTCCCTGGTGATGGCGAGCCTGGGGGAGCCACGTTTGCTCCTGCTCGATGAGCACACCGCCGCCCTTGACCCCCGGGCTGAAGCCAAGGTGATGGC
>VGPT01000012.1 GCA_016882485.1 Cyanobacteria bacterium M_surface_10_m1_298
TGGTGAAAGGGGAGCCCTTCGACCAGGTGCCCTTCACTCTCGGCTTCGAAGCAGCTCACATCGCCTGCGCAAACCGCTGCGTAGGCCTGCCAGTCGCCATGGGCAACGCTGTTCAGCATGGCCTGGTTGACCTGCAGGATCTCCCGATCACGATCACTGAGTGGCATGGCGCTTGATGACATCGCTTGGATCGAGCCTTCGGTAATCACTGATCCTCTCAAAGCATCCGGCGTCACGCTCCGGATTGCCTTCTCGATCGCTGAAGAGCACTGTCATGCCAGCCTCGCTGGCTGCTTTCAGTTCGGCGGTGGCATCACTGATGAACAGAACCTCACTCGGTTTCACGTTCATCTGCGTGGCAATTGAGGTGTAGCTCGCGGGGCTTTGTTTTATCCCAGTCTTTGTGTCAAACCAATGGCTAAACAGGCCTGTCAGATCGCCAGTCTGGCAGTGTCCATATAGCAGTTGTTGCGCCGGAACAGACCCTGAGGAATACACACCCAAGGTGAACCCTGCCTCGCTCCATCGCTGCAAAGCTGCCGGCACATCCTCAAACAGCGTTGCTCTGATGTCTCCTGATCCGTAGCCGTACTTCCAGATGCGCCCCTGCAGATCCTTCAAAGCCGTGAGTTTCACATCCCTCTGAATTAACTGCTGTAGGTAGGCCGTCTGCGCTTCCTCAGCAGGCACATCCCCCGGCACCCGCAACCTCTGCCACAACGCCTGAGCATCTGCGTTGTTGTCGTTGCGCCAGGCCTCATCCACCGCCAACAGGAGTTCCTTCACCTCCGGATCATTGCGGTACCTCTGCAGATAGCTCCCCATCTGCGCACTGGCATAGGGGAAGAGCACCTGCGCGACAAAACTCACTGGACAGGTTGTGCCTTCGATGTCCAACAACACGTGCGTGATGGCCATATTCAGTTGGCGTGTTCAGCGGCGACAGACAGCATCCAGAAGCAACTGCCTCCAGCGCTGTTCCAGCAGAAATTCCAGAATCTCCAGATGCCGAACGGCGCTGCCAAGGTTTCGCCCCCAGGCATAGAGGCCATGGCCTCCAATCAATAGGCCGTGGGGTGCACCTTTGAGATGGGGACGCGCACGGGCCGAGAGGGCATTCAGATCTTGATCATTGGCGAGAACGGGCACCGCAACGCTGCAGGCATGGGTCTTGATCCCCTCCAGGCCTTTCAGCATCTCCAGACTTTTCAGCTCCAATGCCCCTTGGTCGGGGCTGTCGCTTTGATCGATCGCCCATTGGGACAACAGTGTTCCCGCTTGGGAATGGGTATGGAGCACCGCTCCGGCTCTGCAGGTCTGGATGATTTCCAGGTGAAGCGCGGTTTCGGCGCTCGCGTGTCCATGCCCGCGAACCACGCAGCCTTGCTCGTCGACCTGGATGAGATCTCGGGCTGCCACGGCTCCTTTGTGCACGCCGCTCGGTGCCATCAACAGCCGGAAGGGCTCGTGCTGCAGCACGCAGCTGAAGTTGCCTCCGGTGCCATCGCACCAGCCCCTCTGGTGGATGTCCCCCATGGCACTGGTCAGCGCCTTCGCCAGGGCCGTGGTGTTCGCATCGGGCATGCCTGAACCAACGCGCGGGAGATCATCCACCCTGACAGGAGGGGCACCAATGGCTGCTTCGGCCCCCCAACTTGTCACGCCGAATCGGAGTGCCGCACACCCGGCAGGGCTCTCCTGTGCGTCGGTAGACCCAAGCAGCATTCCCGTAGTTCCCGTTGGTTCCCTTGAGGTCGCGGAAATCGCTGAAGGTGGTGCCTCCCGCTCCGATGCTGGTGGTCAGCACCTCCACCAGAGCTGCATGCAGCCTGGTGAGCTCCCCTAACTTCAGCCGGCCGCTGCGGGTCTCGGGGGCGATACGACTCATGAACAGGGATTCATCGGCGTAGATATTCCCCACACCGGCCACCAGGGCCTGGTCCAACAGGGCGGTTTTGATGGCGCGCTGGGATCCCTTCAGCTTGGAGAGCAAATAGCGGGGACTGAACGCCTCGCTGAACGGTTCTGGCCCCAGTCGTGTCAGCCCGGTCATGACCGATTCAACCGGGCTTCCCGGGGGAACCCACCACATTTCTCCAAAGCTGCGCAGGTCCACGAAACGCAGCTCCTGCCCTTGTCGGTTCCAGAGGCGTACCCGGGTGTGTTTGCAGGGCTCTCTCTCGTCCTCCATCCAGAGGAACTGTCCGGTCATGCGCAGGTGCACGCCCCAGTGACCGGCGTCGGATCCATCGCGGCTGAGGCCAGCCATGAGGTATTTGCCGCGTCGTCTCCAGCCCACCACTTGGCAACCCTCGAGGGCCGTGCAGAACTGTTCTGTGACTGGCGGCGATGCAATCGCCCGGGCCCGCAACACCTGCACCCTCTCGATCTCAAACCCCGCGGTTTGGCGCTCGAGCCCCCTGCGTACGGTCTCCACTTCGGGTAATTCCGGCACGCCTCGCCACGGGTCTGGATCAAGGGCACAGACTGCCACGCAGCGGATGGGCCTCCACAAAAAATCCCCGACCTGCGCACAGACCGGGGAACGGGAGCTGGGTGTTGGGTTCCTCAGGAGCCCAAGGTGGCCGAATCAGGCCTTCTCGAGTTCGCTCTCAGCGAAATTGTTGGTGTTGATGCCGCCCTCGGAGCCGCTCACACCGTTGTAGTTCACCTTCTCAAAGCGAACGACCACGGGGTAGCGGATGCCGGAGGTGTCGATGGAGGCAACGGTGCCCACATCGTTGAACCAGTAGGACTCAGGACGCTTGATGCGCACCTTGTCGCCGCGGGAGATGGCCATCGCTGCGCAGAAAAGGGGTGGCTTTCAGCTGGAATTTACCCGGCGTGAGCAGCCCTGAAGGACGCCCGTCACGAAACGTGGCACCATCGACCTCCAACGCGCGACGCCCCATGGCCGAGGCCCCCTCCTTCAGCCTCGACTTGCCTGATCCCGAGAGCGACAGCATCAGCTCGATGGAGTTCATGGCCCGCATCGAGGAGGCCTGGGCCATCTGCGATCGCTTCGATCTCCAGACCGAGATCTGGCGGGGTCGGATCCTCAAGAGCGTGCGCGACCGTGAGCGCCGCGGCGGCGAGGGGCGCGGGGCCGGCTTTTTGCAGTGGCTTCGGGAGCAGGAGATCAGCAAAACCCGTGCCTATGCCCTGATCCAGTTGGCGGAATCCGCCGATCAGATGCTCGGCGAAGGGGTGCTGGAGGAAACCAGCGTTAACAACTTCTCCAAGCGGGCGTTCATGGAAACGGCCCAGTCCGATCCCGAGGTGCAGCTGATGATCGGGGAAGCGGCCAACGACGGTCAGCAGATCACCCGCAAGCAGGTGCGGCAGCTCACCGATGAGTTCGTAGCGGCCACCAGCCCCCTCCTGCCGGAGGAGATTCGTCAGCGCACGGCCGAGAACCTGCTGCCCCCCAAGGCCGTTGCACCCCTGGTGCGGGAGTTGGCGAAGCTGCCCGAGGAGCAGCAGGAAGACTTGCGCAAGGTGCTGCGCGATGAACCCGAGCTCGAGCGGGTCAAAGATGTGACCAGCACCGCCCGCTGGTTGAGCAAAGCCTCAGAGGCCGGTCTGGCTGTTCGGGCTTTTCAGCAGGGTGAGCTGGATCTGGAAAAAGCGATGCAGGAGGCCCTCCGGCTCGATGCCCTCGGGTTGCTGTCTGATGCCGTTGGTCAGGCTCAGGCCCTGGAGGCGGCTGTGCTCAAGCTCCACACCAGCTGGCGCCGTCTCAACGGTTTGCAGGAGCGCCTCTGGGTGGAGAGCGGCAGCAGTACGCCCCACCTGCGGGAGTTGCTGACAGCCCTCCAGAGCCTCAGTGGCAACACCCTCAGGGTTTCCCTGGGGGAATTGGCCGGCGGCAAGAAGGTGCGCCTCCAGCTGGTGGAGGAATCGGCGGATCAGCTCGAAGCTCCGACCATCGCGGTGTTGGCCCAAGCCAGCTGAGGAGCGCGGCCGTGGCGGATGCGCTGGATCAGGCGCTGCAGGAGCACTTCGGCTGGAGCGCCTTTCGCCCCGGCCAGCGGGAGGTGATCGAGGCGATGCTCGCCGGGCAGGACTGTCTGGCGGTGTTGCCGACCGGGGCCGGTAAATCCCTCTGCTACCAGCTGCCAGCGTTGGTGCGGGGCGGCCTCATGTTGGTGATCTCCCCCCTGGTGGCTCTGATGGAGGATCAGGTGCAGCATCTGCAGCGCCGGGGGATTGCCGCAGCCTGCCTGCATCGGGGCCTGGATCCCACCCGCCGCCGTGAGTTGCTGCAGCGGGTGCGCAGCAATCGGCTTCGCCTGCTCTATCTCGCCCCGGAGCGTCTGCAGGTGGAGGCCACACGCCAGCTGCTCGAGGAGATCCATGGGGAAGGGCACCTGGTGGGCCTGGCCATCGATGAGGCCCACTGCATCAGCGCCTGGGGCCATGACTTCCGCCCTGACTACCGGCGGCTGGGGCAGTTGCGCCGGCTGTGCCCAGGGGTGCCGGTGGTGGCCCTCAGCGCCACCGCCGCGCCCCGGGTGCGGGCCGATCTGATCCGCATGCTCGAACTGCGGCGTCCGCTGATTCAGGTGCGCTCCGCCCGCCGCGACAACCTCGCCTATGCCATGCGCCGGCGGCCTTCCGATCCGCTTCCGCAGGTGTTGGAGACACTGGCAGACGCCCGTGGGGCGGTCTTGATCTACGCGCGTACGCGCCGCTCAGTCGAGAGTTGGGCCAAGCGCCTCGGCGAAGCCGGCGTGGCAGCGATCGCCTATCACGCGGGCATGGATCCCGAAAGCCGTGCTCTGGCCCTAACCCACTTTCAGGAACACAGCGCTCCGGTGTTGGTGGCCACAGTGGCCTTTGGGATGGGTGTGGATCGCCCGGATGTGGGCTTGGTGCTTCACCTGGATCTTCCCTCCAGTGCTGAGGGCTATCTCCAGGAATCGGGCCGGGCTGGCCGTGATGGGCTGCCTGCACGCTGCCTGGTGCTCTACGACCCGGATGACCGCACGAGCCTGGCCTGGGCGATTCGCTCGTCTGCGGAAGAGTCCTCCGATCCCCAGGACAAGCTCCGCTCCGAGCTCTCTCAGCAGCAGCTGCGCCGGATGGAGGCGGTGGCCGAGGGCTCCGGCTGCCGTGAGCAGGCCCTGTTGCTGTCGGTCGGGGAGCTGGTGCCCCCCTGCGGTCGCTGTGATCGTTGCCAAGGGCCCCTGCACTGGCGCGACTGGTCGGAGGAGGCTTCCCAGGTGCTCGAGGCCCTGGATCAACGCGGGGGTGTTGACCTGCGCAACTTGGGTGACGACCTGGCCAAGAGCGAGGGCGACGACGTGGATCGCTGGCGTTGGCTGGCCCGCCGTCTGGTGCAAGAAGACCTGATCAGCGAAAGCGACGATGGCAGTCAGCGCCTATGGCTGAAGCCCGCAGGCCGCCGCTTCCTACGGCAGCCCTGGACCTTGCGCCTGGCGGCCTGATCAGCCGGGCTTGGCCTTGCAGAGGTCTTCGATCAGCTGTTGCTCGAAGTCGCTCTGGGGGGCATCCCAGGTTTTCCAGGCTCCGGATTGTCCGGTGGCATTCAGGCGCTTGGCGTTGCAGTTGATCGCCAGGTAGAGGGGCTGCCCATCGCTGTTGAGGCTGGGGGCCACAAAGCTGCCGCCCATGGCCTGCCAGTTGGCCCAGTCCACCTGCAGAGGCCCATAGCTGCGCCAGTCAGGGGTGCTGGCTTTGCTGTTGGTTTTGCTCGTGGTGGTGGTTTTGGTTTTTGCGCTGGCCACCTGGGCCTTGGCCGGTTTGGCGACTTCAGCTTTGACCGGCTCAGCTTTGACCGGCTCGGCCTTGGCTACTTCGGTTTTGGCCGGCTCGGTTTTGACGGGTTCAGCTTTGACGACCTCAGCTTTGGCGATGGTGGGCTTCGGTTCGGCTTTGGGTTCCGGCTTCGGTTGCGGCTGAACGACCACCTGGGCTTCAGGCTTGGGTTCGGGCTTGGGTTCGGGTTTGATTGCCACCTCAACGGCGGGCTTGGGTTGGGGCTTGGGAGCCACCGCCGTGGTCACCGCCGGTTTGGGCTTCGGCTTCGCTGCCAGCGGCGCGGCCGGTTTGGGCTTCGGCTTGGGCTTGCTGGTGCTGCGCAGTTGCAGGGTGGTGCCCGACATCAGCTGATCGGGGCTGCTCAGGTTGTTGAGGGCCACCAGGCGCGACATCGGCACCCCATAGCGACCGGCGATCTCCGACAGGGTTTCACCGTCTTGCACGGTGTGGCGGCTGGCATTGCGGTTCACCGCAGCTTGCGAGGAGCGGGGGCTGGCACCGGGCACCTGAATGCGGCTGCCCGCCCAGAGGTCGTTGGCGTCGCGCAACCCGTTCAGGCGCATCAGTTGATTCACCGTGGTGCCGTAGCGATCGGCGATCTCCGAGAGGGTCTCGCCCGGTTTCACGGTGTAGTTCCCCGATCCGCCGCCGCTGTACACGTTGCCCGGCACCTTGATGCGGCTGCCGGCCCAGAGGTCATTGGCATTCCGCAATCCGTTCATCTCCATGAGACGGTTCACGGTGGTGCCGTAGCGATCAGCGATTTCGGAGAGGGTTTCGCCGCTCTTCACCACCACCTCTCCGGCCAGACCAGGCAATGGCACCAACAGGGCCAGGGCAAGGGCGGCTGCAAAGCGGCGGCGCATGGGGTTCGGCGGTCGACTGGGCGCACCTTACGGGGCTCAGCCGCCTGCGCTAGCCCCCGTTCGATAAGGCATGGAAATGGCTTAGCCCAGCAGGCGGCGAATCAGCGCTAGACGCCCGGCGTAGGGCGGATAGCGGAAGGGAACATCGAGGCGGAAGGGCCGCCGCAGAACGCTGCGCTGATGCGAGAAGGTGTTGAAGCCGGCTTGGCCGTGATAGGCGCCCATGCCGCTGGCGCCTACACCCCCGAAGGGCAGATCTGGAACCCCCACCTGCATCACCACATCGTTGAAGCACACCCCTCCGGAGCTGGTGGCTTGCAGAATCCGCTCCTGGGCCTTTGGCGATTGACTGAATAAATAGAGCGCCAGGGGCTTGGGGCGGGCATTGATCCGTTCGATCGCCTGCTCCAGGTTCTCCACTTCCAGCACCGGCAGCAGCGGACCGAACAGCTCCTCTTGCATCAGCGGATCGTTGATGTCGTCGACCCGCAGCAGGGTCGGGGCGATTCGCCGTTGCTCGGCATCGCATTCACCACCCACCAGCACCTGACCGCGGCTGCGGGCCTGCTCCAGCAGTTGGCTGAGCCGTTGATACTGCGCCGCATTCACGATCCGTGCCAGATCGGGTGACTGCAGGGGGGCTTCCCCAAAGCAGTGCTGCAGTCGCTCCCGCATCTGCGCCACCAGGGCAGCGCCGATCCCCCGGTCCACCAGCAGATAGTCGGGGGCGATGCAGGTTTGGCCGGCATTGAGCGCTTTGCCCCACACGAGCCTGCGGCTGGTGACGCTCAGATCCGCATCGGCGAGCACCACGGCCGGGCTCTTGCCCCCCAGCTCCAGGGTCACCGGGGTGAGGTGCTGGGCGGCGGCAGCCATCACCAGTTTCCCCACCCGCTCGCCACCGGTGAAAAAGATGTGATCGAACTGTTCTTGAAGCAGCGAGGCCGCCACGGCGCCGTCTCCCTGCACCACCTGAACGCAGCTGGGATCGAAGCTGCCGCTGATCAGCTTCGCGATCAGTCGGGCTGTGGCTGGGGCGTGCTCCGAGGGTTTGAGCACGGCGGTATTGCCCGCTGCCAGGGCGCTCACCAGGGGTTGCAGGGTGAGGTGAAACGGGTAGTTCCAGGGGCCAATCACCAGAACACAACCCAGCGGCTCATGGATCACTTCCGCCCGCCCAGGTCGTTGGCTCAGGGGCACGCTCACCGGCCGCGCAGCCATCCAGCGCCGCAGCTGACGGCGGCAGAGCTGCAGTTCCTGGCGGATGGCCACCACTTCGAAATAGGCCTCCACAGGTGGCTTGCCCAGATCGGAGGCCAAGGCCTCGAGCACCGCATCGCTGTGCTGGTCCAGGGCGCGCTCCAAGCGAGCGAGTTGCTCGAGGCGCCACTGCAGCGGCCGCGTTTCTCCCTGACACACCCGCTGGCGCATCGCTGAGACGGGGGTGGCGAGAACCATGGGATAGAAACGGCGTTCCTCCATTCCAAACCGCCCCAGCGGCGGCCTGTGGATCTGTTCAGCGCAGCCCAGGAATCAAGGGCATGCTGCCGAGGCTGGCAGACGGCACTTTCATGCCTTGTGAATGCTCTGCGCCGGGAACTTCAGTGCTGGAAATGATCACGTCTGCACGCAGATCGCAGCAGAGCAGGCGCTCACGAAGGGCACAAAAAAAGCGCCGAAGCGCGAATGACAAGCCTGGTGCCACTTGGCTTGTCGGTGTTTTGGAAGCCCTTGACGAGACTTGAACTCGTGACCTCTCCCTTACCAAGGGAGTGCTCTACCGCTGAGCTACAAGGGCATGTGGAAGGTGGGCCGGGCTGGATTTGAACCAGCGTAGGCAGAGCCAGCGGATTTACAGTCCGCCCCCATTAACCACTCGGGCACCGACCCGAACCACACCCCAAGAACTTACCAGTCGGTGGGCCCCCTCTGGACCCTCTCCCTACGATCGCTCCAGTGGAATCCGGATTGCCGGCGCCTGCGATGCGCGTGCTGTTGCTCAACGGCCCCAACCTCAATTTGTTAGGTCTGCGGGAACCCGGTCTCTACGGGGCCGACACCCTCGATGGCATTGAGCAGCGCCTGGGTTCCCAGGCCGCTGAACTCGGGGTTCAGCTGAGCTGTTTCCAGAGCAACCATGAGGGGGCCCTGGTGGATCGCATTCACCAGGCTCGGGGGGAAGTCGACGGCATCTTGATCAATGCAGGGGCCTTGACCCATACCTCGATCGCCCTGCGCGATGCCCTCCTGGGGGTGGCCATTCCGTTTGTCGAGCTGCACTTGAGCAACGTGCATGCCCGAGAAGCCTTCCGACACAACTCCTACCTGGCTGACAAAGCCATCGGAGTGATCTCCGGGTTCGGGCCCTCCAGCTACGACCTCGCCCTGCAGGGGTTGGTGGCGCGGCTGCGGAGCCAGCCATGAACGCGCTGCTGGAGAACCCCGTGGCCCGAGTGCGCTGGTTGGCGGCACCGAGTTCCAGGGCATGGGTGGAGCAGGCGATCACCCGCCCTGATCTGGTGCTGATCGACCACGCCCATTGCGAGCGCAAGGCCGCCGGGGTGGCCCTGCAGCTGATGTTCCGCTACCCCTCCGATGAGGAGCTGGGGAGTTTGCTCAGTGCCCTGGCCCGGGAGGAGCTGGAGCATTTCGAGCAGGTGTTGGCCCTGCTTCAGCGGCGGGGCATCCCCCTGAGACCCTTGCCGGCTCCTGGCTACGGCGCCAGCCTCACGGCCCTGGTGCGCAAGGGGGAGCCGCAGCGGATGCTGGATTCCTTCCTGGTGGCCGGGTTGATTGAGGCCCGCAGCCATGAACGCATGGCGCTTCTGGCGGCCCACAGCCCCGACGCCGAGCTCCAGGAGCTGTATGGGGAGCTCTTGGCGAGTGAAGCTCGCCATTTCGGCCTCTACTGGGTGCTGTGCGAGCAGCGCTTTGGCCGTGAGGCCACCACCGCCAGGTTGGAGCAGTTGGCCCAGGCTGAAGTGGAGGCCCTCAGCGGCGCCCTCGCCGAGCCAGGCCTAGTGCGCATGCACTCTGTGGGTGTGGCCGCCGGCGCCTAAGCCATCAGGGGATAGGTCTCAGCGATGGAATCCCCCGTGAACTGGGCCACCCAGCCGTCGGGGTTGTCGAAGAAGCGAATCGCGCAGAACTGCGGTGCGCTGCCCATGTCGAACCAGTGCTTGGTGCCGGCGGGCACGCTGATCCAGTCATCGGCCTCGCACAACACTTGCAGCACCTCATCGCCGATGTGCAGGCAGAACAGACCCTTGCCCTCCACAAAGAAGCGCACCTCGTCTTCGCCGTGGGTGTGTTCAGCGAGGAACTTCTGGCGCAGGGCCTCGCGATCCTGGTGATCGGGGGTCATCCGGATCGCATCCACCGTGGGGTAGCTGCCGCGCGCCTGCACCCTCTGGATCTCTGCGGCGTAGGCCTGGAGCACAGCCTCGGGCCCAGACCCGGCCGGAAGCTCAGCGCGGGCGGGCCAGCGTTCAAAGGCAATGCCGCGTTGCGCGAGCTCCGCCGCGATCACGGCGGGGTCGTTGGTGGCCAGAACAGGCAAGGGATGCCCTGACGCCTCGGCTCCGGCGGGAAAGATTTGCAGGTTGCTCATCGACCCTCCCTGCGGAGGCATCAGCTTAGAAAGGGGCCAGTTCTCGGCCCCCCATGAGCTCCGCAGCGATCCTGAGGGCTCTGGAGGAGCAACGTCCGAGCGGGCCGGCGGGAGTCACCCTGGTGGGCGTAGGGCCGGGAGACCCTGAGCTGCTCACGCTGGCGGCAGTTCGCGCCATCGCGGCCGCCGCGGTGGTGGCCTTCCCGGTGGCGCGGCTGGAGGCCGAGGGGATGGCGGCTCGGATCGCGGCCCCCTGGATCCGGCCCGAGCAACGCCGGCTGCCCCTGGTGTTCCCGATGGTGCAGGAGGCGGAGCCCCGCCGCTCCGCCTGGCATGCCGCAGCGGCGGCCTTGGCGGGCCAGGTGGCCAGTGGCCATCGCGTGGTGCTGCTCTGTGAGGGCGACAGCTCCCTCTACGCCAGCTGCTCCTACGCCCTGATCGCCCTGACGGAGCGCCATCCCAGCGTTCCCGTCGCTGTCATTCCCGGCATCAGCGCCGCTTCGGCGGCGGCGGCGGCGGCATCGTCGAACGGCATGCCCTGGCCGTTGGCGCTGCAACAGGACGCCCTGCTGGTGCGCCCCACCCCTGAAACCGCCGCTGAGCTGGAGGCTCTGTTGGATCAGGCGGCTGCCTCGGGCACGGTGCTCGCTCTGCTCAAGTTGGGACACCGCTGGAGTTGGGTGCAGCCCCACCTGGAGGCTCGGGGCCTGCTGGAGCAGAGCCTGTTCGCCCAGCGGGTGGGCTGGCCTGATCAGCTCGTGTCCCGGGCTAGTGCGGTCAGTCCCGCCGAGCAGCCCTACTTTTCACTGTTATTGATCCGCCAGGGCTGGCCTGCGGTGTTGCCCTGAAGGAGGTGCTGTGACGGCGATCAACTGGTTCTCCCTGCTCCACCCGGTTCTGGTGATCCTGTTCGTGTACCCCGTGATGGGGGCCACGATCCGGCTCGGAATCCTTGTGCGGGAGAACCGCCTGGGCATCACCCAGCAGCCGGCGCCGGTGCCGAAGGAGCATGCCGACCATGGCGCCTGGGCTACGGCCGCGGTGGTGGTGGCCGTGCTGATCGCCCTGGTGTATTCCTTCATCCACAAGGCCGTAGAGCCTGGTGCTGCCTTTGTGGGTGGTTCCGCGCGCCTGGGGCTCTTGATGCTGGTGGCGGCGGGCACGTTGGTGGCGTTGCTGGCCCTGCTGAGGGTGAAGCAGCCGGGTCTGAGGGCCAGCTTCAGCCTGCTCACCTGGGCGGGCCTGCTGGGGTTGGGCAGCCAACCGGAGATCTGGCGCCTGTCAGATAACCCCTTCAGTGGGGCCTTCTGGGGATCCCACTACTGGAGTGGGGTGTTGCTCACCGGGTTGTTTCTGTTCAACCTGGCGGCGCGCCCGGAGATCACCAAGCAGCTCAGCTGGAGGCGCCTGCATGTCACCAGCAATCTGCTGATCATGGTGCTGCTGGCGGTGCAGGCGATCACCGGCTGCCGCGATCTGCTGCAGATCAGCTGATCGACTCCATCGCCCGATCCAACAGGGTCAGAGCCTCAACCGGGGTGGGCGCCCGCATCAGGGCGTGGCGCAGTTGCGGGGCTCCGCTGAAGCCCGTGCAGGTCCAGCCCATGTGTTTGCGGGCGATCAGCAGGCCGTGATCGCCCTTGGCCTCCACCAGGGCCAGCAGCTGTTCGCGCGCCAGGGCCAGGCGCTCGAGGGCCCCGGGGCTGGGCGGGATCGGACGACCGCTGAGGGCAGCATCGATCTGGCCCACCAGCCAGGGGGAGCCCATGCTGCCCCGGCCCACCATCACCCCATCGGCGCCGGTGGCCTCCAGGCAGCGCAGGGCATCGGCCGCGCTGTTCACATCGCCGTTGGCGATCACCGGGATCTTGAGCGCCCGTTTTACGGCGGCGATGGCGCTCCAGTCGGCCGCCCCCTTGAAGCCCTGCTCCCGCGTGCGCGCATGCAAGGTGAGCAGCTGGGCGCCGGCGCCCTCGAGTTGCTGGCACCAGCTCACGGGATCGGCATCGCTGCCGCACCAGCCCAGGCGGGTCTTCACGGTTACGGGAATCGAGACGGCCGCGGCAACGGTCTCCACGATCCGGCTGGCCAGCTCGGGGTCGCGGATCAGACCACTGCCACCGCCTTTCTTGGCGATTTTTTTCACCGGGCAGCCCATGTTGATGTCGATCAGGAAGGCCCCTGCTGCTTCGGCCCGGCGCGCCGCATCCGCCATCGCCGATGGGCGGTGATCAAACAGCTGCACCCCGATGGGGCCCTGCTCCAAGGAGAGTTCTTCCACCTTCTGCACCCCGTGCCCGAGCTCCAGGCTGGTGGCGTTGACCATTTCCGTGAACAGCAGGGCATCGGGGGCCCAGCGCCGCACCAGGCCCCGGAAGATGCGATCGCTCACGCCTGCCAGGGGCGACTGCAGCACGCGGCATTGCAGCTCCCTCGGCGTGCCGTGACCCGCCAGCTGCAGGGTGCTTGGGGAGAGGGCGGGCGTGATCATGGTGATCCGATTGTCGGACTCCAGGCCGATGACCTCCGCAGAAGCCGCCGCCACGCCCGTTCCCTACCCCTTGAGCCGGGAGTTGCTGGAGGCGGTGCTGGCTGATCGCACCAGCGATCGCTTCGTGTGTGAACTGATCTGGCCGCGCCTGGGATATGAGCCCGATGGCTCCGGCACCTGGAGCGCGGGCCAGGCTGCGGAAGCCAGCTGGCGGGAGTCATTCCCGATTGAGCCCCAGTTCATCGCTGAGCGCCCTCCCAGCGTGGCGCTCACGCGCTCGATCCCGAAGCAGCACAAGCAGCTGCTCAAAGAGCAGCTGGGCTTCGGGGGCTACCGCATCGGGGAGCTCTATCCCCGCCGAACCCGCCGGGCCACAGCCGTGAACTGGCTCCTGGCCCACCTGGCGGAGCAGGGTGAGCCGCTTCCGAAAAGCGGCCCGCTGCCGGAGCTGCGAGAGCAGCCGGCCGATCCGGTAGCCGGCCATCCGGGGGATCTGCCGATCCGCTAGGCCTGGATGCTCACGGGGGTGCCCATCGGGGTGTTCTCGTACAACCAGCGGGCGTGGGGGCTGGGGATGCGGATGCAGCCATGGCTGCGGGGCACACCGAAGGCCTCGCCGGCGGCCTCCTGCCAAGGGGCTCCGTGCATGCAGATCATCCCGTTCTGGGTGATGCACATGGCCCAGGGCACTCCCGGTGCCACGTAACCGCGGCCACGCATGGTCACGCTCTGGTGTTTGGAATACACCTGCCCAAGGCCTGTGGGGGTTGGGGTGGTGGCGGCTCCGGTGCTCACCAGCACGGTGCGCACCAGTTCCTGTTGGTTGTTGTAGACGTAAAGCTTCTGGTCGGAGAGATCGACCACGATCGAGGCAATCAGTTCCACCATCGCGGGGACCGCCTTCCGGGCGGGGGACAGAACACCCTTTCGATAGCGAGACACAGTCGGTCTCGTTTTGAGACTGGCGGAAAGATTTCCGCTTCCGCCGGCCTGTAGGGTCGAGTTAAGGCCGTTGTTGCGATAACTCTTTGGCGTTGCCCGTCGTTGCCATCATTGGTCGCCCCAATGTGGGCAAATCCACCTTGGTGAATCGCCTCTGCCGCAGCCGGGAGGCGATTGTTCACGACGAGCCCGGGGTGACCCGCGATCGCACCTACCAGGATGGCTACTGGCGTGATCGCCACTTCAAGGTGGTCGACACCGGCGGTTTGGTGTTCGACGACGACAGCGAATTCCTGCCCGAGATCCGCGAGCAGGCCAACCTGGCCCTCTCGGAGGCCTCCATAGCCCTGGTGATCGCCGATGGCCAGCAGGGGCTCACCGCGGCGGATCAATCGATTGCCGAGTGGTTGCGCGGGCACAACGTGCCCGTGCTCCTGGCGGTGAATAAGTGCGAGTCTCCGGAAGCCGGTCTCTCGATGGCGGCGGAGTTCTGGAGCCTGGGCCTCGGCGAGCCCCATCCCATCTCCGCCATTCACGGTGCCGGCACCGGTGATCTTCTCGATCGGATGGTGGAGCACCTGCCGGCGGTGGAGGAGCTCGAAGGCGAGGAGCCGATTCAGCTGGCAATCGTGGGCCGACCCAACGTCGGCAAATCGAGCCTTCTCAATGCGGTGTGCGGAGAGAAGCGGGCCATCGTCAGTCCGATCCGCGGCACCACCCGCGACACCATCGACACCACGATTGAGCGGGAGGGCAAGACCTGGAAACTGCTCGATACCGCCGGCATTCGCCGGCGCCGTTCGGTGAACTACGGGCCGGAGTTTTTTGGAATCAACCGCAGCTTCAAGGCGATTGAGCGCTCCGATGTCTGCGTGTTGGTGATCGATGCCCTCGATGGGGTGACCGAGCAGGATCAGCGCCTGGCGGGCCGCATTGAAGAGGAAGGGCGCGCCTGCGTGGTGGTGGTGAACAAGTGGGATGCCATCGAAAAAGACAGCCACACCATGCCGGCCATGGAAAAGGAGCTGCGCGCCAAGCTCTATTTCCTCGATTGGGCTCCGATGCTGTTCACCTCTGCCCTCACTGGGCAGCGGGTGGAGAGCATGTTTGCGATTGCGGCGGTGGCCGTCGAGCAGCACCGCCGCCGGGTCAGCACGTCTGTGGTGAATGAAGTGCTGCGTGAAGCCGTCAGCTGGCGCTCTCCTCCCACCAGCCGCGGCGGGCGCCAGGGCCGGATCTACTACGGCACCCAGGTCGCCGTGCGTCCCCCCAGCTTCACCCTGTTTGTGAACGACCCGAAGTTGTTCGGAGACACCTACCGTCGCTACGTGGAACGGCAGATCCGTGAAGGCCTTGGTTTTGAGGGATCGCCGCTCAAACTCTTCTGGCGCGGTAAGCAGCAGCGCGATGCCGAGCGTGATCTGGCGCGGCAACAGGCCAAAGGCCGCTCCTGAGCTGAGCGACTAGGGCGGGGCATGGATTGGTTGCGGCAGATCCCCATCGGCCAATACGTCGATGGCAGCGGTTCCTGGCTTCGCCTCCTGGATCCCCGCCTGAAGTTGGCCTGGACCCTGGCGTTCCTGTTGACTCCGATCCTGGCGGGGCCTTGGTGGCGCCTGGCCCTGGTGGGTGCCCTGCTGCTGATCACCGCCAGCAGTGGCCTGCCCTGGCGGCTTTGGCGCCGAACCCTGCCGCTGCTGCTGGTGTTGTCGTTGCTGGTGGGTGGGCTTGCGACCACCCTGCCCACCGGTGGGGTGCCGCCCGCCGCCCTGACCCGCCCGCCCCAGGAGCTCGTGCTCTCGCCGCAACAGCAGGGCGTTCGTTGGGAAGTGCTGCGCCTTGGACCGGTGAACCTGGGCCCTGTGCCCCTGGGGCCCCTGGTGATCACTCGACGCTCGGCGGCCCTGGGGGTGAACAGCGCCACCCTGCTGTTCACCGTGATTCACAGCGCCAACCTGCTGCTGCTGACCACCCCTCCGGAAGAGCTGGTGTGGGGGCTGAGCTGGTGCCTGGCACCCCTGGCTCCGCTGGGGGTGCCGGTGGAGCGTTTGGGTTTCACTTTGCTGCTGTCGCTTCGCTTTCTGCCTCTGGTGCAGGAGGAGTTTCAGAATTTGCTGCGCTCGGTGGCGACCCGCTCGGTGAACATGCGGCGCCTCGGCTGGCAAGCCTCGCTGGGGCTGGTGTTGGCCCTGGGAGAGCGGCTTCTGGCCAATGTTTTGTTAAGGGCCGAGCAGGGGGCTGAGGCTCTGCTTGCGCGCGGTGGGCGGTGGATCACCCCTGCCCAACTGCTGCGATCCGGCCGCTCAGCCCCCCTGTTGCAGTGGCTCAGCGGGCTGGGCTTGATCCTGTTGCTGAGTCTGCGCTGGCGGTACGGTGCGCTTTGATTGTTGGTTGGCTGTGATTGCTGCGTGAGCACTGAGCGTTATCTCAACCATCCCACCTTCGGCTTGCTCTATCGCGTTGCGATGACCTCAGAGGGTCGTGAAGTGTTTGCGACGCTCTATGCCCAGCGCATGTTCTTTCTGGTGTCGGTGCAGGGCCGCAGCGTGGAATTTGAGGTGATTCCGCTGATGGATGCGCGGCATCTTGCGGAGCAGAATCTCGCCCGCGCTCGCCGGGAAGGCCCGGAAGCCCATGCCACCTGGCGAGAATTGTTCGACAAGACCTTCATTTGATCCTTGAGCACCTCTGCTGTGGCCGCTCGGCTTGAGGCCCTGCGGGCCCAACTGCCGGAGACCACCCGTTTGCTCGCAGTGAGCAAGGGCCAGCCCGTCAGCAGCATTCGGGCCCTGGTGGCACTGGGGCAACGCAGCTTTGGAGAGAGCCGGTTGCAGGAGGCCAGCGAGAAGCAGCAGCAGCTGGTGGATCTTGAGCCTCTCGATTGGCATTTCATCGGACGCCTCCAGGCCAACAAGGTGCGCCCGGTGTTGCGCCAATTCGCCACGATTCATTCGGTGGATTCGCGCGCCCTCGCCGAGCGGGTGTCACGCATCGCGGTGGAAGAAGGGCTTCGGCCGCGCCTGTTTCTGCAGGTGAAAGTGCGACCTGATCCCAACAAAGGGGGCTTTGATCCCCAGGAGTTGCGTGAGCTTTGGCCGCTGCTGCTGCAGCTTCCCGCGCTGCAGATCATTGGTTTGATGACGATGGCTCCCCTCGGTTTGGATGCCGCCGAGCGGACGCAGTTGTTTGCGGCCTGCAGCGCTCTGGCGGCGGAGCTTGGCTTGAAGGAATTGTCGATGGGAATGAGTGGAGATTGGCCCGAAGCCGCGCAAGCGGGGAGCACCTGGGTGCGGGTGGGATCGGCACTGTTTGGCCCGAAGTCATAAGCACGTTCAACGGATTGCATCGAACACGGCCAAGAGGGGCTTCAAACCCTTGTCACCTCCCTCGTGGGACGCTATCTAGGTTCAGTGCCAAGACCGAGGTTCCACGGTGTCGTTGTTCTCCCGCCTGCGTGCAGTTGTTTCCGGAGACGATTACCTCGACGGCTACGACGACGAGGAGCTGGATTACGACCAGGGTGACATGCCTGAAACCACCGGATCCATCCCTTCCGGTGCACTCGCCCTCACCAGCGATTTCGACTCCATTGATCCCTTCGCCGGAAGCAATGTGATCGGCATGCCGGGCATCTCCTCCTCGGCGGCGGAGGTGACCTTGATGGAGCCCCGCAGCTTCGATGAAATGCCCCGCGCCATTCAGGCTCTGCGCGAGCGCAAGACCGTGATCCTCAACCTCACGATGATGGAGCCCGATCAGGCTCAGCGTGCCGTTGACTTCGTGGCCGGTGGCACCTTCGCCATTGATGGCCATCAAGAGCGCGTCGGCGAGAGCATCTTTCTGTTTGCTCCGAGCTGCGTCACCGTGACCAGTTCCAGCAGCGATGAGGCGGCCTCCCCCACGGTGGTGTCCCGCGAAACCCCCGACACCCATCAGCAGGAAGCAGCCCCCACCCCCGCCTGGGGCCGCGAAACCTACAGCGCTAGCGTCGGCTGAGCAGCATGTCCCCCACCACCTTTGGGGTGATCGGCCTGGGTCGTATGGCCCAGGCTTTGCTGTTTCCGTGGCTGGATAGCGGCCTGGTAGCGAGTGCTGCGGTGCGGGCAGCGGTCGCCAGTGAGGCCTCCGCCCAACGCATCAGGGCCCATCGCGCTGATCTTCAGGTCGCAACCGATGCCGCAGCGGCCTGGTCGTCTCCGGTGGTGCTGTTGGCTGTGAAGCCCCAGCAGCTGGAGGCCGTGGCGGCGGCAGCGCCGACTCCCCTTGCCGGTGAGACTCCTCTATTGCTGTCGGTGTTGGCAGGCGTTCGTCTCGCCCGTCTGCAGAGCCTCTTCCCGGCTTGGAAGGTGGTGCGAGCCGTGCCCAACACCCCCTGCCTGGTGCGGGCGGGTCTGACTGGTCTGGCCTGGGGAGATGGTCTCTCCACGGATCAGAAAGTCTGGATTCAAGAGCTCTTCTCCCAGGTGGGAGAAGTGCTGGAGCTGCCCGAAGCTCAGCTCGATGCCTTTTTGGCGCTCACCTCCTCCGGTCCGGCGTTTGTGGCGCTGGTGGCTGATGCCCTCGCCGATGGAGCCGTGGCCGCTGGCTTGCCCCGTCAGCAGGCCCATCGCTTGGCCCATCGCACCCTCGCCGGAACGGCGGCCTTGCTGCAGGAGCAGGATCTGCACCCAGCAGAGCTGCGTGACATGGTGAGCAGCCCTGGGGGGACCACCATCGCCGGGATCCGGGTGCTGGAGCGCTCCGGACTGCGCTCAGCCCTGATCGAGGCCGTGGTTGCCGCCGCCGAGCGCAGCCGCGAGTTGGGCTGAACCCTCGCCGTAGCCTCTTACCTCAGCCCTGGCTCTTGGTGTCGCCGAGCCGCGGTTCATTGCCGGCCGCCAGGCGCTGCAGATTGCTGCGGTGGCGCCAGATCACCAGAACGGCCGCCACCACCGCCAGGCTGATGTAGGCGGGAGGCACAGCGCTGCCGCGACTCGCGAAGGAAGCCAGCATCAGCAGGGGCAGGCTGATGGCAGCCACCACACTGGAGAGGGAGACGATGCGGCTCAGGCTCAGCACCGCCAGGAAGGTGCCAAAGCAGGCCAGACCCACGGCGGGCACCAGGCCCAGCAGCATCCCGAGACCGGTGGCCACCGCTTTGCCGCCTTTCCAACCCAACCAGAGCGGCCAGATGTGACCGGCGAGGGCCGCCAGGCCCGCTCCGACCACCCACCAGTCATTGAGCAGCAAGCCCTTGGCCAGCAGAACGGCGGCAGTGCCCTTGAGCACATCCACCAGGAACACCACCAGGGCAGGCCCTTTGCCCACCTGTCGCAGCACGTTGGTAGCGCCGGTGGATCCTGATCCGAGGGTGCGGATGTCGACGCCTTTGAGCCAACGGGCCGCCAGATAGCCGCTGGGGAGAGATCCCAGCAGATAGGCCAGCAGCAGCGTGAAACAGGAGGTGAGGATCAGGTCGGTCACAACAGGTCGTCCTCGAGGGTGAGTTCAGAGGGGCTGCCCGCAAAGGCCAGCCAGACAGGGAATTGGAGGATCGGAATCTCCACCGCCGCCTCTGCCGCATCCACCACGATGAACGGCAGTTCGCCCCTCTCCTCCAGGCGATCGGCCCGTTCGATCAGGGCATCGGGCCTCTCGAACAGCACGATCCCGCTGTTGGGCCCGAAGTCTTCCCGGTTCAGCCCGAGGCAATCCTGCAGGCCGCGCCGCCATTCCCCCAGCCGCTCGGGCATACCTGCGAGCACCAAGGTCTGGAAGCGTTCTCCGTAGAGCTCTCCGAGAATTGAAATTGCTGCGGCGGTGGTGAGGGCATTGCGGTTGCGGCTGCCGCTGCTGGGCTGCGCTCCGCGCCCGCCCTGGTTCAAGAACCAGTCCTCCAGCAGGGCCGCTCCACCGGCTTCCAGGCTGCGGCGCAGTTTCCAGGGATCGGCGTAGAAGTCAGGCTGCCCCTGGAAGCTCTTCAGGCGCTCACGGATCAGAGCTTCGTCGCTGCTGAACAGGCCCGCCGGCGCTGCAGGGCTGGGCTCGGTGGCCGGCTGGGGCGCGGCCGCCTGATCCAACGGAGAGGGCTGCACCACCAGGGGTTGCACCACCAGATCCATCTGCTCGGCGGACACCGCCAGCTCCTGCAGAGCCCCCACCAGATAGTCCTGAAAGCCCTTCACCCGGCGGGCGATCGAGTCGGACTGGCCGGCAAAGCTGCTGTTGATCTCCTGCTGCAGCTGATCGCGGCGGTTGCTGAGCTCCGTGATCTCGCTCTGGAGGGCAGCGCGCTGCTGACGCAGCTCGCTGAGGGCCAGGTCCTGCCAGGTTTCGGGGGTTGTGGCGTCGTCGCTCATGGCTGGGCGCTGATGTGGCGGTTCAGCTGCTCGCGCAGGCTTGTGGCATCAAACAACACCGGCAGGAAGTGGATGCTGTGCTGTTCACGGAAATAGAACAGCACAGGGATGGGCCCCCAGAACAGCTTCCAGCCCAGCCATTCGCTGTAGGGGAAGCTCCGCAACACGCTGCTGCCGCGCCAGACCAGTAGGGCGTCGCCGGTGAACTGGAGACGCAGGATCTGCGATTGGATCAGCAGAAACAGGCCAAACAATCCCACGGTTCCGGCCGCCCAGGGATTGAGTGCAAGGCAGGCCACACCAAGAACGATCACCCCCAGGGGCACCCAGGGGCGTGGGGCCAAAACAAGACCCTCGTCGGGGTTGGGGCCGGCTCCATCGCCTGTGCTCATGCTCATCCGCCAAACAGCAACTGGGTTAACACCACATCCATCAGGGAGACGGTGACCAGGATCATGACCACGGCACCGGTGGTGCTGGTGCCCACCTCCTTCGGACCACCGCGGGTGGTGAGGCCCCAGCCGCAGGAAATCACCGCAATCTGCAAACCAAACACCACCGCCTTCAGCAGCATCGCCGGCAGATCGGAGGGCTCCATCCAGCCCCGCACTGAGTTCCAGAACACCTCAGGCGGAATGCTGTAGACGACGGTGCTGCTCAACTGCCCGGACCACACCGCCACCCCGAAGAACAGCAGGCATTGGACCGGCGTCATGATCAGCATCGCCAGGAGCCTCGGCACGACGAGGTACTGCACAGGATCGGTGCGCAACATCGTGATCGCATCGATCTGCTCGGTCACCTTCATGGTGCCCAGCTGGGCTGCGTAGGCGGTCGCCACCTTTCCGGTGACCAGCGTGGCGGTGAGGATCGGGGCGATTTCCCGGGCCAGACCCAGAGCCAGGATTCCGCCCACCGTGGCGCCCGCCCCCTGTTTGGTGAGTTCGGCGGCCACCTGGATGTTGAACACGGTGCCGGCCGCCAGGCCGGTGATCACCACGATCAGGAAGCTGCCGGGTCCGGCCTCCATCAGTTCGGCGATCAGATCAGTGGTGTTGATCTGCCCTTTGGCGAGGGACGAGACGGCCTGCCCGCCAATCAGCAGGCTCTCTCCCAGGCGGGTGAGCCAGCGCGGTCGAAGCCAGGTTGGGAGTGAACGGGAGGTCATCAGGGGCGCTCTCAGCTGGCGGGTGAGGCGTGCTGCAGATGCAGACCCTTCTCAGGCCAGCGGCGCATCACCACCAAGCCCAGAACCACAAGCACTGCAGGAATGATGCCCATGCACAGGCGAATGGCCACCAGGGCGCTGTCGGGTTGCACCATGCCGCGCGAGGCCACGTAGCCGCTCAGGCTCATCAGGTTGCCGAAGAAGAACAGGGCAAAGCTGATGCAGATCTTTTGGGTGAAGACCATCCAGGCGCTGTACTGTCCGGCCGGCTTCTCCGGGTCGGCATCGATCGCATCGGGGAGCAGGGCCCAGGGGATCAGGTAGGCGGTCGAAGCTCCCAGGCCCACCAGCAAGATGGCCCCCAGCAGCAGGGCCAGACGAAGACTGTTGCCGAGTGAACCCAGGGGGCTAATCGCGGCGTCCAGCGGTGCCAGCAGCATGGCGGCGAAGCATCCGCCCACCCACAGGCCACTGCCCCAGTGCAGGGCGGTGATTCGGCCGCGGCGATGGGAGACCGAGGTCCACAGCTGCAGACCCACCAGGGTGCTGATCTGGAACGGCAACAGGATCCAGTTGCTCCAGCCCTCGGGCACGTGCATCACCACCGGCAGAAAGATCAGAGCCGCCGTCTGCATGATCTGGAGGGCGCACCAGAGCAGGAGATAGAGGCCCAGCACCTTCACGAAGCGGTTGTTGCTGCGCACCCGCTTGATCAGACGCCGCGTGGTGCCCCGCTGCGCCGCGGGCTGCTGACAGCGGCTGGCGGAGGGGGCGATCCCCCAGGCGCACAGGAGGGTGCACACCAGGATGATCAGGCCGGAGAGCACGCCCATCTCCCAGTAACTGGTGGGGTTCTGGTGATCGCGCAGCAGCACGGCGCCTAGAACGATGCCCACCAGCCCCGCGGTAATCGAGCCGGTGAAGCGGGCCATGTTCAGCCGCGTGCGCAGGGAGACGTCGCTGGTGAGCTCCGCTGCCAGGGCGGCATAGGGCAGGTTGACGCAGGTGTAGAGGCTGTTCGCCAGCACCGAGATCGCCACGAACACCCAGAAGCGCACCCACTCGCTGCCAGGCGGCAGCCACCACATCAGAGCCATGGCCACGCCGAGGGGCAGGGCGCTGCCCACCAGCCAGGGCAGGCGTGGCCCCCAGCGGCTCGAGGTTTTGTCGCTCAGCCAGCCCACGATGGGGTCGTTCACCGCATCCCAGAGGCGGGCCAGCATCAGCACGAGGCCGGCCATCCAGGCGGGCAGTCCCGCCGCCGCGGTGTAGAAGATGAAAAGGTAGAAGCCGATCAGCGACGCGGCCATGCCGGTTCCCGCATCCCCGAGGCCGTAGGCCACCAGCAGCCTCAGCCGGCTGGCCCCCCGGAGCGCCGCTGCATCAAAGGGTGCGGCAACAGGCGAGGCGGCAGACAAAGGGCAGGTTCCGAACGCAGGCCATAATGCTGCAACTGGTGAGGGTTTCGCCCCACCGAGTCAGCCGCAAGCGCACTGGTGCGTTTGTACTGCTGCGGGCTTAGTTTAGTGGTAAAACCTCAGCCTTCCAAGCTGATGATGCGGGTTCGATTCCCGCAGCCCGCTTCGTTCAGCACAGGCTCGGGTCGACCAGCACCACCAGGCTGCGGCTCTTGAGCGTTCTGCTGCTGCCCTCCCAGACTGGTGGATTGGAGGGGGCCGCTTCGTTGCAGCCGCTGTCGAGCACCTGCTTCCAGCCCCGGTCGCAACGTGGCACCTCGAAGTTCAGGTCGCCGGAATAGGCGTTCATGCCGCACCAGAGCAGGGGGCCCCGCTGGCGGTCGTTGAGGCTCCAGGCCAGGGTGTGCGACCAGCTGGCCCAGTCGGGCTGCCCCACCTTGATGCCATGCCACTGCCGGATCAGATGACCGGGTTGATCGAAGCGCGTTGATTTGGCTTCGGCGTGGGGGATCTCGGGGTTCACCAGATCCGCCAGCTTCAGCCGCAGTTGGATCAGGCGCTGGAGAGCCTGTTTCAACGCCAGGTCCTCCTCGTCGGGCATCCAGTGCATCCACCCCAGTGGATTGTTCTGGCACCAGGTGTTGTTGTTGCCCCCCTGACTGCGGCGCACCTCATCGCCCATCAGCAGCATCGGCACACCGGGGGCCAGCAGCAGCGAAGCGAGCATGTTGATTAGCTGGCGGTTCCGCAGCTCCGCGATGGCCGGATCGCTGCAGGGCCCTTCCGCTCCGTGATTCCAATTGTTGTTGTGGTTGTCGCCGTCGCGGTTGTCTTCCCCGTTGGCGAGGTTGTGTTTGGTGCCGTAGCTGACGAGATCGTTGAGGGTGTAGCCGTCATGGGCGGTAAGGAAGGTGATGCTGCGCCCCAGCACCGCCGGTTGTCCGCCAAAGAGATCCGGACTGCCGCTCAGACGCTGCCCCATGGCCCAGCAACTTTTCTCGTCTCCTTTCCAGAAGCGACGCACGTCATCGCGAAAGCGCCCGTTCCAGCTGCCGATCCGTTTGGCAGGGAAGTCAGCCAGGCGGTAGAGACCTCCGCAGTCCCACGGTTCACTGACCAGCTTCAGGTCGGAGAGCTCTGGATCGGCCTCGATTTCCTCAAACAGTGGAGGCTTGTCCAGCGGGGCGAGTTCTTCGCCGCGGCTCAGGGCAATCCCCAGGTCAAAGCGGAACCCATCCACCCCAAGCTCGAGGGCCCAGCAGCGCATGGATTCCAGGATTAAGCGCCGCACCAGGGGCCGATTGGCGGCGATGGAATTGCCGCAGCCGCTTACATCGAGGTAATCGCCCTTGGCGTTCTGGTGGTAGTAGAGGCGGTCGTCAATGCCTCGCCAGCTCAGGGTTGGCCCCGCCTGATTGCCTTCGCAGGTGTGGTTGTACACGACATCCACCAGCACCTCCAGGCCGGCCTGATGGCAGGCGCTCACCAGTTGCCTGACTTGATGGCGGATCTGCAGCGGGTCATCTCCCTGCTGGTAGCCATGGTGTGGGGCCATCCAGCTGAGGGGGCTGTAACCCCAGTAGTTCATCCTCCCCTGGGGCGCATCGTGGGGGTCAAATGCCATCACAGGCAGCAGTTCGACCGTTGTGATGCCTAGCTCTTTGAGATAGGGGATCAGCTCAATCAGCCCGAGATAGGTGCCCTGGGCTTCCTGGCTGACAGGGCTTCCCTGGCCTCGGCTGAAGCCCCCCACATGCAGTTCGTAGATGAGGGTGCGCTGCCAGCTGTGGCGGGGTCGCGGTGCGGCCTGGAAATCAAAGCGATCCCTTTCGGTGACAACACCCTTCAAACACCTCGCCGTGTTCGGCATCGCGCCGAGGGCGTCAACCCGTTTGTAGACATCCCATCCCGTGATCGCTCGCGCACAGGGATCGAGAAGAAGCTTTGAGGGGTTGTAGCCGTGCCGGCCCGGCAGTAGGGGGCCGAACACGCGATAGGCGTAGCAACAGCCAATGCCGACGCCCTCCACCTCCACGTGCCAGATGTCGCCGGATCGGTGTTGCGCGTGCAGCTCCACCACCTGATCGGGTTCCGTGGCGTTGCCATGGCTGAACAGAAGAAGTTCCACCCGGGTGGCGCTAGGAGCCGCCAGGGAAAAGTTCACCCCCCTGTGTGTGGCTTGGGCCCCCAGCGGCCAGGGCTGTCCCAGGTGGATCGACGCCAACGAAACCAGCAGGCTGCTGTTCCAAGCTAGATCTGGTCGCTCGGGTCTGCCCTGGAATGTCCGTGGAGAGCACGCAGCCGCTTCCCGAAGGGCGCCCACCCCGCCAGGTGCAGGAGCGGCTGTGGTTGTTCGCCCCAAACCGCGACTGCATGGGGGGTTCCGCCTGGTGGCTGGAGACGCCTGGGTGCTCTGCCGCAGGAGTGCTGGTCGATTGCCCGGGGCTCACGCAGGCCAATCTGTCCTTCCTGGCTGAGCGCGGTCCAGGACAGATCGTATTGACGAGCCGTGAAGGGCACGGCCGCATTCGGCGCCTGCAAGAGGCCCTCTCCTGGCCCCTGCTGGTGCAGGAACAGGAGGCCTATCTGCTGCCGGGTGCTCCGTTGCAGACCTTTGCCCGTGTCCACAGCCTGGCCTCTGGATTGATCCTGCGCTGGACGCCGGGTCCCACGCCCGGAAGCTCTGTGCTGTTGGCGGATGCGCAGCCAGGCCAGCCCTCGGTGTTGTTTTGCGGACGCTTACTCAGCCCAGTCGCTCCGGATCAGGCCCTGCCGCTGCGGAGTCGTCGCTCCTTTCATTGGGGCCGTTGGCTCAACAGCCTGGCGGAGCTGCGGGCCTGGCTTCCCGCAGAACCTTCCGTATGGCTGGCCAGTGGAGCGGGCCTTGGGGCGTTACGTGGAGAGGCCTTGATCCCCTCCCTTCAGGAGCGGTTGGCGGCCCTTGCGCTCGCTTCTTTGCGGGATCAGCCCGGGCTTTAGGGGCTGATTTCGGCACGAAAAGTGTCAAAACCTGCCCTGGCTGAGGGATTGAGAGGTTGCCGGCCCTTGCCAACCCCCATACCATTGGCGCGCTGAAACCAGTGGTGGCGGGGATTTCTCACTCCGCCCTGCTGCTACTGAGCCCAGAGGCTTCCCACTCCGATGAACAAAGCTGACCTCGTCAACCTCGTGGCTGCTCGCACCGAGTTGACCAAGACCGACGTGGCCCAGGTGGTTGATGCCGCCATCGACACCATCATCGACTCCGTTGTCGAAGGCAAAAAGGTGTCGATCCTGGGCTTCGGCTCGTTCGAGCCCCGCGAGCGCTCCGCCCGTCAGGGTCTGAACCCCAAGACCGGCCAAAAGATCAAGATCCCTGCTAAGCGCGTGCCCGCCTTCACCGCCGGCAAGCTGTTCAAGGATCGCGTTCAGGGCTGATCACGCTTCGACGCCTCCGCGTTCTGTCTAGACAAGGGCGGCCTTTGGGCCGCCTTTTTGCATGCTGGGGTGAACTGAGGTGAGCGCTGTCGTGTGGCCGGAGCACCTGCAACAGTTGCTCGTTCAGGCTGAGCAGCAGCGTCAGGAGCGCTCTCGGGGGCGTTATGCCCCCTCGCCCACGGGTCGCCTGCACCTGGGCAATCTGCGCACAGCCCTGCTGTCATGGCTGATCACCCGCCTGCAGGGTGGGGAATGGCTCCTTCGCCTCGACGATCTCGATACGCCCCGCAATCGGCCAGGGGTAGAGCAGACCATCCTCGACGATCTCAGCTGGCTTGGGCTCCACTGGGATGGTCCTGTGCTGCGTCAGAGCGAGCGTCGGGGGCTCTACGCAACGGTGCTCTCTAGCTTGCGCCGACAGGGCCTTCTCTATCCCTGCCGTTGCAGTCGCCGTTTGCTCGCGGATATCTCCGCGCCCCATGGTCGCTCACCGGTCTACCCAGGGTTCTGTCGCCAGAGGCCTCCGCATTGGGGGGCGGAGCAGGGGCGTCTCCCCAGTTGGCGGTTGCGGTTGGAATCAGGAGAGCTGTCCTGGCAGGAGTGCCTGGGCCCGGCAGGCCATCTGGAGGCCAGCACCGAGGTGGGGGATGTGGTGCTGCGGCGTTCGGATGGCTTTTTGGCGTATCACCTGGCCACCGCCGTGGACGAGGCCCTGCTGGGGGTGAAGGATGTCGTGCGCGGTTTGGATCTCTGGCACACCACGGCACCGCAGGTGGCCCTGATTCAATCTCTGGGTTGCAGCCCTCCGCGGTATTGGCATGCGGCGCTGTGGTGCGATCCGGAGGGCGAACGGCTGTCAAAGCGTGATGGTGGCCAAGGCTTGCCGGCCCTGCAGCAGCAGGGTTTTGATGCTGCAGGCGTGGTGGGGTTGATGGCGGCCAGCGTGGGCCTGGTGCCCACGGGCACGCGGTTGAGTGCGCAAGAGCTGCTCGCAAGCAGCGAACTCGAGCCGTTGCGCCAGCGCTTAGCCGGCAAGGCTTAAGGATCCTTTCGGGATCAAAGCCGCCGAATCGCAGCACACTGAAGCCATTACTGGAGCAGGCCCATGGCCAGATCCGAGGGGCGCGGAAGTGGCTTTCTGGATTCGCAGAACATCATCTGCAGCAGCTGCGGTGGCAGCGGCGTGCAGCGCACGGATGCATCGGGATATCGCACCTGCCTCGATTGCCTTGGTCAGGGCAAAGTGCTGCGATCCAAGGGCCAGGACCTGGTGAATGCTGCCCTGGCGGAGCGGGTCAACCGTGGACGATCCCGCCCCACGGTGACCAAGATCAACGCTTCGACTTCTGCCGCCAAATGAAGAACGCTGCCGTTGCGACAACGACCAACAGGGGCGTAGCGGTCAGCAGCAGCAGGGCAACAGCGGTCCAGTCGGTGTACATCGCGTCGAGCACGAGAGCGCTGGCCATCCTCTCAGGTGCCTCCCTGCTTTTGGCAATGGCTGTGGTGCCGGTTCAGGCCGGTGTGGTGTTTGACAACTGCCAGCCCACCGCCGATGGCGGGGTGACCTGCGACACCCAACCCACCGGCAACACCCTGATGGATGACGAAGCTGCTCGCTACGGCTTGTTCAACGAAGCCAGCCCGGGTTGGTCGGAATTTGACCCTTACGAGGGCTACGACGACATGTTCGGCGGCAACTGGACCTGATCTGTCACTGCTCCGGGCAGATCTGGAGCGGAACTCAGGCGGCTGGTGGTTCAGTTGAAGCCTCAAGCCGATCTACGTTGAAGCTGCTGTTTCGGGGGGGCCTGTGCTGCATTTCTGGTGGCCAGAGCTCGATCCAGAGCATCCTGTGGAGTGCACCCAACCCGAGCGGTATGCCCTCCGGCTGTTGAGCGGTGATGGCTTTCTGGCCATCGGACCCGATGGACAGTCGCTGATTGTGGTGTCTGAGAGCGCCCAGGCCCACCTGTTCCACGCCCACGACGCTGCGGTGCGCGCAGCTCGGGAACTCAATGCCGAGGGTCGTGGCCCGGTGGATGTGGTGAAGCTGGAGCTGGATCTAGGCCTCTGATGCTGAAGTCCGCGGTGCAGTGGCCTCCGTAGGATCCGGCCCAGCTGCCCGGCGCCTGTGCGCCAGCCCTGATGGAGCTCACCTACCGCCCCCGTCGTCTGCGTCGCTCTCCCGCCCTGCGGGCGATGGTGCGCGAAACCTCCCTCAGCGCGGCTGACTTCATCTATCCCCTGTTTGTGCACGAGGGGGCCAGCAATGAGCCGATCGGTGCCATGCCGGGCTGCCAGCGCTGGAGCCTGGAGGGGCTGGTGCAGGAAGTGGGCCGCGCCTGGGATCTGGGTATCCGCTGCGTGGTGCTGTTCCCCAAGGTGGCCGATGGCCTGAAAACCGAAGACGGCGCTGAGTGCTTCAACGAAGGCGGTCTGATCCCCCGCGCCATCCGCCGCCTCAAGGAGGTGCATCCCGGCATGGCGATCATGACCGACGTGGCTTTGGATCCCTACTCCTGCGACGGCCATGACGGCATCGTCAGCGGTGAGGGCGTCGTGCTCAATGACGAGACCGTGGCGATTCTCTGCAAGCAGGCCGTGGCCCAGGCCCGTGCTGGCGCGGATCTGATTGGCCCCAGCGACATGATGGATGGCCGTGTTGGCGCCATCCGCGAAGCCCTCGACGAAGAGGGTTTTGAGCACGTGGGGATCATCAGCTACACGGCCAAATACGCCTCCGCCTATTACGGCCCCTTCCGTGAGGCCCTGGATTCAGCCCCCCGGGCGGCAGCCAGCAAGCCCATCCCCAAGGACAAATCCACGTATCAGATGGATCCGGCCAATGCCCGTGAAGCCATCACCGAAGCCCAGCTCGATGAGCAGGAAGGGGCCGACATCATGATGGTGAAACCCGGCCTGGCCTACCTCGACATCATTCATCGCCTGCGGGAGGAGAGCGAGCTGCCGATTGCCGCTTACAACGTGAGCGGCGAATACGCGATGGTGAAGGCCGCTGCCGAGAAGGGCTGGATCGACGAGCGGGCTGTCGTGCTCGAAACCCTGCTGTGCTTCAAGCGGGCTGGAGCCGATCTGATCCTCACGTATCACGCCTGCGATGCGGCCCAGTGGCTGCGCCAGGCGTAGAGCCGGTCTGCGCAGCGAGCTGAATCGGCCAGCCTCCCTAGGGTTGGCCCGCACATCAGGCCACCGCTCAGCGGCCAGACCCATGGGGGCCCGCGCCTTACGCCTCTGTCCCCTGGCGCTCCTGCTGCTGACGCCCTTGCGTGGTTTGGCGAGTGAGCGGCCAACACCTCCGGCCTTGAAGCCGTTGGTGCGCAGTTTTGAGGCCTATGCCCGCGATCTCGATCGGCTCGATGGGGTTGTGAAGGTCGAGCCCGGCGAGAGCGCTCCGCTGCTCCCCACGGCGGAGTTGCTGCGTCAGCTTCAGCCACCGGCACCCGGAACTTTGCCGGCCCAGCCCCAGACGGTGGCCATCGATCAGCGCCTGCGCCTCGATTTGCAGCAGGTGATCGCCGTTGCCGTGCAGAACGATCCGGTCCTGCAACAGCAGATCGCCCGCGTGAAGGAGCAACAGGGATGGCTGACCTCGGTGCGGGGCCGTCTCTATCCGATCTTCGGCCTGAACCTCGGCGGGAGCTACAACCAACGCCGGGTCGGCAACTGGGCCTGGCAGGGCAACGAGGCGGCCTACGGCGTGGAGTCGCCGTTTTATGTGCCCACCGGTGGTTGGGAGCGTGCCCAGACCAATGTCGGCGAGGGGTTTGCCCTGCTGCGCCTGGATTACGAGCTGGTGAGCTTTGAGCGCAATGCCGCCCTCGCTGAGGTCAAGGCCGACTTGCAGGCATCCCAGCAGCTCTACGGAAATCGCCTACGTCAACTCCAGCTCGACGTCAGTCAGGCCTATTACAACCTCCAGCTCGCTGATCAGTTGCGTCGGATCCGCCAGGTGGTGGTGCAAAACGACACGGTGATTTTTGATCAGGTCCAGGCGATGAAGATCGCCGGTCTGGTGCCTCGCGTGGATCTGCTGCGGGCCGAGGCGATGCTGCAGCAGAGCCGTTTCCGGCTCGAGCAGGCCGACGCACTTCGCCTCAGCAGCCAAAGACGTCTCAGCAATCTGGTGAATGCTCCCTTCCCTGTCACCCTCGAGGCCTTCGAGGCGGTGCGGTTGCAGCCGCCCTGGCCCTTTGATCTGGAGCAGACCATCGTTCGCGGTTTCAAGGACAACCCTCAGTTGCAGGCGCTGCAATCGGCGCGTCAGGCCCTGCTCCGTCAGGCCGATCGTCGGGCGGCCGAATTGCTCCCCCGTTTGGGGTTGTTCGCCAGCGGGGGCTATCTGGCGGCGCAGTCCACCTCCCCCTTGATCGACCTCAATGGCTGCTGCAAGGGGCCGGCCTACGTTCCCGGCGTCAACGGGGACAGCGGGGAATGGGCGGCGGGCGTGCTGCTCAATTGGCGTCTCTTCGATGCCGGCATCACCTCAGGTGCCGTCGCCGCCAGCCGGGCGGCGGCCGAGCGCACGCTCCAAACGGAGGCCTCCGAGCGCAACGCCATCAGGCAGCGCCTGGAGAGTGCCTACTACGACCACCGTGCGGCCCTCAGTCAGATCATTGCGGCCAATGCTTCCTTTCGCGCTGCTCGTGAGGCCTACCGAGACAGCCGAGCCCGCTATGAATTCGGTCTGGCTGATTACACCGATCTCTCTGACACGATCCGCTCCCTCACCACGGCGATGGAACAGCGGGCGGAGGCCATGACCCTGGCGAACGTCAGTTACGCCCAGCTGCTGCGCGAACTGTTGCCGGTGCCAACCCGCCCCGGTGAGCCGGTGAGCTTGCCGATCACCCTCGCCAACTAGGGGCGCGCCAGGGTGTTCACGCTGGCATGGGCCGTGGATCCGGCCCGCAGGGGATGCTTCGTGTTCTGCTCCAAGCGGATGCGCACGGGAAAGCGCTGCGGCACTTTGACCCAGTTGCCTGTGGCGTTCTGGGGCGGCAGCAGGGAGTAGTAGGCACCACTTCCCTGGCTGATGTTGATCACCCTGCCGCGGAAGCTGACGCCCGGATACATATCGAGGGTCACTTTGGCCGGCATGCCATCGCGGATGCGGTGGATTTGAGTCTCCAGGTAGTTGGCATCGACCCACCAGTGGTTGTTGTCGACCAACGTGAACATGGCCTGGCCAGGTTTCACATACTGTCCAACACGGATGCTGAAGTTGTTGCTCACATAGGCATCCATCGGCGCGTAGTAGCGCGTGTAGTTGAGATTCACCTTGGCGTTGCCCACAGCGGCCTTCAGGGCCCGAATCTTGGCGTCCTGTTCGTTGATCTGTTGTTCGAGGCGCCCGAGCTCGAGCGTGGCACCTTTCACCTTGGCCTTCGCTTCAAGCTTGGAGGCCTCAAATTCCTGGGCCTTCTCCAGGGAGACCACCTGTTGCTGCTCGAGGTAGGCGTAACGCTGTTGGTTGAGATCGATGATCCACTGGCTGGCCTGCTGGTCTTTCAGAGCCTGACGCGCCTGAAGCAACTGCTGCTGCAGCGCTCCCTTCTGGGCAACGGCGGCCTCCAGTTCATGCTGCTGCTGATCCACGCTGAGCTGAAAGGGAAGTGGCACGATCTCGTAGAGCAGCTGCCCTTTCTTCACGTAGACGTTGGGCTCCACCTTCACGGTTTTGATGTAGCCCTCCACATAGGGCGACACCGTCACGGTGTAGGCGTGCACGTAGGCGTCGTTGGTGGTGGGGAAGAAGTGGTTGTGAACGAAGTAGATCCCCAATCCTCCACCGACAACACCAACGGCTCCGGCAGCGATGAGTCGGGTGGATGGTCTTGTTTTCGCGCGGCTCTGGGCGCCGATCTCTGCGTTGCTGGCACCCGTCACACTCACGATCTGCCAGGGGCATCGACCGGCTCCAGATTAGTTGGGCCGACTGGTTTTCGCTGCACTTTCAGGGCTGCGGTGCAACAGGGGCAGCACGGAGAGCACCAGTAGCACCACCCCCACCATGGTGGCGATGTTGATGAAGGTCACCACGGCCACCTGTTTGGCGATGGCTTTGTCGATCAGCTCCAGTGATCCCTGCGACCAGAGGTCGCCCTGGATTCCAAGCGGGTGCCCGCGAAGGGGAAGCTGATACCTCTCCAGCGCGCCATGGGCCGCAAAGGTCTGCTCGCGAAAGCGCTCCCAGCTCCCCTGACTGCTCACGGTGCTGATGGCAGAACTCACCCCACCGGAGAGGGCTTTGGAGATATTGGTGCAGAAAAACAGCACGGAACTCGCGCTGGTCATCAGCTCGGCGGGCATGGTGGAGAACGACATCTGGATCTCCAGGCAATTGATCAGGGCAAAGCAGGCACCCACCGCAATCAGCTGAACCGTGATGTTGCTGTTGTTCTGCTGGGCTGAGGTGTAGGCCATCCAGAGGGCCGTGAGGGCGAAGCAGAAGATCGCTGCAGCACAGAGCTTTTTCTTGGCCGCAATGCTCCTGGCGATCAGATAGGGGCTCGCGCCGGGAGTCACCATTAGGCCGGTGAGGATGGCGGAGACCACAAACGGAACAAAGGCCCAGGCATAGTTCTCGATCGTGTTATCCACAACCGTGACCAGGAAGTTGGGCACGATCGCGAAGATCATGAACAGAAAAAACATCACGGAGCTCAGGTTGACTGTGCTCACGCAGTAGTTGATGTCTTGGAAGATGCGCAGATTGATTAGCTTCGGCACGCTGACTGTTCTCCAGCCGAACAGACCGATCAGCAGCAGGGCGCTCCAGAGCATCACGACATAGGTGGCGCTTTGAAACCACTCGCGTTGATTGCCCACCACCAAGGAGAGGGCCAGCAGACCAAAGCCCCCTGCCATCAAGCCGTAACCCAGCCAGTCGATTTCCGCTTCGGGGTTGCCCGCTGAGGGCGGCATCAGCCTGGCGATCACAGCCACCGCCGCCAGGGCCGTGAGCCCCAAGCCCACATACAGCACTCTCCAGCTCAGATACCAGGTCACAAAGGCGGAGAGGGGGATGCCGATGCTGGATCCACTGACCAAGGCCAGCGCCACCAATCCCTTGCCCATCGGGGTGTATTTCTCCCCCAGCTGCCCTCCGAGATACCCCCCGGCGGCGGCGGGGATCACGCCGGCCCCCATCCCCTGGAGCACGCGCATCGCGATGAACAGTTGCGGGTCGCTGGCCATGGCACTGATCAGACAGGCCACCCCAAAGAGGCCAGGCCCAACGGTGGCAATCGCCTTGGAACCGACCCGTTCCCGCAGGCTCCCCAGCAGCGGCATGATCAACGCCGCTGGCACCAGGAACGACACCATGAACCACTCCGCCAGGTAGGGCGTGCCGCCGACATCCCCGCTGACATAGAGATGCGCTGGAACGCCCACCGAGTCGGTGGAGAAGAACACCAGCTCAAGCACCAAAAAACAGACCGCCACCACGCCTCGGTTGGTGAGCCAGAAGCTGCCGGGTTGGCCAGGGGCGGCTGCACTCAAGGCAGGAGGGGTGAGATCACCACAGTGTTGCTACGCCTGTCCCGCCGTGCAAAGCGGAGAATGGAGCCAATGCCGTTGCCCGTCATGTCTGCCACCCATCGCCTCGGCCATGTCGCCCTGCGGGTGCAGGACATGGATCGGGCCAAGCGCTTCTACCTTGCTCTCGGCCTCCGCCTGACCTGGGAGGCCGACGATTGGTGTTATGTGCAGTGGCCCTCCAGCGGCGAGGGCATCGCCCTGCTAAGCCCGGACTACAAAGCTGCCGGCCCGCACTTCGCCTTCCATTTCCAGAACCGAGCGGAGGTGGATCAGATCCGAGAGCAACTGGTGGGCCAGGGACACAGCTGCGGGCCGGTGCATGACCACCGGGATGGAACGGCCTCCTTTTATATGCAGGATCCCGAGGGCAACTGGCTCGAGATGCTCTATGAACCTGCTGCTGGTTTGCCCTCCAATGTTGGGGCCGCGCCGATTCCTTTGAACTACGCGTGACGGGCGAGACGCAGGCATCGATTCAGCAGGAAGCGCTCGAGCTGCTCGAGTGGCCGCGGCTGGCGCAGCATGTGGCCAGCTTTGCCAGCACGACCGCTGGTCGCACCCTGGCGGCGGCCTTGCCTTTGGCCAGCAGCCACGCTGAGAGCCTGCGCCTGTTGCTGGAGACCACGGAGCTGTTGGCTCTGGATGGTCTGACGGAGGGGGGGCTCAGCTTCCAGGGAGTGGCCGATCTGCAGCGGACTCTGCTGGTCTGCAGCAAGGGAGGGGTTGCCAGTGCTGATGACCTGCTGGAGCTGGCCACCACCTTGGGAGCAGCCCGGCGCCTGCGCCGACAGATCGATGATCCCGAGTTGCGACCGGTCACCACCGCCCTGGTGGAGCCGCTGCGCACTCTCCCCGAGTTGGAGCAGCGCCTGCGCTTCTGCATTGAAGACGGTGGTCGGGTTGCCGATCGCGCCAGCCCCCCTCTGGCGGAGCTGCGGCGTCAGATTGCGGCCGCTCGCGCTGAGCGCCGCGATCGCCTCAATGAACTGCTGCGCCGCTACGCCCCCCTGTTGCAGGACAGCGTGGTGGCCGAGCGCAATGGCCGGCCGGTGTTGGCTGTCAAAGCTGGCGCCGGCAGTCAGCTGCCTGGCCTGGTGCATGACAGCTCAGCCTCCGGAAGCACCGTGTTTATCGAACCGCAGGCGGTGATTGTCCTGGGTAATCGACTCCGTCAGTTGGAGGGTGAGGAGCGTGATGCCGAACGGGTGGTGTTGCAGGAACTCAGCGCTCTGGTGGCCGAGGAGGTGCCGGCGCTTGAGCATCTGCAGCAGGTGTTAGTGCGGCTGGATCTGGCTGTGGCACGCGCCCGCTACGGCGCCTGGCTCGGAGCGGTGCGCCCTGAGCTGGAGTCCGATCCGCTGGCGCCACTGCAGCTCGAAGGTCTTCGCCATCCCCTGCTGCTCTGGCAGGAGAAGAGACTGGGCGAGAAGGCCGTGGTTCCTGTCTCCCTGCAGGTCAATGCAGACCTGCGGGTGGTGGCGATCACAGGCCCCAACACCGGGGGCAAAACGGTCACTCTCAAGAGCGTTGGCCTGGCGGCCCTGATGGCCCGCGCGGGTCTGTTCCTGCCCTGTCAGGGGACACCGCGTCTGCCCTGGTGTGAGCAGGTGCTGGCTGACATTGGTGATGAACAGTCGCTCCAGCAGAGCCTCTCCACCTTCAGCGGGCACGTGCGGCGGATTGCTCGAATTCTTGAGGCCCTTCCTCCAGCGCAGTCCGATCTCTCCGCGGTCTGTGGTGCATCACTGGTGCTGCTGGATGAAGTTGGGGCGGGCACCGACCCAACCGAGGGAACGGCCCTGGCCATTGCCCTCTTGAGGCAGTTGGCGGATCGGGCCCGACTCACCATGGCCACCACCCACTTCGGGGAGCTCAAAGCTCTCAAATACAACGATCCCCGCTTCGAGAACGCCTCTGTGGCCTTCGACGTGGAGAGCTTGTCGCCGACCTATCACCTGCAATGGGGCATCCCTGGCCGCAGCAATGCGTTGGCGATCGCCACGCGCCTCGGCTTGGATGCCGCGGTTCTGACGGAGGCCTCCACCCTGCTGGCTCCCCGTGGGGAGGGGGAGCTCAATCAGGTGATCGCTGGTTTGGAAAATCAACGGCGGCGCCAACAGGAGGCCGCTGAGGAAGCTGCGGCTCTGCTGGCCCGCACGGAGCTGCTGCATGAGGAATTGCTGCAGCGCTGGCAGCAGCAGAAGGAACAGAGCGCGGAGTTGCAGGAGCAGCGCCGCCAGCAGCTGGAGCGCTCCATTCGCGATGGTCAACAGGAGGTGCGGCGCATCATCCGCCGCTTGCGGCATGGCCAGGGTGCCGATTCCAGCCGTCTCGGGGAGACGGCCCGTCGTGCCGGACAGAAGCTCAAGCAGCTCGAGCAGCAGCACCGTCCGCTGCCGGAGAGGCGTGAGCACAGGGGATGGCTCCCCAAGGTTGGCGATCGCGTGCGGGTCCTCTCCTTAGGCAAGGCCGGAGAGGTGTTGTCACTTTCCGATGATGGCCGTGAGCTCACCGTGCGCTGTGGGGTGATGCGTCTGAACCTGGAGCTTTCGGCCATTGAGGGGCTCCATGGGGAAAAACCGGAGCCGCCGCAACCTCAGGTGGCGATCCGCAGCCGGCGTAATCCCGCGAGCCGTGGCCCTGAGGTGCGAACGGAGCGCAACACCATTGATGTGCGCGGCATGCGCGTTCACGAAGCCGAAGCGGCGGTGGAAGAGCATCTTCGCGCCGCCAATGGTCCCGTTTGGGTGATCCATGGCATCGGCACGGGCAAGCTCAAGCGTGGCCTGAGGGAGTGGTTGGCCAGCGTGAGCTATGTGGAACGGGTCAGCGACGCCGAGCAGGGCGACGGCGGCCAGGGTTGCACTGTGATCTGGGTGAAGTAGCTCGGCGCCTTAGGAGCTGAATGTGGGCAGCTGGGGAGCGGAGCTTGCTGGTGATCCAGCCGGCTCCTGAGTCATCGGAAGGGCTTCACCCGCCTGATCGAACAGGCGCCACCCACTGGCATCGACTTCCAAGTGCACGGTTTCTCCTGGAACCAGGGCCTGATCGGGTTCGGCGCGGAGCTGCACCAGGTGGTCTCCTTCCAGCAGGCGGGCGGTGAGCACTTGCTCATTCCCCAGGCCCTCCACGTGACAGATCTCCGCCGCCAGATTGCGGTTGGTGGCTGGAGCGAGCTTGAGGTGCTCGGCCCGTAGGCCGCCGTTGAGTTCTTCTGCGCCGCCGCGGGCCTGCCATTGCAACAGCGCTTCGGCCATGGGGCCTTCGGGCATGAAGCGGCGACTTCCCAGTTGCAGTTGACCCTGTCCGACACTGCGAACCGGCAGCAGATTCATCGGCGGGCTGCCGATGAACTGCGC
>VGPT01000013.1 GCA_016882485.1 Cyanobacteria bacterium M_surface_10_m1_298
AACCCAAGGGAGGCGCCAATCGATGGCTGATACCCCACCTGAGCAGAAGTAGAAGCACGCTGATCACTGGCCCCTGCTCCAACAGTCTTCACCGATGCGTTGGGCACGTCGTCAGTTCGGACACTGAATAGGGACGTCTGAACCGTCGACACTCCACTTGCACCGCCTCAGGTGCCCTCAGGAGACCCGAGCCCAACACCTGGAATGATTGGCCCCAGGCGCCATACCGGCAGCTTCGACCAACGATTGCCATTGGAATGTTGATTCACCCTTGACCCTCGGGCTCTGCTCGAGGGTTTTTGGTGTCTGCGCCTGGTGGAGCTCAGCCCTTTTGCTCTCCCGGCTCGGGGTTCACCAGCGCCAGGCGGCAGCCGGGATCAAGCCCTTGAGCACTCCCGAGTGCTTCTTCCTTGCTGTTCGCTTGCCGCAAAAAGCCCCCGACCAGGTCTTGGCTCTTGCTGGCCCCTTTGGCTGTGGGTTCTGGTCGAGATGCGCCAAGCACGATGACCGATCGCATCAAAGCACTCAAGTGCCTGAGTCTGGCTTCAGCAGCAGAAAGCCAGACTCAGGATGTTCATAGAAGTAATGGATCTTCGAGACCCTCGAGAGGATCAACTGTGCAGTTGTCGCATTCGACGCGTTTCCAATCGCCAGACAGATCACCTTGGGCGGCCAGCCCAGGCTCATGCTCATCGAAAGGAAGTCATCGTCCTTGGTGAGCAGCACCAATCCACTGGAGCGAGCCTCATCCCAGACGGCTTGATCATCAACCCCCGCGAGGCCAAGAAGGCGAAGATGAGTGGAGCCTGGGAAGGCCTCATTGAGCAATGGAAGGAGTCGCTCGGAAAGGTTTTCGTCCAGGAGCAGCTTGATGCTCAATTCGCTCCTGTGGAGACCATCAATGTGCGTTCACGTTCAGCCGCAAAGGCCATGCAAGCGAGCACATCCTCGTGGGTGAGCTGCGGGAAATCCTCGAGCAGCTCGGCTTCGCTGCAACCTGCAGCAAGGGTGCCGAGAACATCGCCAACGGTGAGCCGCGTTCCGCGCACGCACGGCTTGCCAAAGCGGATAGCCGGGTTGACTGTGATGCGATCGAGCAGATCCATCTCATCAGGTTAAAGCTGATTGAGAGGATTCGATCTGTAGCCCACCTCGCCCTGATCTGGAGCTTGCTGCAAGCCGTTGCGGGGATGTTGGCAACGTCTACGGGCTTCTCGGTGATCCATGCGCCAGAGCAGAGCCCCAAACCAACCAAGCTGATCGAAAAGGGAGAGCAAGGCAATGCGTGTAAAGGCTGATTGCCCCGCTGTTGAGGCGGGGTGATGCTGAGTCCATCGAACCCAAGGGAGGCGCCAATCGATGGCTGATACCCCACCTGAGCAGAAGTAGAAGCACGCTGATCACTGGCCCCTGCTCCAACAGTCTTCACCGATGCGTTGGGCACGTCGTCAGTTCGGACACTGACTAGGGACGTCTGAACCGTCGACACTCCACTTGCACCGCCTCAGGTGCCCTCAGGAGACCCGAGCCCAACACCTGGAATGATTGGCCCCAGGCGCCATACCGGCAGCTTCGAAAGATGACAGCTTCAAAACCCCTGGGCCCCTCGGCTCGGGGGTTTTGTTTTGGGCGGTGGGGCCTGCGGACCTTGATCACGATGGGAGCTTCTGAATCAGGTGAATGGCGAGGGCTCTGTGCGGTCGTTTTCAGCGGTGATTGAGCGTTGTTCGGAGACGGACCTGCTTGTTGGTTGTGTGCCGGGATTTCCTGGCGCCCATAGCCAGGCCGAGAGCCTGGATGAATTGCAGGTCAATCTCCAGGAGGTGATCGCCATGCTGCTGGAGGATGGCGAACCGCAACTGGACACTGATTTCGTTGGGCTTCAGCAGATCTGCGTCTCTGCCTGATCGTGGGATCCACGCCTGTCCTTAAGTCAGAAGACTTGGATTCGAGATGGTTCGTCAGCGCGGCTCTCACCAACAGTTCAAAGACCCCACCGGACGGTTCACAACGGTTCCCTTCCACAAAGGTCGAGACATTTATCCGCCGTTGTTGCGTCAGATCGCCAAAGACATCGGCATGACAGCGGACGAGTTCATCAGCTACCGCTGAGCGCACCCCCGGGCCTTGCAGGCGCCTAGATTCTGGAGAAAATCTAAAGCGTTCTGTGACTCTCTCTGTTTGGTGCGGTCTTTGACGGCCTCCCTGCTGCGGCCTAGTCGCCGCTTCGAGACCGTATCGCTGGAGCGCTACCCCACCAAGGCGGAGCTGCTCAGCTGCCTTCCTGCAGAGCTCACACGCTTTGATCCCCTCAAGGCCTGGGGAAGCCTGGGGATGTCCCTGGGTCTGTCCGTGCTGGCCTACGCCGTGGGGACACAGATCCCCCTGCACTGGGCCGCTTTGCCGCTCTGGATCCTCTACGGGGTCATCACCGGCACGGTGGCGATGGGCTGCTGGGTGATTGCCCATGAATGCGGTCACAACGCCTTCCATCCCAATCGGCGCATCGAGGGTTGCGTGGGCTTTGTGCTGCACAGCCTTCTGCTGGTTCCCTACTACTGCTGGGCCCGCAGTCACGCGGTGCACCATGCCCATTGCAACCACCTGGAGGGAGGCGAAACCCATGTGCCCCCGCGGATCTCGTCGCACACAGGGCAGATCACCGAAGATCTGAAGCGGAAGCTCGGCACCCGGCTTTTCGGGGTGGTCTCCCTGTTCAACCACCTGGTGCTGGGCTGGCCTCTGTATCTCTTCCTCGGGGCCACCGGCGGGGAGGACTACGGCAGGCCCAACTCCCATTTCTGGATGCAGGGCAACGTTCCCGCGCGCAAGCGTCCGCTGTTTCCCGAGTCGTTTCGGGGCCTGATGGTTCGCTCCAACCTCGGCCTGGTGGTGGTGCTGATCGCCCTGGGTTGCGCAGCCCTGCAGTTCTCCCTGCTGCGGGTTCTCTGCGTCTACGGCCTCCCCTATCTGATGGTGAATGCCTGGCTGATCATCTACACCTGGCTCCAGCACACCGACCTCAACATCCCCCACTACAGCTCTGAACACTGGTCGTGGGCGAAGGGAGCGCTGCAAACGGTGGATCGCCCCTACGGACCGCTGCTCAACCTGTTGCACCACGGCATCGGTTCCACCCACGTGTGCCATCACGTGAATTCCGCCATTCCCCACTACAACGCCTGGCGGGGCAACGCTCTGCTGCGACAGCGCTACCCCGAGCTGGTGCGCTTTGATCCCACGCCGATTCACAAGGCCCTCTGGCGCATCGCGACCCGTTGTGGTGCTGTGCGCCAGAACCCGAGCGATGGAGCCTTCTATTACTGAGCCCCGCGCAGAGGGAAGCGTTGTTCTCCTGACGCCCTGACGTCGCTACCTCTGAGGTGAACCTCAGGGATCGTTCAGGCGATGCAGGTCACGGTTTGGCAGGCCCCGGGGCCCAAGGCGGCCCTGCAGCGGGCCTCGGCGCAGTTGCCCGAGCCCGGCCTCGATGAAGTGGTGATCGAGGTCGAGCACTGCGGCCTCTGCCACAGCGATCTCTCGATGATCGACAACGCCTGGGGGATGAGTCGTTACCCGTTGGTGCCCGGCCACGAAGCGGTGGGTCGGGTGGTGGCGGTTGGCTCTGATGTCGATTCGGCCTTGATCGGTCAGCGCAGGGGGGTGGGCTGGATCAGCGGGAGTTGCCGCCACTGCCCGCTGTGCCTGGGGGGCACAGGCAACCTCTGCGCGTCTCTGGAGGCCACGATCGTCGGCCGTCGGGGCGGGTTCGCCAGCCACGTGCTGGCCCATCAGGATTGGGCGATTCCCCTGCCGCAGGGGCTGGATCCCGCCGCCGCGGGGCCGTTGTTCTGCGGGGGGATCACGGTGTTTTCCCCATTGATCGATGAGGGGATTTCGCCCACCGCCCGGGTTGCAGTGGTGGGCATCGGTGGCCTGGGGCATCTGGCCCTGCAGTTCTGCCGCGCCTGGGGCTGCGAGGTCACCGCCATCACCACCAACCTCTCGAAGGCGGAAGAGGCCCGTGGTTTCGGGGCCCATGCGGTGCTTGGGCTCGATCAACTCGCTCAGCACTCCGGCCACTTCGACTTGATCATCAACACGGTCAATCACAGCCTCGACTGGCCCGTGGTGCTGGGGGCGTTGGCTCCCTTGGGCCGCCTGCATCAGTTGGGTGCGGTGTTGGAGCCCCTCAGCATCCCGGCGTTTGCCTTGATCGCAACGCGCCGCTCCGTCACGGGTAGCCCCACCTCATCGCCCGCCAGCCTGCTGAAGATGGTGGAGCTCTGCAGCCGCCACCAGATCGTTCCGCAGGTGGAGCATCTGCCGATGGATCGCATCAATGAGGCGATCGATCGCCTACGGCGCGGAGATGTGCGCTATCGCTTTGTTCTGGATGCACCGGCATGAACGATGGGTAGCACTGCGAAGGGCGCTAAGCCCCCGTCGGGAGATCCTCCTCCCAGAGGCCCATCCGGATCAGCCAATCGTTCGACTGATCGCGCTCCCAGCCGTGATCGCGCTCGAGCACATCGGCGATCGACACCATCAGATCGAACAGCTCTCCTTCAAAGCCGTCGCCGGCAGTGGCCAGGCGTTGGATGTCATGGGCGAGTTGCAGGAGCTCCAGTTCCGCCATCCAGTCGCCCTGCTCGAAGGCGGTTCGGCTGGAGACGTGGTGCACGACTGGGATCAGCCCAGACAGCAGGCGGGTGAGATCTTGGAATCGCAAGGGTCTTGGATCAAAGGCCCCATAGGGTTCCGAGGGAGAGGGGCCTCTGTCCGCAGGCCTGCCGGCAATCGAGCCATTCCTCCACGTTGATGCCGAGGCGCATGGCGATCTCCTCATCGCTGAGATCGAGCTCCAGCCAACGCCTCGCCTTGATCCAGAGCTCCCGGTAGCGGTGGCTGATGCGCAGGGCAAAACCCGTGTCGCGCAGGTGATGCAGCAGCTCACCCTTCACCTTGCTCACCAGGTAGCTGGAGGGCCGGAAACCTTTGGAGGGATCGAACTGGGCCGCTCCCTTGCACAGGCCTTCGTAGGCGGGGCCGAGCAGATCCTCGATGGGCATCGACCAGCGGCGGGCGTAGCGGTGGGCCTGCTGCCGTGCCAGGCCGAGATGCTCGGCGGCGAAGCGGCGTTGTTCGGGGCTGAGGCGTTGGGGCGCTTTGGTGGACATCGAACGGTCACAGGTGCGGGAGGCTACCGGGGGCGCCCTTTCCTTCAGAAAGGCCAAAGAACGGAGCCCCCGCAGGGCATCACAGCGCTGGGAAACGGGCTCTGCTCCCACAGCTGTGCGGATCTGGGCCACAGCTGTGGGCGGTGCCTGTCGCGTTGCCCCAGGCAGAACTAACGCAGATGCTCAGTGCAGTCATGCCCACCCAAGTTCTGCTCACCTCCCACCACCCACAGGCGATGGAGAACGCCTGTGATCGCGGCTTCTGGATGCCTGTGCCGATCCCGATGGAGCGGTTGCAGACCCTGCTTTATCTGGTGTCGATCAGCGAAAACGACACGGCGATTCGTGCCCTGGCGGAGATCACCAGCTTTGAGCCCTGGCGCAGTCAGGCAGGCCAGGAGCTCTGGCTGCCCTTCCTGGGCCGTTTGTTGCCGTTGCCGCGTCCAGTGCCCCTGGGCGATCGCCATCGGCTGGCGGAATGGCTCCCCCAACGGAGTGAACAAACGCTTCTTCTCGATCTGCTCCCTGTACTGGAGGCCGAGCAGCTCAGTGATCTCGCATGCGGCAGGCCAGGTCGCGGGAGCGCACGAGGCCCTGGGCGAGGCCCCAGGCGATCAGGCCGCGCTGTCCGCGCACACCAACCTTGCGGTAGAGCTCACTGAGCTGACGCCGAATCGTGTCGCTGCGGCGCTGCTCCAACGCCGCAATCTCACGGCTGTTGAAGCCCCTGGCGAGCAGCTCCAGCAGGCGCTGTTCGCTGACCTGCAGCCCCGGGGCTCTGACCGGTTGCTGGCGCAGCCGCTCCCCCAACAGCGGGTCGATCGATTGCAGACCCCTCAGCAGCATCAACACCGCCTGCAGCAGGCGCCCGCCTCCGCAGTTCTGACGGCAGCAGAGGCCATCAGCCCCGCTGCTCCAGAGCTGCTTGAGGCGCTCCTGGGGGATCGAGGCATCGAGGCACACCAGCACCTTGGCCGGTTGCAGGCGGCTGATCAGCTCAAGGGCTCCTCCGTCGGGGAGTTCGTCATCGCAGATCACCAGCAAATGCTCCGCCTTCGGTAGTGGAAGGGCCAGCAACTCCGCCAGGGAGCGAGCGGCGAAATGACATCCCTCCAACAGCACTGAGGCGGAGGCAATCAGGCGCTCATCGCCGGAGCACACTGCAATGCTCCAATCCCTCTGCAGATCCGAGATGGCTTTCTGCAGAGCCTTGACCTGGCTGCGGATCTCAGTGGGATGCACGGCCCTGATCTTGCCGTCACTGCTGTAGCTCGATTCGCCACAAACCCACCCGTTGTTTTGTTTTCAATCGGAAAGGGTTCAGATCAGAGCGCAGGTCATCGTGCTGTTCCACTGCATGAGCAGTCTCTGCAATCCTTCAGCGCTCAAGGGAAGGCGTGGGCTGCTGAGTTGCCGGGCTAACCACTGCATGGAGGGCGTGGATCCTTGCTCCTGCCTGCAGGTCTCCCAGAGTTTCTGTGCCCTGAGCACGAGCTCCGCCTTGTCTGCTGGGAAGTGAATCGTGCGCCGGCAGCGCTGCTCAAACTGATGCAATCCGCGCCGGATCCAGAAGCTGGCGTAGGTGGAGAAGCGGTATCCCTTGGCTGGATCGAATTTCTCTGCCGCTCGCACCAGATTGAGGGCTCCCTCTTGCAGGGCGTCAGCGGTGCTGCTCTCCTCGGCGCTCAGATTGGGGTGATAGGTCCGCCAGATGTAGCCCACCAGAGACAGGTTGTGCCGCACCAGGCGATCGCGGGCCCGCAGACCGCGGCGGCGTAGAGCCTTGGGTGCTTGATCCGGTCCCTGGGGGTGACGCTGCCAGCTCTGAATCACCCGGGCCAGCTCGAGCACGGTGCGCTCCGCCAGGGGGGTATGCAGGCGGCTCGCCTGCAGCCATTGGCCCACCGCTCGATCCATCGAGGCTCCAATCCGCTGCCTGGAGTGTTCCCCGGTTTCAGGCCAGGCAGCCCATGCCGCGGCGGTGAATCTCACGGGCGTAGTCGGTCCAGGTGCCCTGCCCCCAGTAGCGAAAGCAGCTGGTTTCCAGCAACAACAGATGCAGCAACGCCTCCTGGTAATTGGGGTCGCTGGTCGGGGCTGTGGGGTAGCGCTGGTGGAAAGCGGCGCTGAGCTCCTGCATCGGCTCCAGAACGCTCTCGTAGCCGTTCACCCAGCTCAGGTCGTTGGTCCAGGAGGCCCCATCGATCGAGAAGCCTGGATCCGAGACCTTCAGGGCTGCAATCGCCTGCTCCAGTTGTTCTGTCGACCAGCGCTCTCCCAGCTGAGCGCTGAGCCGGTGCTGCCCCACGGCCTGAAGAGCGGGGAACTGCTCTGCACTGATTCCTTGGGTCTCCAGAAGCTCGAGGAACTCGCTGCCATTGATGGCGGCGGTGCCGTGATCGCCGGCGCAGCGCTGGTGGGCCTGAATGAAGGCCTGGGGGAATTCATTCATCATCACGCCCCCGTTTTCGCCATCGGCGATCTGGGAGACCAACGACGGCAGCGTGATGTCTCCCAGGGGGAGCCGATCGCGGCTGATCGCCTCGTAATAGGGCTGCATCTGACCCACCAGCTTGGTGTCAGAGCCCTGGGTCTTGATCAGGGCGGTGATCGCTCGGGTCTCGCCCTGGCCATTGCGGGCGATCAGGCGATTGGGCAGATACTTCTGCGCCTCTGAGAGGGGTTCGCCGCTCAGTGTTTCCACGCTGTGCTCCTGCAGCAGCACCCAGCGGTAGCCCGCCTGCTGCAGGGCATCGATCAGGGCGAAGAGGGTCTCGGGGTGGTTCGGCAGAGCCATCTCCGGCAGGGAGAACCCCCGCACCCGCTGCAGGGCCTCGATCCCGAAGGCATCAGCGAACTGGTGCTGCCAGGCCTCGATCTGCAGCCTCAGATCGGGGATTGGAGTGGAAGGGGCCACCGCATGGCTCCAAAAGGTGCCCAGCCACTCCACGTGCTGCTGCATCTGCGGATCACGGGCCAGATGGCGCCAGGCTTCGGTGATGTCGGAGCGCCCCATCTGCTCGGCTCCCCAGAGCAGGTTGCCCGAGACATCGAGCATGATCCGCGGGCTGCAGCCCTGCTCGATCAACTGGGGGATCAGATCGCTCAGGCGCCGGTAGCACTGGGCGAAGGGTTCGGCGTTGTGGTTGTCTCCTTCCCCCTGGTGCTCAAACATGTATTGGAGGTGGGAGATCAGTTCGCCGCCTGGGCCCGCCGGGATCGTGGGTTGGTGCATGTGCAACGCACAGGCGAAGGCGGAGCGCAGCTGATCGAGCTTCAGGGGGGAGTGCTCGAGCCAGTAGCGGCCCCCTTCCGCCATTGCCGCCTGGATGTCAGCTTCGCGACCGCTGATGACAGCTGCGCTGGTGTCGGCCATGGGGGGATGCGCTCCACCGGTGTTTGCGTTCAGTTCGTGAGGCAGAGCCGCAGGATCACTCCCAATCCCATCGGCGAGGCAGTGGATCTCTCCATCCTGGGCCCGATAGCCTCAACGCGCTTGCGATGTTCCGTTGCTGGCCCCGAGGGGGCTGACGACAGCGCGGCCTGGATTCAGCATGGAAACAGGAGTTGCTGGGCTATGGACGACGCACTGCAGGCACTGGTGGCGGATCTCGGTAGCGGCAATGTGCTCGATGCCGAGATGCTGGAGGGCTGCACGGTGGAGCCCCACGAACTCGACGAGATGGATGAACACCAGGCCGCGATCGTGGCCGCCCATGTGTTCGAGCAGCTGTTTGATCACGAGGTCTCCCAGCAGTTCGGGGAGAGTGCGGATCCCGACGAGGGCAGCTGGAGCGGCACGGTGGATGGCTTCCTGTTTGTGATCGAGCGCGACGCCTCTGGGGATCTGGTGCTCGACTTCAGCCCCGCCGGGCAATAAAAAACCCGCCGTGGCTTCTCGGCGGGTCGGTTGGTTGATGCCTCAAGACAACCGGGCCGCGATCGACGTTGCAATCAGCATCTCTACTCACGACGCACTGCTTCCCCTACCCCTCGGCTCATGAGCGATTCACCTCAGACAGAACCCACCTGGACGGAGGTGTGTCCTCACTTCGGTGGTCCCCATTGCAATCCAGCCTGTGCCGCCCGGCTGCGGGCCGCCTGGGCCAGCTACGACAGGAGCATTCCGGATGTGGATGTGTTCTGTCCGGTGCATGCGGAGCTGATCTGCGCGGCGCCCGAGCCCCCGAGGGATCGCTACGAGGTGATGCACAGCGAGCCCGATCAGGGCAGTCACATCTCGTCAGATCCTGATCAGAGCTGAGTCATCCTTTTGCAGCAGGGCTGAATTTGGCTGAAGACAGGCCCGGAAGCGAAGCGATCCGCTCTCCGGCCTCTTCACACCGCCCTGAATCCTCATGGCATTTCATCCCTCCCGCGGTCGCCGGCTGACCCTTGCCGCCCTTGCTGCAACCGCCGCGTTGATGCCCCAACTGGCCTCTGCGCATCCTCGCGAGTTCCTTCAGACCAACAGCTGGGATTCTGTGGTTCAGGACTACCCGGCCCCTCCGATCAGGCAACCCCGGCGTTGGAGAGCCAACCGCGACTACGCCTATGGCAGCGATCAGGTCTATCGCGAGGCACCTCTCACGGCCGAGCAGGTGGCTCAGCGCTGCAACATCGGTCGCCTGCTCGGGGGCCTGGGCGGTGGCGCTGCGGCCTATGCGATGTCCCGCGATGACGGACGGGCCTGGGCGATTCCCCTCGGCGCGCTACTGGGTTCACAGATGGGCTGCAGCACTGCCTCGGGTCGCGGTCCCCTGCCATGGTGAACAGCTGATCCTTCCCTGACGTCTGATGGGGCGACTTCGCCATGGGGTGCGCCGGCTGGTGCTGGGCGGGGCGTCCCTGTTGCGGGAAGCCCGAGCCGGGGTGGGGGATGCGGTGAGCGAACTCTCCAGCACTGGCTCGATCGAGAGGGATCTGCAGGAGGCGCGTCGCCATGGGCGCTGGCTCACGGAGGAGGAGCAGGCCCAGGCCCTCCTGCTGCGGCGTCGCCAGCGCAAGAGGCGCATGCTGCTGCGGCTGCTTCTGGTGATCTCTGTGCTGCTGCCACCGTTGTGGCTCAGCCTGCCGATCTGGATCGGCCTGCTCTGGTTCCCGAAGACCACTCGGCGTTTGCTGATCGCTGGCCTGGTGGTGGCGGTGGCTGGAGCTGGGGTTGGCCTGCTGATCCTGCTTTGGCTGCTGATCCGTTGAGGCCTTCAGATTTTCAGCGCTCCGCTGGTTGCATCGAGGCGGTGTGGGCGCAGGCCTTGCTCATCTCCTGCAGGTAGTCGTTCACGCTCAGGCGGGCGATCACCCGGGCTTCCGCTTCACGGTGCCAGCGCTCGGGTTGCGAGAGCTGGCGCAGTTCCAAGCGCTCTTCCCGGCTGAGGCGGCGCTGAACCACCGCAGGCTCGAGCCATTGGCGATCCCTCAGGCAGAGGCTCTGCACGAGATGCCAGCCCTCATGCCGCAGGGTGTTGCTGCGATCGCCGCGATCACAGACCACAACCCGTTTGCTCCCCCGCACATAGAGGCCGTAGAGATCGCGCTCCCGGCAGCGGGGATGATCCCCGCTGACCGCGACCCCCCGCTGGCTGAAGGCGGCCACCAGTTCATTCCAGGCCCCCTGATTCGTGTGCTCCAGCACTGGCCGGAAGAAAGGAATCGGGATCACGAAGGCCAGGGTCAGAACGGTTGGCAACATCACGTCCAGCGAGGCTTCTGATCAGGCTTTCTTCAGAACCCGGATCACCACAAGAAGGATCACGGCTCCGAGGGTGGCCACCAGGATCGATCCCAGCAGACCGCCGCCCAGCAGGCCTCCCCCAAAGATCAATCCACCGACCAACGCGCCGAGGATCCCGACCACCAGGTCACCGATCAGGCCAAAACCGCCTCCTTTCACGAGCACTCCCGCGAGCCAGCCGGCCACGACGCCGACCACCAGAAACCAGATCACGCCCATGGAATCGTTGCCTTCTGAACGAACATTAGAAATGGCGTTTTTAACTGTCAGCCAACGGCAGTGTTTTTCGGAATGCTCGCCAACATGGAGGCGCCCGTGATCGTTTCTGATGCGCCCTCCGGCCTCCCTGTTTCTGTTGGGGTTTGCACTGCTGCTGACGGGCTGCGGCGGTAGCAAGACCACCACCAAGCCGGCCTCCGCTCTCTCCGGTCCGATCCGGATTGCGCTCGATCTAACGGATCCGGCCAGGAGCCGGGCCGTGCTTCCTCTGGGCAAGGAGGCCAAGGCGTTCCAGGTCGGCTACGGACGTTATGGCGTCACCTGCCCCGGATCCCGCTTTGAGGAGGGCTACACCCCGCTGGGCCGCTTCCGGGTGAACGCGATTCTCAGCAAGGATCAGTTTGTGATGGATCCGAAGCTGATCGCTCTATCGGGCAAGAGTCAGGCGGAGCTCAAGACCTCTCTGTTCCAGTCGATGAATGCGATCGACTTCAGCGGTGATGGAGAAGTCGGGGAATACGGCATCGGCTACATCAGCCTGGCTCCGATGGACAGTGTCAAACAGCCGTTTACCTTCAACACCTACGACGGCAAATTTCGCTGGTACAGCTTCGCGATCCACGGGAGCAACAACGACAAACGGATCGGGCAAAAGGTCACCGGCGGTTGCGTGAACGTGGCTGAACCTGCCCTGAAGACCCTGCTGAGCAACGTGAAACTCGGCGATGAAGTGGTGATCACCGCCAACGGACCCTGCACCCCCTAAGGCTCAGCTTGTGCAGGTTTTCAGTTTTTGAGAAGGTCTTGAATTGCTGCAATGACATCTGGGAGAGACTGCTCACAGATCACGAGCACTTGCTCAATGTCTAAATCAAAATATTGATGAGCGATGACATCCCTAAAGCCCATGGCGCCCTTCCAGTCAACGTGGGGGTACCGATCTTCAAGGAGGCCTGGATAGAGACGTTCTAAGCGTTTAAGAGATTCTCCGGCAGCGAGGAACTGCATACAGATCACATCAACTGCATCCTGCCCCTCTTCTTCATCCAGTAGCTCGGGATTGGCAATAAGCGGTATAGATTTACGACGCGCGCGCTGCAGTGCTCCCAGGAGACTGAGTAGGGCGTCTCTCGGCACAGTGGTCACGCTCTAAGACCTTCCTGTTCGATGCGCTGGCGCAATGCTGGTGACATGCGCTCCCGGACGCGGACTAGGTCAACCGGACGCTGCAGCAGGTCCTCGAGCTCCTTCTTGAGGTGGACTAGCGCGTAGGGAGTGAGCGGATCGATCTGAACCCACACATCAAGATCGCTATCGGCCCGACCATGGCCTCGAGCAACGGAACCGAACAGGCCAAGTTCGATGACGTGGAAGCGGCGACTCCAGTCAGGCTTGTGCAGCCTGAGTTGGTTGAGTACCGCGGTTGCTTGCGGTGGGGAGTTGGATTCAGAAACCGCCATTCCCCCATTCTGTTACCAGTTTTGGAGCTTCGCTGTCTTTGCTGTCTGCAGGAAGGCCTGAAGACGCTCCCGGTCCTTAAACCCATCAGCCCCCTTCACTCCGCTATTCACATCGACGCCAAAGGGCTGAACCCGCGCAATCGCCTTGCTCACATTGCCGGCCGTGAGGCCACCCGCCAGCCAGAGCGGGTGTGACGTGGCCTTCACCAGTTGCGCCGAGTCGCTCCAATCGTGGGTGAGACCTGTTCCACCCACCTGCCCCGTGGCGGGATTGCAGCTGTCGCAGACAAAGCCATCCACCAGATCTTCGTAGGCCTGGAGGGTCTCCATCGCGTTGCCATTGCTGCCATGCACAGCCTTGTGCAGCAGCAGGTCCGGGCAGGCCTGTCGGATCTGCTGCACGGCTGAGATCGCCATGGGGCTGTGAATCTGCAGGGCCCTGGGCTGCACCTGATCGATCAGCTCCAGCAGGGCGCCGGGATCCTCCAGATGGCTCACGAGCACACCGCACACCGAATCCGGCAGGGCTTCGACAATCTCTCTGGCGAGATCGGCATCAATGAAGTCTCCGCTCGGGTGCCGTTGACCCACCAGAACACCGATGGCATCGGCGCCCAGCTCTGCGGCCAGCTCAGCATCCTCCAGTCTGCGCACTCCGCAGATCTTCACGCGCACAGCCCGATCACCCATGGCACGATGCGGTTCTCTGCTCCAGTTTCACTGTGCCTCTGATCAACGTGCGCACCTCGTTGAAGTCGGTGGAGAACGCCGAGGCTCTGCTCAAGGAGCTGTCTGCAGCCCTCGCCCAACAAACCGGGAAGCCGGAGGCCTACGTGATGACCCTGCTGGAGAGCGGGGTCCCCATGACTTTCGCAGGCAGCAGTGATCCCTGCGCCTACGTGGAGATCAAATCGATTGGAGCCCTCAAACCTCCGGCAATGACGGAGGCCTTCTGCGAACTGATCACGGCGCGCACCGGGATCCCCTCCAATCGCATCTATGTGGCCTTTGAGGATGTGAAGGCCAGTAGCTGGGGCTGGAATGGACGCACCTTCGGCTGACGGCCCCTTTCAGATCAACGGGCGCTGCATCGACTGCGGCACCTGCTGGCAGTTCGATCCGCAGCACTTCGCTCCGGGCCCCTCAAGGGCCCTTGTGCAGCATCAGCCCTGTGGACGGCTTGAAACCGAGCGCGCCCTCCTGGCTATGCAGGCCTGCCCTGTGGCGGCGATTGAAGCTACGCCTGATTTGCGGCAGCTCACGCCTGTGGATGGCTTCCCCGATCTGGTGTGCGAGCACCCCGCCGCTCAGGTGCTCTATTGCGGCTGGGCCTCCAAACGCAGCTTCGGGGCCTGCAGCTGGTTAGTGGTGCGCCCGGATGGCAACGTGCTCATCGACGTTCCGCGCTGGAGTGCCCCGCTGGCACGTCGCATCAAGGCGCTGGGTGGTCTTGCGGCGATTGTTCTCACCCACCGCGATGACGTGTCCGATCACGCCAAATGGGCCCAGGCCTTTGGCTGTGAGCGTTGGATTCACTCTGCCGACGCTGATGCTGCACCGGAGGCGGAACGGCTCATCGACGGAGACGATGCCATGCGGATCGGCTCCGATCTCACGCTGATCCCCACTCCGGGTCACACGGCGGGATCTCTGTGCGTTCAGCTCGGTCAGAGCCGCTCAGTGCTCTTCAGTGGGGATCACCTCTGGTGGAACAGCGAACAGCAGGTGGTCGTGGCGTCACGCACCTATTGCTGGTGGAACTTCCCGGAGCAGATCCGCTCGGTGCGCAAACTTCTGGATCTCGATGTGGCCTGGTTGCTTCCAGGCCATGGGCATCGCCACCACTTTGAGCCAGGGGAGTGGCGCAGGGCCATCGATCAGACCCTGGCCTGGATCAGCTGATCCGATCAGCCCCTTGGTTTATTGGGTAGGCCCCCATTGCAGAAGTTGGTGGCGAGAGCGGGTCGCTCAGCCTCTGGAATGCTGGGGCTGTTGCGCTTCAGCCAGGCCATCCCGGCGTTGTAGCACTTGTTCCAGCGGGACGACTCCCCGGCGATCGGGCCGAGGGATAACGCGATCGACACGGAGCTGGCGGTGGCAATCAGCCCAAGCACCGGAAAGAGGTGCGCATTGATCATGTCCCTGGCTTTCATCGTCGTCTCGGGGCTGACGGAGCGATCGCATCCTGCTGGATTCGCGCTCTGCGGTCATCCCCCGGCGCTCAGTTCAGGCCCTCGCGCACCTTCTTTACCGCTAGCCCGGCTTCAGCGGCCGTCACGCCAGCAAGGGCCAGCAATCCGATCAACCCCACCAGCTGGTTCTGGGCTTCCGCTGCAGCATCGGCCTTCTGAGCGAGCACTGCTCCCGCCACAAACCAGGAGGTGGCCAGCAGGGAGGTGATCCAATAGGCCTTCCAGCGGCGTTGGTAGAGGTACCCCGCCCCCAGGCCTGGCACCACGTTCAAGAGCACCGCCACCCAGCCGGCGGAGGCGGCCAGGATCTGTTCGCGGGTTGGCATCGGCTTGGGAGCAGCGGCCGTGACCCTAGGCAGTTCAGCCCGGTAACCATTGCAGGGCGACCTTGCGCTGACGCGGCCCGTCGAGTTCCACCACGATCACGTCTTGGTATTGCCCAAGAACCAGGGCCCCTGCCTGGACGGCCACCGTCACTTGGTTTCCCAGTAACAGCGCCTGCAGGTGGGCATGGGCGTTCCGCGGTTCATCGGCGGGGATGTTGGGGCGGAGGTCGAGGTCGTTGTGTTTCCACGCTCGATCGGCAGGGGCGACCTCTGAGAGCCATGCCTCGAGATCCCGAATCAAGCGCGTCTCCATCTCGTTGATGATCACGGCTGTGGTGGTGTGCTGCCCACTGATCAGAACCGCCCCGTTTTGCCCGCCCCGCTCCGCGATGAAGGTCTGCACTGTCTCAGTGATCGGGATGCACTGAAAGGGATGTTGTGTGGTGAGCTCCACTCGTTCAAACGACATGGCCAGGGCCGATGGCTACGGTCAGCATGAGTCCTGCAGGAGCCATGGAGCGTTGGCGGTCATGCCCGGCCCTGGCGGAGAAAGAGGACGGCTTCCTCTCTGTTGTTGCCGACTACCTGGTTGATCTTGAGGCCCTCGATCCTCAGCAGCGCCAGTGTTTGGCTCTGTTCAAGGCGGCCGAGTTGATCAATGCCTTGATCCAGCTGCGGGAGCGCCGGGAGGCGGAAGATCGCGTAGGCCCGGAGCTGGCCCAGCGTTCTTTTCAGTTGGTGCGGGCCGTGATCCGCAACCGCACACTCCCCTATGCCGGAAGCCAGAGCCACTGCCTGAGGGATCCGCAACTGACGGCCTTGATCGATGAAGGTTGTCGCCTGTTCCATCTCGGCAAATCCGACAAAGACCTCTACCAACGCGCCCTGGCACTCTCTGCCGCCCAGTGCATTGCCTTGCAGGATGAACTGGGTCCTGCACTGGACCAGTACCTCCAGGGCTGTCGGTTGGCGCTGCCTGCGTCACTGCTGGCCTCGGTGCGCAGCAGCTTCATCGACGCCTACCGCGTCTAGAGCCGTATCCACCAGCCGCTTCCCGGGCCATCCACCAGCCAACGGGGCAGGAAGTTCTGAGCGGAGTAGCGCAGCCCCGCACCCTGGCTTCGGTTGAGGTAGCCCCCTCCCACCAGATTCGCTTCTCCGTTGGGGTCATGCATCAGCAGCGCCCTCGAGCTGGAATCCCAGCCGATCAACAGGCTCCAGTGGCCTCCTCCAGCTGGGGCGGAAACGGGGCCGTGATGCAACCAGCCCACCGGGCAGGGAATTCCGCTCTCCAACTGATCGATCAGATCGTTGAGGCTGCCATCGGTTTGAAAGCGGGCCTCGATGCCGAGGCTGCGCAGCGCAGACACCTGGGCGGCGGGATCTGTGGTGTCGCCATAGCGCTGCACCACGGCGAGATAGCGATCGTCGATCTGCCCGGATCCGCGCAGCGCATCCGGTTTGAGGTAGGCCGCGGCCATGGCGCAGCTGGAGCTGAAACACATCCGAGTGCCCTGGCCCGTGGCGCTGTCGTTCTGGCTCAGGTAAGGAACAGCAAGCTGAGTAAGCATCGGCATCCGTTCGCGCTAACCCTGGAGGGTTCCGGGAGGCGGTGCTGATCGATTCAGTTCCGGATCCTGTTCCCTGGTTGACTCCGCGTTTTGGCCATGAGCCCGATCTTTCCGTGCAAGGGCTGCGGAACGTTCATTGAGCGCTCGACCCAGCACTACCGGCGGGTGAAGGGCCAGGTGCTCTGCTCCACCTGCTCGGATGCCAGACGGGAGGCTGAGGCCCGCACCCTGCGGCGCAGGCACCCGCTTCGGCGCCTTCTGTTCCGGATCCGGAGCTTCTGGTCTTAAGTGCTGTTGTGGCTTTGCCGTGCCGGCTCGGAACCCTGAGGCGTTGTCTGTGTTCAACGCGATGGACTCTCGCCGTCTGGTGGTCTGGATCTCAACCGGGATCCTGGCCTTTCAAGGCCTCACCCTCTCCTTTGATCTGCTGAACTGCACCGCCTTCAGCTGGATTCATCTGCAGCAGGAGGGCCCCCATTCCAGCCATGACCCCAGCTTCTGCATCCGCCCCCAGGGCCGCATTGATGAGGCGGTCAATCAGGGCCTGAGCATCCTGGCCGGCCTGGCTCTGGGCAGGTCGGTGATTGGAGGGGAGCACCCGGAGCCCTGACTGTGCTCTGGCTCACCCGCCCGGGTTGTTCAGGACGCACACCCAACCGGTGTTACGAGGCTTTACAATCAGTTCACGTTTCTTCAAGAACGCAGATCCATGGCTGACTCCAACTCCCGCTTCGGCTTCGTCAACTTCGCTGAAACCTGGAATGGCCGCCTGGCCATGATGGGCTTCGTGATCGGTCTGGCCACCGAGCTGCTGACCGGACAGGGCATCCTCGGCCAAATCGGTCTGGGCTGAACCCTCAGCTGATCGGCCTCGCCGATCAAAAGCCCCCCGGAGCACTGCTCCGGGGGGCTTTTTGCTGCCCACCGCTGCTGCGATCAGCTCGCGGGCTGCCAATCGGTGGCCGGGGGTTCTTTCTCGCTGTCTTTGAGGGAGGGGAACAGATCCCGGATTGCACTGCAGAGGCGGCTGCGGGCTTCCAGCCGGAAGGCTTCGGCCGCATCCGCTGAGAGCACGGCATAGCCGTTGTCGCTGTTGCCTTCGCCCCGCAGGGGCTTCCAGCTGGTTTTCTCGTTGCGCTTCAGCTCTTCAAGCACACCAACGAAGTCAAAGCTGGCCAGGCGTCCGCCGCTGGCCGCTTGGGCCGCCAGTTCCTCCCGGATCGCCAGCAGTTCCTTGGCCTTGAGGGTGTCGGGCAGGCCCAGCACCGGCTGGTAATAATCGATGGCCCGCAGTTCCTCGCTGATCAGGATCGGCCAGGCACCCTGCTCCCCGCCGGAGAGGCCCTGCTCGGCGGCACTGCTTTGCATCGCATCGCGATAGAAGCTGAGCCAGCGGTAGTACGACTTGTCCTGAAGGCGCTTCTTCTCGGCCTTCCCGCTCACGATCTTCGGCAGGGCGGCTTCGGCCTTGCGCAGAAAGACCCGATCTTCCCGCTCCAGGTTGATCGCACCCCAGCGGTGCCGGTATTCCCAGAGCTCCTCGTATTTGCGGACGTCTTCGGCGCTCCAGCCCAGAACTTTCAGTTCTTCAGCCCGATTGTTCTCGCTCGCTTGCACGCTTCGATGCTTGGGTTCAAAAGGCACCCTAGGTCTTGACTTCCAGAGCGCAGGGGTTGGACCGATAGGGTCAATTCAGGCAGGCCTTTGTATGAGCGACCCTTCGATGCAGCTCGACCTTCAATCCGTGGAGGGCGGCCCCATCGGCGTGATGATCTGCGGCCATGGCAGCCGAAACCGCCAGGCGGTCTCCGAGTTCGCCCAGCTGGCGGAAGGTTTGCGGCGTCAGCTGCCGTCGGTGCCGGTGGAATACGGCTACCTGGAATTTGCTCGCCCGATCCTTCGCGACGGGCTCGACAGCCTGAGCGCCCAGGGGGTGAAGCGGGTGCTGGCGGTGCCCGGCATGCTCTTCGCCGCGGGGCATGCCAAGAACGACATCCCCTCGGTGCTCAACAGCTACGCCGCTGAGACCGGCCTGCGCATCGATTACGGCCGAGAGCTGGGGGTGGATCTCAAGATGATCCAGGCCGCAGGCGCCCGGATCCGAGAGGCCCTCGATCAGGCCAATGCACGATCGGCCGTGCCCCTGGCGGAAACCCTGCTGGTGGTGGTGGGCCGCGGCTCCTCCGATCCCGATGCCAACTCCAATGTCTCGAAGGTGACCCGGATGCTGGTGGAGGGCTTTGGCTTCGGCTGGGGCGAAACCGTGTATTCCGGAGTGACCTTCCCCTTGGTGGAGCCCGGCTTGCGCCATGTGGTGCGCCTGGGCTTCCGCCGGGTGATCGTCTTCCCCTATTTCCTCTTCTCCGGGGTTCTGGTCAGTCGCATCCGCATGCACACCGAGCTGGTGTCGGCTGACCATCCAGAGGTGGACTTCGTTGATGCCAGCTACCTCGGGGATCACCCCCTGGTGATCGACACCTTTCGGGAGCGGGTGGAGGAGGTGGTGCGCGGTGAGACCCAGATGAATTGCTCCCTCTGCAAATACCGCGCCCAGGTGCTCGGTTTTGAAACGGAGGTGGGAGCTCCCCAGCAGAGCCACCACCATCACGTGGAGGGTCTGATCGAAGGCTGCACCCTCTGCGAGCTCGAGTGCACCGGTGCCTGCCAGCCCGATGGCATCCCGATCCCCCTGGGTCATCACCATCACGACCACAGCCACCACCACGACCACGACCACGACCATGCGCACGGGCACACCCATGCGCCTTATCCCCACGCTGAGCACCCCCTCGGACCGAAGACCCTTTACAAACCGCGGTCCAAATCGGAAGAGAACCCAGGGGAATGAGCCCGCTCAGGCGTCTCGGATCCCCCCGAGTCCCGTGAGACTTCTGGCCATCAGGCCTGCTTATCGAAATTCGCTTTCCCCAGAGCGACCCTGTTTTCCTCAGCCGACGACCATCTTTTCCACAGCTTGCATGTGCTGCATGCATGCGGTAAGGCGATTTCTGGGGATTGCGTGGTTTGGCTCAACGCTGACTTGACAGCCGGTTCCGCCTCGCTAGAGGGCGACTTGCGCTCCCTGGTTCCAGGATTGAGATCCCAGTTCCAATAAGGGGTCTCACCTGATTCTCGGCGGTTGTGACCCTGTTTCAGACCGCTTTGACGGCGGTGGTCGTTTTGTGGCTTGCTGGCCAACGTTGCAGGTGCAAATTTGTTGGAGCCGGTTCGCGTGGATGAGTGTGGTGTGGAACAGCAGGTCGTCTCTGAGAGCGCCTCTGTTGCCCCTGAGCAGCTCAGGGATCACCTCAGCCGCTGCCTCCAGCAGACCGAGCCCCCCTCTGCCCCTGAGACCGTGATCCAGGGCGCGGCGCGCATCAGTCTTGAGGCGGAAGTGCCCGAGGCCTTGTTTGACGGCATGAAGCTGTTTCTGCAGAGCCGTCCCGAGTGGGATCAATACCGGGTGATCACCTCTGCGCTGGCCGGCTTCCTGTTCCAGAACGGCTGCAACGACCATTCCGTGACCCAGCACTACCTCAACGGTCTGTTCATGCAGCCCGGCGAGAGAACCGGGGCCTGAGCTGAGCCCCCTGCTTCAGAGCTCTCCCCGGCGCAACGCTTCGGCGGCGTGATCGCAGGCCCGCCAGGTGATCGCCATCTCCGTGAGCGTGGGGCTCTGCCAGCCGGCGCTGGGCCAGCAACTGCCGTCGGTGACCAGCAGGTTGGGGGTGCGCCAGAGCTGATTCCAGCGGTTGAGAACCCCCTCGCTCTCCCGTTCCGCCATGGCGGCACCGCCCAGCTCATGGATGTAATAGCCCGGGGGCGGAGCCCCATCTGAGAGCGCCAGGCTGCCCTGCACCAGGGGCTCCACCAGGGGCATCACAAACAGATCGCTCAGGGGCTGGATGCTGCCGCCGGCGCTGCGCACCACCGCCTCCATCCGGGCCCGCATGTGCTGCACCATCGCCGCTTCGTTGTCGCCCCAGCGGCAGTCGATGTGGGCGATGGGGATGCCGTAGGCATCGGTGCGCTCGGGGTGAAGGCTGACGCGGTTGCTCTCCCGGCTGAGCACCTCCCCATGCCCGATCAGGAACCCCACCGCCGCCTCCCGGTTGCGTTTGAGCAGTTTCGGGGGATCAAAGCGCTGGATCCCGCACCAGAGCCCATAGCCCCGCAGGAAGCCATGGCTGCTGTTGGCCTCGAGGTTCACGGTGTTGGGAATGAAGCAGCTGCCCGCCCCGGAGAGCTCCGTGCTGCCGGGCTCCGCCTGCGGGGGCAGCGCAAAGAAGCAGCTGCTGGAGATGTGATCCATCAGCCCGATGCCCAGGCGCCCGCTCACGTCCTCCAGGTGCCCGTCGCGTTGGGAGTTCAGCAACAGGCGCACACTCTCAATCGTTGAGGCGCAGAGCACCACCAGATCCGCCATCACCTGGAACGGCTCTCCGCTCCGCGCATCCACCGCCTCGGCCCCTTCTGCGCGGCCTGTGGCTGGGTTGATCAGCACCTGGCTCACCACCGCATGACTGCGCAGCTCCACGCGCCCCGTGGCCAACGCCGCGGCCAGGGCTCCCCCCTGGGAGCAGGAGCGGGGCCAGTGCGACCCGCTGCGCAGCTCAAAGCCGCGGGAGTGGATCAGAGGCAGATCGTGATCCCGTTGGATGCAGCGCTGCAGGTGTTCTTCTGCTGGGGTGAAGGGCAGGGGGCTCTGAAACTGGCCATCGGGTAGTTGGGGCAGTCCGTCGCACTGCCCCTTCACCGCCAGCAGGCTCTCGAGGCGTTCGTACCAGGGCGCGAGTTCGGCGTGGCTGATCGGCCAGTTGAGACCATGGCCATCGCGCTCCGCCGCCTTGAATTCGTAGTCCGACAGGCGCAGGGTGATGCCTCCCCAGGTGAGGCTTTTGCCCCCCACTTGTCGACCCCGGGTCCAGAGGAAGGGGCGATCGCCGGGGGTGGAGTAGGGGTTGCGCTGTTCATCGACGAACAGCTCGGGATTGGCCTTCCAGTAGCCGGGATGGTTGGCGGCAATCCTCTGCTTTCCGCTGCTGATGTTCGCGAGCCGTTTCAGGCTGTTGAGGGGTTCACTGCCGAAGGCCTGCTTGATCTGCAGATCGGGTCCGGCCTCGAGCACCGTGACCCGTAGGCCGGCCTGGGCCAGAGCCATGGCGGCCACCCCACCGGTGGCCCCGGATCCCACCACCAGCGCGTTCGCCATCAGGAGGGGGTGCTGGCGGGAGCGGAGGGGGTTCTGCTGGAAGGCATAACGACCAGAGGGAGGCAACAAAAAACCCCGGCGCTTCAAAGAAGGCCGGGGTTTCTGGAGTTGGTGGCGGGGGGCGGATTTGAACCACCGACCTTCGGGTTATGAGCCCGACGAGCTACCAGACTGCTCTACCCCGCGTCGACCTCAGAACCATACAGCACGGCCTTTCCCAGGGGCAACGCAGGCAGGATGGGTGGATCAGATCGGCTCCATGGCCCTGCGCTTGCTGCTGGATTCGGCGGATCCCCTCGCCTGGGATCAGTGGCTTCCCCTGAACCTGTTTCGTGGGGTCACCACCAACCCCACCCTGCTGCGCCGCGCCGAGCAGCCCTGCAGCATCGACAACCTCAAGGAGCTGACCCAGCGCGCCTTGGCTCATGGGGTGCAGGAACTGCATCTGCAGGCCTGGGGCACTGATCTGCTCACCTGCGGGCGCGTGCTGGCGGATCTCGCCCCGGATCGGGTCTGGGTGAAGCTGCCGATCACCCGCGCTGGCATCGAGGCGGCTCAACAGCTGCAGAACGACGGCCTCCGCATCACCTTCACCGCCTGCTACGAGCCCCAGCAGGTGCTCACCGCCGCTGCCCTGGGTGCTGATTACATCGCTCCCTACCTGGGTCGCATCAGCGATCAGGGCCGCGACGGGCACCAGGAGATCATCACCATGCAGCGCTGCCTTGAGCGCCTCGGATCCACCACCCGCCTGCTGGTGGCCAGCCTGCGCAGTGCCTCCGATCTGCCCCGGCTCGCGGCCGAGGGGGTCGACACCTTCACGATCAGCCCTGCTATTGCCCTGGATCTGCTGCAGGTGGAGGCCACCGAAGCGGCAGCCCTGCAGTTCGAACTCGATGCCGCCGGCGCTTAGCGCCCGTTGTCGAAACGCAGCTCTCCGCTCACCTCCAGTTTCACCCCGGGGTTGGGGGCCAGGAACTGGCTGCCCAGTTCGTCAAGGGTGAGGGGTGTGAGCCATTCGAGTTGCTGCATCAGATGGAGGGCCACGGCGTGTTTGGCCCGGCTGGCTCCGTCTTCCACCTTGATCGCCAGACCCAGGCCCTCTCCGACCCGACTAAGGCACTGGATGCCTTCGGCACCTCCCTTGCTCAGCACCTGCCCGTGACTGCTGCGCATCACGGCCGTATCGAAGCGGCCCTCCCCGGCTACCAGATCCGGGTGGGCCAGCATCGAGCGGCTGAGGCGCTCCAGTTCAGGGTCCTGTCCGCCTCCGAGGTGGGCAAACAACAGGGCCATCTGGGCCAGCTGAAGCTGCAGGGTGGGGGCTCCGCAGTCATCCCGAGCGGTGACTAGCTCCGCGCCGGGCATGCCCAGGAGTTCGCCCACCCGCTTCAGCACCTGCTGCTGCAGGGGATGATCGGTCTGCAGATAGGTCTCCAGGGGCCACTGCATGCGCCGGCAGGTGGCCAGGAAGGCGGCGTGTTTGCCGGAGCAGTTGTGCTCCAGTGGGCTCTGCCGGCCGCTGGGGGTCGGGCACTGCAGTTGCTCGCTCTCAAGATCCGCCTTCCAGAGGATCTTGAAGGCCTCGCGGGCCTGGGCTGCCTCTCCGGCATGGGAAGCGCAGGCGATGGCCAGGGCCCGTTCGTCATGGTTGCCCTGGTCGGCGGCACCACTGCTGACGAACACCTGGGCTTGGAAAGGCTTGAGGGCCGATCGGATGAAGCTCAGCTGCTGGGGGTCTCCAGCGCGCATCAGCACCCGGCCGCGCTGATCGCAGACCACCGCATGCACCCGATGCAGCGACTCCCCGATTCCATTGCGGGTCAGGCGCACCTCCAGGGGCGGGACCCCCGGGCGGTTGCTGGATCCGAAGCTGCTGGAGAAGGTCATGTCAGAGAGCCTGGCAGAGCCCGGTCGAGAGCAGCAGCAGGCCGATGGTGATCAGCAAGGCCCGCTTCAGGCGCTCCAGGATCGGCTTCACCTCGTGGGTCGCCACCAGCAGATCCTGCTGCCTCCAGGCCAGGGGTTTCTCCCAGACCTGTCCGTCGTACCAGCCCGATTCCTCGTATTCCACCGCGGTGGACATCAGGCGTCGCAGCAGGGTGCTCCAGCCGAGCCACTGCCGCACCAAGATCAGCAACGGCACCAGAAAGGCCCCGGCAGCCCCGGCGCAGGTGAGGGCCGGCAGGTCGTGCCGAAGGGTCCAGCTGCCGGTCGCCACCACCAGGCTGATGGGCATCGCGATCAGCCAACAGCGCAGCAGGGGCACCGCCAGACCCCGATCCCCGTTGCTGGGCCAGGCGAAGAACAGAGAGTTCTGCAGCTCCCGGAACTGCTCCAGGGGGCGCTGCTCCGGCGGCACCGGACAGGGCGTGTCGCTCAGCTCCGGTGCGGGATCGCTGCCAGCCATCGGATGCCTCGGAACTGCGGCCTCAGGCCGAAGGAGCGTCGATCGAGCCTACGAAGCTCTCCTTCTCACCGTGGCCCCAGAAGGATTCCAGGTCGTAGTAGCTGCGCTCATCGGGGGTGAGGGCATGCACGATCACCTCGCCGTAATCCAGCAGGATCCAGCGCCCTTCCTTCTGTCCTTCCTTGCGCAGGGGCAGGCGTCCGCCGCTCTCCTCCTCGATCTTGTCTTCCACGGATCGGGCGATGGCGCGCACCTGCACATCGGAGAAGCCAGTGGCGATCACGAACCAGTCGGCGATCGAAGAGATCTCCTCCACCCGCAGCAGCACGATGTCTGCAGCTTTGCGGTCGTCGCAGGCTTCGGCCGCCAGCAGGGCCAGTTGCTTGCTGTCGTCGAGATTGAGCCGGGGGCGGCTGGGGTCGGGACTGGGCTTGGTGGTCGGGGCCTCAGCCATAGACGTTCTCGCTGCTCACGGAGTGACGGGATCCCTGCTGCTGTGCCATTTCAGCCCGGGCTTTGCCTGCACTCTTGCGCAGTGCCTCGAGGCGGTCTTCGTAGAAACCGCGCTTCTTCTTCTTGCGGGTCTGTTCCACCAGCTCCTTGAGGGCGCCGCCCAGGCTCTTGTAAGCGTTGGGGAGCGTGTACCCGAAGCGGGTGGCCAGGTCGATCGCCCGTTCATCGGCGGCGATGGCGTCCTGGAGGCGCTTCTCGGAATTGTTCTTGAGATAGAGCCGGTAGCCGGCGAAGCCCGACAGACCGAGGGCCATCAGCAGCAGCAGGCCGTCCTGCACCCACAGCTCTCCGATCGCTCCCCCCAGGCCGATGGCCAGAGCCGCCATCTCCCAACCATCCCGGGGCACCGAGTCGTTCTGGATGCGACCCACCTCGTGCCAGAACAGCAGGTTGCGGTGGTCAATCGCCAGGGCATCCCACTTCTGAAGATCCAGCTGGATCTCCACCTCGTCGCGTCCGATCTCCTCGATCGTGATCAGCGGAGGATCGGCCGAGGCCGCGGCTTCCACAAACACCCAGCTCTGCATCTCGGGAGGCAGCAACCCCTTCAGGCGCTGGAGTTCGCTCATCTGGAAGCATCAGGCGTGTTGCAGACAACACTAGCTACGCCTGGAAAGCAGGGCTGGTCTGCCCTTAACAGCGTTGGCCCGCCTCGCGTGAGAGGCTAGGCGGGTTTGGCTGCTGGACGTCCACCTATGCCCCGTCGCACGGATCTGCGTCGCATCCTGCTGCTGGGCTCAGGTCCGATCGTGATCGGCCAGGCGTGTGAATTCGACTATTCCGGCACCCAGGCCTGCAAAGCCCTGCGGGCCGAGGGCTTTGAGGTGGTGCTGGTCAACAGCAATCCCGCCTCGATCATGACCGATCCGGACATGGCGGATCGCACCTACATCGAGCCGCTCACCCCCGATGTCGTGCGTCGGGTGATCGAAAAGGAGCGTCCTGACGCCCTCCTGCCCACCATGGGCGGCCAGACCGCCCTCAACCTGGCGGTGGCCCTCGCCAAAGACGGCACCCTCGAGCGTTACGGCGTTGAGCTCATCGGCGCCAACCTCCAGGCGATTGAGAAGGCGGAAGACCGCGACCTGTTCAAACGGGCCATGGAGCGCATCGGGGTGGCCGTGTGCCCCTCCGGCATCGCCACCACCCTGGAGGAAGCCGAGGCGGTTGGCGATCAGATCGGCAGCTACCCGCGCATCATTCGCCCGGCCTTCACCCTCGGCGGCAGCGGCGGCGGCATTGCCTACAACCCCGAGGAGTTCCGGGCGATCTGCATGAGCGGCCTCGATGCCAGCCCCGTGAGCCAGATCCTGATCGAGCAATCGCTGCTCGGTTGGAAGGAGTTCGAGCTGGAGGTGATGCGCGACACCGCCGACAACGTGGTGATCGTCTGCTCGATCGAAAACCTCGATCCAATGGGGGTCCACACCGGTGACTCGATCACCGTGGCCCCCGCCCAGACCCTCACTGACCGCGAATACCAGAGGCTGCGGGACCAGTCGATCGCGATCATCCGCGAGATCGGCGTGGATACCGGCGGCAGCAACATCCAGTTCGCGATCAACCCCGCCAATGGCGACGTGATCGTGATTGAGATGAATCCGCGCGTGTCGCGCAGTTCGGCCCTGGCTTCCAAAGCAACGGGCTTCCCGATCGCCAAGATCGCCGCCCGTCTCGCCGTGGGGTACACCCTCGACGAGATCCTCAACGACATCACCGGCAAGACCCCGGCCTGCTTCGAGCCCACCATTGACTACGTGGTCACGAAAGTGCCCCGCTTCGCCTTCGAGAAGTTCCGGGGCAGCCCCGCAGTGCTCACCACGGCGATGAAGTCGGTGGGTGAGGCGATGGCGATCGGGCGCAACTTTGAGGAGTCGTTCCAGAAGGCGATCCGCTCTCTTGAAACCGGACATGCCGGCTGGGGTTGCGACCGCCCTGATCGCACCCCGGAGCGCTCCGAGCTCGACCGCGAGCTGCGCACACCCTCCCCCGATCGCATCTTTTCGGTGCGCACGGCGATGGTCAACGGCTACTCCGACGCCGACATTCACCGCATTTCGGCGATTGATCCCTGGTTCCTGGCCAAGCTGCGCCGGATCATCGAGGCGGAACAGCGTTGGCTGAAGGGCTCGCGTCTGGAGGATCTCGATGCGGAGGTCTTCCTCGCCCTCAAGCAGCTGGGCTTCTCCGACCGTCAGATCGCCTGGGCCACTGGAGCCCAGGAGCTCGCGGTGCGTAACCGCCGCCAGAGCCTCGGGGTCAACGCGGTGTTCAAAACCGTCGACACCTGCGCCGCTGAATTTGCCTCCACCACGCCGTATCACTACGCCACCTATGAGCGCCCACTGGAGCGTCTGCGTGACGACGGCACGCTTGAGCTGATTCCACCGGAAACGGAGGTGCAGCCTGAAACCCGCCGCAAGGTGATGATCCTTGGCGGCGGCCCCAACCGCATCGGACAGGGCATCGAGTTCGACTATTGCTGCGTGCATGCCTCCTTCGCCCTGCAGGCGGAAGGCTTCGCCACGGTGATGGTGAACTCCAACCCCGAAACGGTGTCGACCGATTACGACACCTCGGATCGCCTCTACTTCGAGCCGCTCACCTTCGAAGACGTGCTCAACGTGATCGAAGCGGAGAAGCCTGAAGGGGTGATCGTGCAGTTCGGCGGCCAGACGCCCCTGAAGCTCGCGATCCCCCTGCTGCGCTGGCTCGAGTCCCCCGCGGGCCAGGCCACCGGCACCCGCATCTGGGGCACGTCTCCTGAGTCGATCGACAGCGCAGAAGATCGCGAACAGTTCGAAGCGATCCTGCGCAAGCTCGACATCCGCCAGCCCCGCAATGGCCTCGCCCGCAGCGAAGCGGAAGCGCGCGCTGTGGCCGAGCGGGTGGGCTACCCGGTGGTGGTGCGCCCCAGTTATGTGCTCGGCGGCCGCGCCATGGAGGTGGTCTACGGCGAGGAAGAGCTCAACCGCTACATGGTGGAAGCGGTGAATGTTGAACCCGATCACCCGGTGCTGATCGACCAATACCTCGAGAACGCCACCGAGGTGGATGTGGATGCGCTCTGCGATGCCACTGGCCGCGTGGTGATCGGCGGCCTGATGGAGCACATCGAACCCGCCGGTGTGCACTCCGGCGATTCCGCCTGCGCGCTGCCGTCGGTGAGCCTCGAGCAGGAGGCCCTGGCCACGATCCGTCAGTGGAGTGAGGCTCTGGCCCTGGCCCTGCAGGTGAACGGTCTGATCAACCTGCAGTTCGCCATTAAAGATGGGCTCGTCTACATCATCGAGGCCAATCCGCGCGCGTCACGCACGGTGCCCTTCGTGGCCAAAGCCACCGGGGCTCCGTTGGCCAAGATCGCCAGCCGGATCATGTCTGGTCAAACCCTCGAGCAGATCGGTCTCACCGCGGAACCCAAGCCCCCTCTGCAGGCGGTGAAGGAAGCGGTTCTGCCCTTCAAGCGCTTCCCCGGTGCGGATTCGATCCTGGGGCCGGAGATGCGCAGCACCGGTGAGGTGATGGGCACTGCCTCCAGCTTTGGCCTCGCCTATGCCAAGGCCGAGCTCGGGGCCAGCGAAGCGTTGCCCACCAGCGGCACCGTGTTTCTCTCCACCCACGACCGCGACAAGCAGGCCCTGCTGCCGGTGGCCCAGCGCCTGGCGCAGCTCGGATTCCGTTTGGTGGCCACTGAGGGCACTGCCTCCAGCCTGCGCGAAGCCGGGCTCACAGTGGAGACCGTTCTGAAGGTGCACGAGGGCCGCCCGAACATCGAAGATTCGATCCGATCCGGAGAGATCCAGCTGGTGATCAACACCCCGGTGGGTCGTCAGGCCGCCCACGACGACAAATATCTCCGCCGCGCCGCCATCGACTACGCGGTCACCACCGTGACCACCCTCGCCGGTGCCCGCGCCGCCGTGGAAGCGATCGCCGCGCTTCAGGGCCAGCAGCAGCTCGAAGTCACTGCCCTGCAGGACATCCACGCCTGAGGGCGGTGGCTTCGCTCAACCCCCTACGCTGAAAAACCCGCGCCGAACCTGCCGTGACCGTTGCCCCCAGCCCCGCCGTGATCGCCGCCGGCAGCGATTGCACGTCTGCCTTCCGCGCCGCCTATGAGAACCGTTACACCTGGGAACCGGGTTTTGCGGGGTACAGCGGCCGTTGCATCTGGGAGCAGGACGATCAGCGGGTGGAGGGCACCTTCACGGTGGGTGCTGATCTGAAGGCCCAAGTGGAGGGCATCGACAACGAAGAGATTCACAAGGCCATTGCCTCGCAGCTGTGGGAGGTGTGTATCCATCGGGTGCGCCGCAGCTTTGAGCAGACCCACGGCGACAACACCTTTACCGCCGGTGACACCGATGCGGTGGGCACCGAGGTGATCGTGGGCGGCAAGAACGCCGGGGATCGCTACCGCATTAAGGGCGACGTGGTGACGATGGTGCACCGCCACATCCACGGCACCGTGGTGACGATCTTCACCGAGAGCACCACCGACACCGGCAGCGGCTATCTGAGCCACACCTACTCCAGCCAATACGCCGACCCCGCCAGCGGTGCGGCCCGCGGCGGCAAGAGCAGCTTCAGCGACACCTTCGTGCCCCTCGCTGGGGAAGGCCCCTGGGTGCTGAGCGAGCGGGTGGTGGCCACCGAAGCCTTTGGCGAGACCCCGGCGGGTCGTCAGGTGTTCCGTTTCGAAGACCTCAAGGCCAATAGCTGATCCAAAGCAGATGTGACACGATCCCGCCAGGTCTTGCCTGCGGGGTTGCGTGCAGCAATTGCTCAATCAGATCAATGGAGTGGTGTGGGGCCCGATCACCCTCTGGTTGATCGGACTCACCGGTCTGTATCTGATGGTGGGGCTGCGCTTCATGCCCCTGCGCCGCATCGGTTTTGCGGTGCGGCAGACCCTCGGCTCGATGCGTCATTCCTCGGGGGAAGGGGATGTCAGCGCCTTCGCCTCGTTGATGACGGCCCTGGCTGCCACCATCGGCACGGGCAATGTGGCGGGTGTCGCCGGAGCGATCGGGGTCGGTGGGCCCGGTGCCGTGTTCTGGATGTGGCTGATTGCCCTGGTGGGCATGGCCACGAAATACGCCGAGTCGCTGTTGGCGGTGCATCACCGGGAGGTCGATGAGCTCGGGGAGCATGTCGGCGGGCCGATGTATGTGATCCGCAACGGCCTGGGCAAGGGCTGGGGCTGGCTGGCGGTGCTGTTTGCCCTGTTTGGCACCCTCGCCGGATTCGGCATCGGCAATGGGGTGCAGGCCCATGAGCTGGCGAAGGCCATCAACCTGGCTTTCGGGATCCCCCCTCTCGCCACAGGCATCGTGGTGGCGGCGCTCACCTTCGCTGTGATCATCGGCGGGATCGAGCGGATCGGCCGTGTCGCCTCCGCCGTGGTGCCGTTCATGGCGATCGTCTACGTGGGGGGATCACTCACGATCCTTTTGGCGCACGTTGGGGAGATTCCAGCGGCCCTGGCGTTGATCGTGCGCGATGCCTTCACCGCGCAGGCTCTGGCGGGCGGGGCCATCGGCGTGATGATCCAGAAGGGCATTGCCCGAGGCGTGTTCTCCAATGAGGCTGGCTTGGGCACCGCGCCCATTGCTCAGGCCGCGGCAAAGCCGGGCGATCCGGTGCTGCAAGGCTCGGTGGCGATGCTTGGCACCTTCATCGACACGATCATCGTCTGCACGATGACCGCTCTGGTGATCGTGATCAGCGGCGCGTGGTTGCCTCTGGAGGGCGCCGACGCGCCCACGGGCGTGGCCCTGACCATGGCGGCCTTTGACTGGGGTCTGCCCGGAGGGGCTTGGTTGGTGACCTTCGGCACCGTGTTTTTCACGGCCACCACGATCCTGGGCTGGGGTTACTACAGCGAGCGCTGCCTGGAGTTTCTGGTGGGCGTGAAGGGCATCAAGCCATTCCGTTTGGTCTGGGTGGCGGTGGTGGTGCTGGGTTCGGTGGCCAGTTTTGATCTGATCTGGACGATCGCCGACATCCTCAACGGTCTGATGGCGATCCCCAACCTGATCAGCCTGCTGCTGCTCAGTGGCACCGTGTTCCAGCTCACGCGCAGCTACGACTTCAAGGCCCGCAGCAGCTCCCGTTGACCGTTCCCTCGGCCTTAGCTAGGCCCGGAGGAGATCGTCCATCTGCCGGCGTTGGTGGCTTCCCTCAACGATCCAGCGCTGCGGCTTGATCCGGCCACGGCCCGTTCTGCTTTGGCGGCACTGCTAGGGGTGGCGCAGTTCTGTGCGGGCGGGCCTGAGATTGATCCCGCTGAACGCCTCACGATCGAGGCGATCCGAGATCACCTGGCCCATCAGCCCGATCTCGATCTCGATGGCCTCAGCCCCCTGACCCCGGAGGCCCTGGCGGAGCAGGTCAGTGACCCGATCTGGCGGGAGCGCATCCTCCGCGGCATGACCGTGGTGGCCTTGATGGACGGTCAGCTCAGTGAGGAGCGCCTGAGCTACCTGCGTCGCGCTGCACGCTCGCTCGGGGTCGGCGAGGTGGTGGTCAACACCTACGCCAACCTGGTGCATGAGCGCATGGCCCTGGTGCGGCTCGACATGGCCCGCCGTGGTTTTCTGGTCGGGGCCGTTCGCGACTTCCTGGGCCGCGGCCGCCTCGAGGCGGCGATGCAGCTGGCCCGCTATGTGCTGAAGCAAAGCGATCCGGCTCTGGCAGCCCGTTATCGCGCCCTCGGCGACTTGCCGGAGGGAACGCTCGGGCACGCCTACATCCAGTTCATTGAAAGCAATGGGTTTTCGGTGCCGGGTGAACCGGGAGGGCCCCCTCCTCCGATCGCTCGGCATGACTGCATGCATGTGCTGGGTGGTTATGGCACCAGCCCTGCCGAAGAAGGTGGCGTGGCAGGCCTGCAGGCCGGGATGAGCCGTAGCAGTGATCCCTTCTTCTCGATCCTGTTGGTGCTCGCCGAATTCCAGCTGGGACGCTCGGTCGTGCCGATTGAGACCGGTCAGCACCAGCACGATCTTGACCCCGCTGTGCTGTTTCAGGGGCTTGAGCGGGGTCTGCAGATGAACCGCAACCTCATCGGCGACTGGGATCTGTTCGCCGATGCGGCGGTCCCGCTGGAGGAGCTGCGGCTCCGCTATGGCATTCCACCGCGGTAGGGCCTGCGGCCTATCCCGTTTCTCTTTCTGCGATCAGATCCCATGAACGACCGCTTCCATCCCGAGTCGGCCCTTGGCCGGGCCATCTTCTGGCTCTGTCTGGTGGCCTATGGCCTGCACGTGATCGAGGAATACGACCTGGGTTGGCAGCCCTGGGCTGTTCAGGTGCTCGGTTTGCCCGTGACCTGGGGCGACTTCTACATCACGAACGGCTTCGGGGTGATTCCCCTGGGATTGCTCGCCGGCAGTGTGGGCTGGCAGGTGCCGGCCGCAGCCCTGTTATTGCCGGGGGTGATGTTGGTGAACGCCGTGGGCTTCCACGTGCTTCCGTTTGTACGCACCGGTCAGTTCTCTCCGGGGCTGATCACGGCTCTGCTGTTGTTCTTCCCGCTGGCGGGCTGGTGTGTGATCACCGCCTTTCGCCATCACCGCAAGGCCCTGCTGCTGGCGATGCCTCTGTCGGTATTGATCATGGCCTTCCCCGTGGTGATCCTGTTGCTCAAGCCGGTGCTGGGCTACAGCTGAGCAACGGGGGCTTCAGGCCTCGAGGTTGCAGCTCACCGCCAGCTCGAAGGGCACGCAGCTGTTGGGCAGCTCCAGCAGCTGGGCGCTGAGGGAGGCGATGTCGCCGGGTTGGCTCATCGATTCCTTCGGCATCGCCTTCACAGCGGCGGCCATCTCGGTGTTGACCCAGCTGGGGCAGATCGCAGTGACGCGGATGCCCTGTTCCCAGCCTTCGTTGCGCATGGTCTGGCAGAGGCCCATCAAGGCGAACTTGCTGGCGGTGTAGCCGGCCAGGCGACCCTTCGAGCGTTTGCCGCTCATCGACACCAGCACCACAATCCGCCCGGAGCCATGGGAAGCAAGCTGGGGCCAGGCGGATCGGGTGAGGGTCCAGGGACCCATCACGTTCACATCCCAGAGCTGCTGGATCTCGGATTCCTGTGTGTCTTCAAACAGCAGAGGCACCCGGGAGAACACACCGGCGCAGTGGATCACGCTGTCGAACTGGCCGAAGTGATCCAAGCTGGCCTGCACCCAGGCGGTCGCTGATGCGGGATCGCTGGCTTCGTAGGGCTGCAGCAGCACCCGATCGCTCTTTGCCAGGGCGGTTCCGAGTAGGGATTCGGGCTGGCGCACTCCCAGACTGAGGCGATGCCCATCGGTCAGCAACCGTTCGGCGATGGCGCGGCCGATGCCTCGGCTGGCCCCACTGATCAGAACCGTGCGCGTCATCTAATTCGGCATGGTGACGAACTCCTCGGCCACCGTGGGATGCAGAGCCATGGTGCGATCGAAGTCGGCCTTGGTGGCTCCCATGCCAATGGCGATCGCCGCCATTTGCACGATCTCGGCGGCGTGCTCTCCCACCATGTGGCAACCCACCACCTTGCCGCTCGCCAGCTCGACCACCAGCTTGAGCAGCACCTTGGGATCACGGGCCGGCAGGGCCTGGCTCATGGGCCGGAAGCGAGCCCGGTGCACCCGCACCCCATCGGCCCCGAAGCGCTCGATCGCCTGCTCCTCAGTGAGCCCCACCCCGGATAGCTCGGGCTGGGAGAACACGGCGCTGGCCACCAGGTTGTGATCCACCTGGCGCGGCTTGTTTCCCCAGATCGTGTCTGCCAGAGCCCTGCCTTCATCAATGGCAACCGGGGTGAGATTGATGCGGTCGGTGACGTCTCCCACGGCGTAGATGTGGGGCACGTTGGTGACTTGGCCTGCATCCACCGGGATGCGGTGCCCCTCCCGGGCGACGCCGGCGGCCTCCAGGTTGAGGCCTTCAAGGAAGGGTTGACGGCCGGTGGCCAGCAGCACGCCGTTGCAGGGCAGGTGTTCACCGCTCTGGCTGATCACGCTGAGATTCCCCGGTGTGCCCTCAATCGCCGAGGGGCTGTGAGTCAAGCGGATCTCGATGCCCTCGGCCTCCATCGCCTCCTGCACCGCCCGGCTGGACTCGCGATCAAAGCCCCGCAGCAGGTGATCGCCGCGCACCAGCTGGGTGACCTGCACGCCGAGGCCATTGAGAATGCCGGCGAATTCACAGGCGATGAAGCCGGCGCCTACGACCACCACCCGTTCGGGGAAGCGCTCGAGGTTGAACAGGTCATCGCTGACCCAGCCCAGCTCGGCACCGGGGATGTTGGGCCGGTGGGGGCGTCCGCCCACGGCGATCAGGATGCGATCGGCCTGCAACCGGCGCAGCTCCTCGCCCTGGGGGCTCTGCACGCTGATCGTCCGGTCATCGGCGAAACGCCCCCAGCCCCGCACCAGTTCCACGCCCGCTTTCTCGAGGAAGCCGATGTGCAGCTGGTTGAGCCGATCCACCTCAGCGCGCACCCGGCGCAGCAGCTCGCTGCTGTCGTGGCGCACCTCGCCCACGCTCCAGCCGTAACTGGATGCATCGCTGAGCTGATGGCGGATGGCTGATCCGTAGACCATCAATTTTTTGGGAACGCAGCCGCGGATCACGCAGGTGCCTCCCACCCGATCCCCCTCGACGATCGCCACCCGGGCGCCATAGCTGGCGGCTCGTTTCGCGGCTGCCAGCCCGCCAGAGCCTGCCCCGATCACCACCAGGTCGAAGTGCTCGCTCATGACGAAGGGAGGCGGATGGCCGACGACTACCCCTTAAGCCTAAGGCTATGCTGGTATGCGCATATGCAGCTACAGCGTTTCTTCTGGTTGTTCTTCGCTCCCTTGACCTGTGATCCATCTCCAAAGCAGCGCCCGCTCCTTCTCGGAGGTCTGCGAGCGCATGGCCCCCGCCTGTCAGAGCCAGGGCTGTGGCGTTCTCGCCCAGCACAACGTCGGTGACACCCTGCGCAGCAAGGGCATCGACTACTCCGGGCAGTGCATTGTGTTCGAGATCTGCCAGCCCTCCCATGCGGCGGCGATCCTGCAGGCCGATCCGCATCTCGCTTCCGGCTTGCCCTGCCGCATCGCCGTCTCCCAGCAGGGAAGCGAGCCGGTCAGCGTGAGCATGTTTTCACCAGAGCAGCTGCTGCGCGAGGCCAGCTCCGATGCGGTGATTCAGCGGGTTGCCTCTCAGGTGGAGCAGGAGACGCTGCGGATCATGGAGCTGGTGGCTCACTGAGCAGGCCCCGTTGCTGGGATGGCTCCCCTTAGAACAGGGGAGCTTTTGACCCTGGGTGGATGTCTGCCGCGATCGCTGATCCCCTCGGTTGGGACGATCTGCAGGAGCTGCTGCCTCCCCAGAGCGAGCTTCAGTTGATGCAGGCGCGGATCGAAGGCCCCACCAACGCCCAGGCCCGCTTGCGTCTGTTCGGGCGCCCGGAGTCGGAGGTGAGGGTCACCCTGTACCGCGATCACCACGCCTGGTGCCCCTACTGCCAGAAGGTGTGGCTCTGGCTGGAGGAGAAGCGAATCCCTTACCGGATCCGCAAGGTGACGATGTTCTGCTACGGCGAGAAGGAGCGCTGGTACAAGCAGATCGTGCCCTCGGGGATGCTGCCTGCCCTGGAGCTCGATGGGCAGCTCTACACCGAAAGCGATCTGATCCTGCAGGCCCTCGAGCAGACCTTCGGGCCCCTGGAGGCCGGCCTCAGCGACCCGGATGTGTTCCCGCTGCGGCAGTTGGAGCGCCGTTTGTTCCGGGCCTGGTGTCAATGGCTCTGCTACTGCGAGGGTGCGGGCCCCCACAGCGCGCCGGCGGAGCAGCATTTCGCCCGCATGGCGGGTTTGGTGGAGGAGGCCCTTGAGGCGACAGAGGGTCCGTTCTTCCTGCCGCGCTTCAGCACTGCCGATGTGATTTTCATCCCCTACCTCGAGCGGATGAATGCCTCGCTGGCTTATTACAAAGGCTACGGCCTGCGCACGGAGCACCCGGCGATCGATCGCTGGTTCACAGCCCTTGAGCAGCGCTCCACCTATCTCGGCACCCAGAGCGATATCCACACCCACGCCCATGATCTGCCCCCGCAGATGGGCTGCTGCCTGGCCAGTGGCAGCGCGGAGCAGCGCCATGTGGCTCGGCTGATCGATCAGGGCCCCTGGCCGGTGCAGCATCCAGCCGTGATCGAGACCCGGCACCCCTCTCCGCCCGGTGCAGCCTTGGAAGCTCTGGCTCGGATTCTGCGCCACCGCGATCGTTTGCTGGCGGTGAATCCCTTTGGATCCTCCTCGGATCTGGATGCCGCGCTGCGCTGCGCCCTCACCACCCTGGTGCGCCCGCAATTCGGTGTGGTGCGCCCCCCAGCGGGTACGGCAGCGGGTCTGCGCTATCTGCGCGATCGCATCAGTGTGCCCCGCGACATGTCACTGCATGCAGCCCGCATGCTGCGCGGCGCTCTCGAGACCTGTGCCGCGCAGGTGGGAGAGGAGCAGGGCCCTGGCCTGCCGGTGCAGCATCGCCGCGATCAGAACCCGGAGCCCTTCCTAGTGGCCGCCGCTTGATCAGCGGCCGTTGATGCTCGATTTCTTCTGCATCAGGTAGGTCACCAGTTCCTGTTGAAGAGAGATCAGCTCGCGGGTGCAGCCACGGAACGCGGCGCGGTGACGGATCTCTTCGTGTCGCGTATTCAGATCGCGCAACATCAGGTCGATCGCATCGAGTTGCGCCCGGTTCATCGACTCAATCTGCACTCATCCGACCCTATCAACCACTGGTTTGGAAGCTCGCTAGCGTCCGGCTATCGAAACCTCCGGGCGATGACGAGCGCTTCCCGCTTCTCCGGGCTTTTGGCGGTGATGGGGCTCCTGGCCTCTCCCCTTCCCGCTCTGCTGGCTCCACCGGAGGCCTCCGCTCTCGAGCTCAACGGGCAGACCTATTTCACCCAGCCGCCCTGGAAGGTCGA
>VGPT01000014.1 GCA_016882485.1 Cyanobacteria bacterium M_surface_10_m1_298
AATGGTCCCTGGTGGGGAGGCTGCACCACCGCTCCGGCGCCTACGGCACCTACGGGGGCGTGAGCGAGGGCAGCAACGCCTATCTCGTGGGCCTGCGTTATCGCTTTGGTGAGGCACCGCCCCCTCGGATCGCGCCAGACATGCCACCGGCTGCAGGCTGCCCGGGTGCACCGACAACAGGTGATGGCCAGGCACAGCCCTTGGCCGATCAACTCAATTCCGTTGCCAATTCAAAAGCGGCTCTGGTCATCCAGCCCAGCCAACTGCCTCCCCCCCCGGAGTTACCTCCTCTACCAGCAGCGGAACTCGAGAAAGAGCGTCACGCTGCCATTGAGGCAACTGTCGATCAACGGATTAGTGGTCTTTACTACGTTCGCAGCCTAAAAGCAGAACGTCGTCAAGGCACGGGCTTTGCAGGACGCTCCAGCGAAGAAGATCAATTTGGATCAGTTAAGCCCAGTCAGTTAATCAATCCCAACGGCGACCAGAAGCTGATTGAAGGATTCATTAGTCGCTGGCGTTTCCAGGCCGCTCGGATCCGCATCACGCCACAAGGCTGGAGCGCCAATCGCGCCGCCTTCAGCAACGACCCCTTCACACCAGCCCAATCTTGGGTTGATATGGAAGATGTCGTAGCCGTGCAAGAAACAGAAGAGCGAACCAGCATCAAAGGCAAACGGAGCCGACTGATTCTCGAGAATCGGCTACCGATACCCATGCGAAAGAACATCGTTCTTGAGAAAGATCAGCCTGCAGACAACCCCTGGGTGATTGCCGATGACGGCGTCGATCGCAGCGGAATCTACCTGGGCTACAACATGAAGGAAATTGAACTCCGGAAAGCCCGCTCGTTGACCAATAAACAAGGCGTCGAGGTCAGCGAAGAACCCCTCAGGTTGATGCTTCAGCCGCAGTTCATGGTTGCCCGAGCCCTCAATGGAGAAGTCAACAGTTATCCGCTGCCTGGAGATCCAGCAGGGGGGCCAACGGGGACACAAACAGCACAAATAGGCGATCTTTTTGGTGGCCTGGTGAAACTGAAAGGGTCTCTCTTTGGCTACTCAACGAGTGATTTTACCCTCAGCCTCTCCACGCTCAATCCTCAGAACATCTCAAATGGCACGCGCAGCTGGGGAGACTTCTCAAGACAGGTTTTCATTCCCAAAATCAGCATCATTCCGGCCGGCACTTACACAACCCGCCTGTTCGGCGCCTATCGCTACAAAACCTACAATGGCTCTCTTGGTCAGCAGGATGTTTATTCCGCTCTGGGTGCTTCTTTAGAACGCCAAGGCGATCTGAAGCCCTGGGGAAAGATCACGCACAACTACTTCTGGCGTGGCGCCTTCGGCAACTTCCAAGGCAATGACTTCAACACCTCGACGATCGTTGACAACACACGCGGCAGCTTCTTTGGGGCCGTCAATAGCAACCTTCAAATTTGGCGCGCGAAAGAGAGCAACCGTGACAATCCCAAAACCACCATCAACACCCCCTCCCCGATTACTCCTGGGCTGAGGTTCAGTACCAACACCAGCGCTCGACTCGACTACTACGGTGATGGAACGAACCAGAACACGGTCACACTCACCGGAGGTCCAACATTGACATTGGGCCGCCTTCAGAAGAATTTCTTCGATTTCACCGAGCTCACCATCTCAGGTGGAGGAAGCCTGCAGCAGGGCCAGAGCCCCTTCGCCTTTGACCGCAACGTCGATCTGGCAACTTTGGGCATCGGCCTTAAACAGCAGCTGTTCGGCCCACTGCTGTTCAGCGGCGGAATCGGATTCAACGTGGATCCCAGCTCCGGCTATTACGGAGACATCACCGGCGCCTATGGAGAGTTGGTCTGGCAGCGGCGTGGCTATGAGTTTGCGATCTACTACAGCCCCTATGAGCAAGTGGGCGGCATCCGCGTGCGCCTGAACGACTTCAACTACCAAGGCACCGGTCTGCCGTTTGTGCCCTACACACCCACCGATGCCACCAAGCGCCGGCAGAGCCTGTTCTGATCAGCCTCCGCAAAGACAAGCGCTCAGGGCAGCGGCGGTAAAGGTGGCGGGCCATCCGGCTGCTCACCGCCCACCATCAAGTCGCTGCCGGTGAAATCGGCTCCCACCAGGATTGCTCCATCCAACTTGGCGCCTGCGGTGAGGGCCTGGATGATCACCGCTCCGGTGAGATCCGCTGCCGAGAGATCCACATCCGTGAGGTCGGCATTGCTCAGGCGCACCCCCTGCAGCTGAGCCGCGCTCAGGTCAGAGCCCGTGAGATCTGCCCCTTCCAGGTTGCTGCCCCGCAGATCGGCACCGCGCAGATCGGCATCGCGCAGATCGATGCCATTGAGCAGCAAGCCGCTCAGATCAGCACCGCGCAAATTGCAGCCCCGGCAAGCGTCCCACGGGGGGGAAGCCGCCTGAGCGGCGGCCTGGGGATAGGGCTGCACCGCGAGGGGAACGGCTTGGGCAGAACCCCAGCCAGCCAGCACGGCGGCCATGACCAAACTCAGGCGAGCTGCCCTGGGCTGCCTACGGAACATGAACGCGACGCACCTGTCTCATTCATAGACAGTGTCGCGACTGTCCGCCACGGCGGGGTTGTTCAGGCTCCCTGGAACTGATGCAAATAGGGCAGACGCGCCGCTGTGGCCTTCAGCTCCGCGTCGTGGGCCAGCAGCTGCCCGGTGGCATCCCATTGACCACTAAGCAACATCTGGTGCGGCCCCTCCGCCAGGCTGAGGGTCCAGTGCTGCGTGCCGCAGCTCAGCGTCTGATCCGCGACTTCGAGACAGAAGGGAGCAGCGGGATCAGCCTCAGCCGCCTCCTGAATGGCGAGCATGGTGTCGTGGTCTGCCGTGAGGCAAGGGATGCCGAGCGCCAGGCAGTTTCCGTAGAAAATCTCAGCGAAGCTCTCGCCCACCACAGCGCGGATCCCCCAGCGCATCAGCGCCTGGGGGGCATGCTCACGGCTGGAGCCGCAACCGAAGTTGCGGTTCACCAGCAGGATCGATGCGCCCTGATGCGCGGGGCGATCAAACGGGTGGGGGCCTGCCGCGCTGCCCGCCAGCTCGGCGCGATCGTCGGCGAAGGCGGCCGGACCCAGTGCATCAAAGGTCACGCACTTGAGGAAGCGGGCCGGAATGATCCGATCGGTATCGATGTCATCGCCGCGCACCACCACGCTGGTGCCGCTGACGCTGCTGATCGGGCCGGAGGGGAAAGGGGTCGACATGGCGGGGGCTAGATCAGGCGTTGAGAAGGGTGCGCACGTCACTGACGCGACCGTTGATGGCTGCCGCGGCCACCATCGCTGGACTCATCAGCAGGGTTCGGCCACTGGCCGAACCTTGGCGGCCCTTGAAGTTGCGGTTGCTGGAGCTGGCACTGATCTGCCGGCCTTCCAGGCGATCGGGATTCATCGCCAGGCACATGGAGCAGCCGGGCTCGCGCCACTCAAAGCCGGCCTCAACAAACAACTTGTCGAGCCCTTCGGCTTCAGCCGCCGCGGCCACCTGTTCGCTGCCGGGCACCACAAACGCCTTGATCCCAGGGGCCACGTGGCGGCCCTTGGCCACGGCAGCGGCGGCCTGTAGATCGCTGAGGCGTCCATTGGTGCAGCTGCCGATGAAGCACACATCCACCGGCAGGCCAGCAATCGGCGCACCAGGCTGAAGATCCATATAGCGGTAGGCCTCCTCCGCCAGAGGGCGCTCATCCGGCTCGGTTTGCTCCAGGGTCGGAACGGTTTCATCCACACCGATGCCCTGCCCAGGCGTGATCCCCCAGGTGATCGTGGGGGCGATGGCGGCCGCGTCGAAGCGCACCTCGTCGTCGAAGACCGCCTCGGATCCACTGGCCAGGGCGCTCCACCAGGTCACCGCCTGATCCCAGGCCGCACCACTGGGGGCAAAGGGCCGGCCCTTCAGATAATCGAAGGTGACCTGATCGGGGTTCACGTAGCCGCAGCGAGCACCGCCCTCGATCGCCATGTTGCAGAGGGTCATGCGCTCTTCCATCGAGAGCGCCGCAATCGCCGGACCGGCGAATTCATAGGCGTAACCCACACCGCCCTTCACGCCGAGGGTGCGGATCACGTGCAGCACCAGATCCTTGGCGTACACGCCGCTCTGCAGCTGGCCATCCACCCAGATGCGCCGCACCTTCAGCTTGCCCATCGCCAGGCTCTGGCTGGCGAGCACATCGCGCACCTGACTGGTGCCGATGCCGAAGGCGATCGCCCCGAAAGCACCGTGGGTGGAGGTGTGGGAGTCGCCGCAGGCGACGGTCATACCCGGCTGGGTGAGGCCTAATTCGGGGGCAATCACGTGCACGATGCCCTGGCGGCCGCTGCCGATGCCATGCAGGGTGATGCCGTGCTCAGCGCAGTTGGCCTCGAGGGTGGCGAGCATCTCCTCGGCAAGGGGATCAGCAAAGGGCCGTGCCTGGCTGGTGGTGGGCACGATGTGATCCACCGTGGCCACCGTGCGCTCGGGATGGCGCACGCTCAGGCCGAGATCCTTGAGGCCGGCAAAGGCCTGCGGGCTGGTGACCTCATGGATGAGGTGGAGGCCGATGAACAGCTGCGTGGCCCCTCCTGGCAGCTGGGAGACCTCATGCAGATCCCAGACCTTGTCGTAAAGGGTGCCGGAGCTCACGGCGATGCCTGCAGCTGAATCGATGAGACTACTCAGGCCAACTGAAGCCTCAGTCGATTGAGGGCCTCGCCCGCACTGAGGGTTTGGATCCAGTCGCGGCCCCGACTGGGACTGAAGCGCACCCCTTCGCTGCTGCATCCCGCAGGGCCGGCAACCGCCAGATGCACCAGGCCAACGGGCTTCTCTGCGCTGCCACCGCCCGGGCCAGCCACGCCAGTGATAGCGAGCGCCCAATCGGCGCCAGTGGCCCGCCGAACGCCCTCCGCCATCGCCTGGGCGACGGGATCACTCACGGCGCCGTGGACCTCGAGCAGAGCAGAGGGCACCCCCAGCAGCCCCTGCTTCACGCTGTTGGCGTAGGCAATCACTCCGCCGAGAAACACATCGGAGGCACCAGGAACCGCGGCCAGCGCCGCTCCCAGGCCACCGCCGGTGCAGCTTTCGGCCACCGCCAGGGTCTCGCCGCGCTGCCGCAACTGCTCCAGCACCACCGAGGCCAGGCTGTCGCCATCGCAGCCAAAGCAGCAGACACCAGTGCGGGAGCGGATCTCCGCCTCCACGGGCTGCAGAAGCTGTTCAGCTCCCTCAGAGGTTTTCGCCCGCGCCGTGATGCGCAGCTTCACCTCCCCAGCACCCGCGTAGGGAGCCACGGTGGGATTGCTCTGTTGCAGCAGATCCGCCATCTGCTCAGCCAAGGCCGATTCCGACACCCCCCAGAACTGCAGCATCCGGCTGGCGAACACCCCGGAAGCCAAACCGGCCTCGCGCAGCCAGGGCGCCGCGGTGGCCAGCCACATCGCCCGCATCTCGCTGGGGACCCCGGGGAAGGTCAGCACCGTGAAATCAGGCCTCGGGGTCCAGATCACACCGGGGGCCGTCCCCGTGGGATTGGGCAACACCTGCGCTCCCTGGGGAATCAGCGCCTGACGGCGATTGCTGGGGGAGCAGCTGCGCCCTCGCGCAGAGAGCTTGGCCTGAATGTCAGCCCACACCTGCTGGTTCTCCACCAGGGGGGTGTCAAAGGCGGCAGCAAGGGCCTCGGTGGTGAGGTCATCGGGGGTAGGTCCCAGACCGCCGGTGGTAATCAGCACGCGACAGCGCTCAGGGGCGGCCCGAAATTCGGCAATCAGGCGCTCCCGGTTGTCACCCAGCACCAGCTGACGCTGATGGGGAATCCCGAGGGAAGCCAATTGCTCGGCGATCCAGCGGGCATTGCCATTGGTGATGTTGCCGAGCAGCAACTCGGTGCCGATACAGAGGATCTCGGCTGCAGCAGCCATCACTCGCTCTGGAGCTCAGCTTCTGCCTGTTCGCGCTTGAGGCTGCGCCGGCAGAGGATCACCACAGCAATCAACACCGCGGTGGCCAGACCCAACCAGAGGAAACGCAGCTCAGCATTGACGAACACGAGGGCCAACGCGGCGAGCCACTGGGTGAAGGCGTAGATCAACACCACCGTGCGGCGGTGACTGAAGCCTGCCCGCAGCAAGCGGTGATGCAGGTGCCGCCGGTCGGGATAGAAGGGGGAGCGGCCGGAGCTGACCCGGCCCATGATCACGGCGGACATGTCCGCCAGGGGCAGCGACAGGATCAACAGCGGGAAGATCAGGCTGACGCTGGTCAGACCCTTGGCCGGGCCCACGATGCTGATGGCCGCCAGGGCAAACCCCAGGAAATAGGAGCCTCCATCGCCCATGAAGATGCGGGCGGGATTGAAGTTGTGGCGCAGAAAGCCGAGGCAACTGCCGGCCAGGGCAGCGGCCAGCAGCCCCGGAGCGGGTTGATTGAGGCTGTAGCTGACCGACAGCAGTGCGACAGCGGCGATGCCGCTGACACCGGCCGCCAATCCATCCAGACCATCAAGCCAGTTGATCGCATTGGTAATCCCCACCAACCAGATCACCGTGGCCAGAAGACTCAACGGATCAGGGAGCGGGATGACCCCTGGCGCCTCACCGAACCAGCCAAAGGGGAGATCAATCCCGCCAATGCGCACCCCCTGACTCCAGACGGCAATCGCAACCGCCACCTGGCCCGCCAAGCGGGGCAAGGGGGGCAGGGCGAACAGATCGTCCGCCAGGCCGATCACAAAAAAGCAGAGAGAACCAGCCAGGGTGGCCCAAATCAGGGCATCGCGCTCGGGAGGCAACTCCACAAAGCCACCCAGCCTCCAGATCAGCAGCAAAGCGAGCACAAAGCCCGCCACGATGCCGACCCCTCCGAGACGCACCATCGGAGTGGTGTGCTGCTTGCGGGGATCAGGCTGATCGGTGAGCCCGTAGGCCAGGCCCAAACGCCTGACCAGGGGAACGATCAAGGCCGTGAGCAGGGCCGCACTTCCAAACGCCAGAGCAGCGGCGAGATCCGGCCGGCTGGAAATCATCGGAACTGCCGCACCGCCCAAAGCTTAAGCAGGGCCTGACGCGGAGGCGATCCCCCGGCGCGGCCCCACAGGACAGTCGCTCAAGCGGGCTGAAGCTCGCGGACCCCGGCGTAGAGGGGGAAGCGCTCGCACAGGGCGGCCACACGATCGCGGCAGCGCTGCTCGATTGCAGCGTCTTCGGGATTGAGCAGGCGATCAGCGATCACATCGGCCACCTCGCGGAAGGCCGCCTCATCGAAGCCACGGGTGGTGCAGGCAGCGGTGCCGAGGCGCAGGCCGCTGGTCACGAACGGCGACTGGGGGTCGAAGGGCACGGTGTTCTTATTAGCGGTGATGTGCACATCGCTCACCAGCAGATCGGCCACCTTGCCGGTCATGCCGATGCCGCGCAGATCGAGCAGCACGAGGTGGTTATCGGTGCCGCCGCTCACGACATCGATCCCACGCTCCTGAATGCGGGCGGCCAGGGCCTGGGCGTTCGCCACTACCTGCTGGGCATAAGCCTTGAAGCTGGGCTGCAGCGCCTCTCCGAACGCCACCGCCTTGGCAGCGATCACATGCTCGAGCGGGCCACCCTGGCTGCCGGGGAACACGGCCTTATCGAACTGCTTGGCGAATTCGGCATCGCGGCAGAGGATCAGGCCGCCGCGGGGGCCGCGCAGGGTTTTGTGGGTGGTGGTGGTCACCACGTCACACACGGGCACCGGGTTGGGGTGCACGCCAGCGGCCACGAGGCCAGCGATGTGGGCCATGTCGGCCAGGAGGTAGGCGCCCACCTCATCGGCGATGGCACGGAAGGCCTGGAAATCGATCGTGCGCGGGTAGGCGGAGTAGCCGCAGACGATCAACTTCGGCTTGTGCTCGAGGGCCAGCTGGCGAATGCTCTCGAAGTTGAGCTGCTGGGTGGCTTCATCCACTCCGTATTGCACCACCTTGAACCACTTGCCGCTCACATTCACGGGCGAGCCATGGGTGAGGTGGCCGCCGTGGCTCAGGTCCATGCCCATGATCGTGTCGCCGGGCTGGAGGAGGGCCAGGAAGACGGCGAAGTTGGCCTGGGCGCCGCTGTGGGGCTGCACGTTGGCCCAGGCGGCCCCGAACAGCTCCTTGGCACGCTCAATCGCCAGCTCCTCGATCGCATCCACGTGCTCGCAGCCGCCGTAGTAGCGCTTCGACGGCAAACCCTCGGCGTACTTGTTGGTGAGCACCGAGCCCTGGGCCTCCATCACGGCCCGGGAGGCGAAGTTCTCCGAGGCGATCAGCTCGAGGTGGGTCTGCTGACGCTCAAGCTCCTTGCCGATCAGCGCAGCAATGGCCGGATCGCCAGCAGCGAGTGCTTGGTTGGTCTGCGCCATTGCAGATCGGAAGGACAACTGGGGCTGATCGTAAGAAACCGCAGCAGTGGCGCGTCATCCCGGTTGGCGCACAAAAAAACCGCCCCCAGGGGCGGTTCGTTCGGTTGCAAGGCGCGCCTGGAGAGATTCGAACTCCCGACCCTCTGATCCGTAGTCAGATGCTCTAATCCGCTGAGCTACAAGCGCCTGCGCCTGCCCAAACATTGTGCCCACATCGAGGGCCCACCCGTCAACCAACAGACTCAAGCCAGTGTTGACCACTGCAAGAGGCTCTAAACCAATGCCGATCCGCTGGTACGGCCCTGCCGACCCCGAGGACCCCACCTACCGGCACTTCAACCGGATCGTCAATCTGGTGCTGCACGCGATGGTGTTTGCGGCCCTCAACAGCGGCCTCTGGTTCGTGCAAAACATGCGTCAGCCCTGGACGCATCTGGACTGGCTGACCGAAGCCTGGGCTCTGGTGCTCCTCGTGCAGCTCATCAGCGTGGTCGCCAGGCGCCCGAAGGCGTCATCCTGAGCGCAGCACCGCGCCTCTGGCATGGCCCTTTCCTCGAGCGAGATCCGCGATCTGCAACTGGCCATCGCCGATCGGCTCTACATCCAGATCGGCGGCTGGCACTTGTATCTCGGCGATGCCGGCCTGGCGGAAGCCTTGGCGATCGAATGTGCCGCGCGGCTGGATCAGGGCGCTGATGTGTGCGCCCGCCAAGCCCTGGAAGCCGTTCAGGTGCCCATTGGCGGAGGCAGCAGCAAGTTGCCGTTAGCCCGCCTCGTGCCGGCCGGGCAACTGCAGGATCTTGAGGAGCTTCTGAGCCAGCACAGTTAGGGTTGCCCGCACCTGCAAGGCCCGTGTGCTGGTCATCGAGGTCACCAACGCACGCGAGGTGGTGCGCCAGCGCATCGGCAGACTCGGCAGCCGACTGATCGGCAAGGTGGTCGACGCAGAAGCTCAGGTGGAGAAGGCCCTGATGCAGGAAATGGAAAACGCCTTCCGGGAATTCGGGATCGAAGCGCGGATCTATTCGGTGGATGGGCCGGCCATGGTGGGCCGCAGCCATCTGGAGATTCCGATTCAGGTGCGCGAGGAGCGCGTGGTCGAGCTCTAACGCCGTCCGGGCAGGCGCTGCTGCAACTGTCGGGTGATCTCCCGGGCCTCGGGCACAGCGGCTGCATGGGCCAACACGCCGTAGACGAGCACACCCACTGCACCACTGAAACTGCACTGCAAGGCGATCCCGAGCAGATCGTCGGGCCAGGCAATACCTTCGGCCAGTAACCAGGCGGCCAAGCCAGCCACCAGGGCCGAGACCAAGAGCAGCGCGCTGTCGCGGGCCCACACCCTTAGCGGCAAGCCCCCCAAGCGGCGCTGCAACGCCAGCAGTAGGCCCAGGCAGGTGATCAGGTTCACCGCCACCGTGGCCAGCACCAACCCAGGAGCGCCGAAGTTCAAGGCGGGCACCTGCAGACCCCAGGGGCTGGGACCACCCACCAGCAACCAATCGAAGATCACGTTCAAGCCGATCCCGGCCATCGAGAAGCGAAACGGGGTGGTGCCATCCCCAAGGGCATAGAACACCCTCACCAGCACGTCCCGACCCAGATAGGCGGGCATTCCCACGCCGTAGGCCATCAGCAAACCGCCCACCAACGCAGCGGCGCTGGCATTGAAGGCGCCGCGTTCATAAACGAGGGCCACGATCGGCCCGGCCAGCGCCACCATCAACGCCCCCAGCGGCAGCATCGAGGCATTGGAGAGCATCAGCCCCTGGCGAATCCGGGCAATCAGCTCAGGGCGGTCCTCAGGTGCTGTGAGTCGGGCATACACCGGCAGCAGGGGAACCAGCAGCGCGTTAGAGAGCAGACCCAGGGGTGTTTGCACCAACAAGTTGGCGTATCCCAAACCGGCCGCCGCCCCGACGATCCCCGAAGCGAAGAACAGATCGGTAAACACGTTGATCTGCAACATGCCCGAGGACAACGTCGCTGGCCCCATCACCTGAAGCACCTCCTTCACCCCGGGATGCTTCCAATCCCAGACCAGCTGGAACTTGTGCAGGCCCTGCTTCGCCAGGGCCGGCAGCTGAATCAGCCACTGGAACACCGCCCCCAGCAAGGTGGTGCCCGCCAGCACGGCGCCGCCCAGGAAGGCGTACTGGGGCAGGGCAATCTCTGAACCGAGTTGAAACCAGAGGATCCCCAGACCCCCGATCACCGCCACGCTGGAGAGCAAGGGGCTGACCGAAGGCAACCAAAACTCATCGGCAGCGTTGAGGGCCCCGAAACCCAGGCCGATCAGACCGGCGAACAGGGCCATTGGCGCCATCCAGCGCAACTGCAACACGGCGATCGCATGGCGTTCGGCATCGAGGCCTGGGCCCACCAGATCGATCAAGGGATCGGCCGCCACAAACAGCAGCAGGGTCACCCCGATCAGAGCCGCCCCCACCAGGGTGTTGATCGCCGCGAGCACATGGGCACCCTCCTCCCGCGGCCGGCGGGCTAGGGCGCTCACCATGGCGCTGTGGAACGGACCATTGATCCCCCCCAGCAGGATCAACAGAAAGCCCGGCAGCACATAGGCGTAGTTGTAGGCGTCGTACGCCGCCCCCACTCCGAAGGCCGCCGCGATCACCTGCTGACGCACCAGGCCGGCCAGCTTGCTGAGGGCCGTGGCCACGGCCACGATCAAGGCGATCCGCCGCAGCGAGCGATTGGCTTGGCTCATCGAGGCGCGGCAAGGCCCAAACTCGGGCGATTCTTGCCTGCACCCGCTGCCTGACGCCATGTCGCCTGACCATCAACGGGTTCTGACGCTGGAGAACCTGCACGAGGGGGTGCTGCTCAAGCGCTACAAGCGCTTTCTGGCGGATGTGGAACTGAGCAGCGGCGAAGTGGTCACGGCCCACTGCGCCAACACCGGTCCGATGACCGGGGTGCTGCAGGTGGGGGGACGGGTGCGCCTGCGCCATGCCCCATCCCCCACCCGCAAGCTCGCCTGGACCTGGGAACAAGCCGAAGTGCCTGGATCCGGCGGAACACCCGTCTGGGTGGGCATCAACACAGCACTGCCCAACCGGCTGGTGCGGGCCACGATCGAGGCGGGTTGCCTTGAACCCTGGCTGGGGCCGATTGCCGGGATCCGCGCTGAGGTGGCCTACGGATTGAACCGCCGCAGCCGCATCGATCTGCTGCTCACCCCCGCCGAAGGCGCCGCCGATCCCCGCCCGATCTATGTGGAGGTGAAGAACACCACCTGGAGCGATGGCGACCTGGCCCTGTTCCCCGACACGGTGACCGAGCGGGGCCAGAAGCACCTCGAGGAACTGATGGGGGTGCTGCCGGAGGCACGGGCGGTGCTGGTGCCCTGCCTCAGCCGCGCCGATGTGAGCCGCTTTGCCCCCGGTGACAGCGCCGACCCCCGCTACGGCGAACTGTTCCGCCAGGCCCTCGATGCCGGCGTGGAAGTGCTGCCCTGCCGCTATGCGTTCAGTGCGAGCGGCATCGACTGGCTGGGACTGGCCGCCGTCCAACGCCGCAGCGAAGCCCCATAGAGTTGGTGACCCCCGTGCCCATCGCCGTGGATACCCGCGCGTTCAAGCGATCCCTGCACCACTCGGATCGCTACAACCGCCGCGGCTTCGGCCTGGGCGAGGAAGTCGCCGGCAGCTTGGAGCAGGCCTACCAGAGCAACCTGATCGCCAACCTGCGCGAGAACGGCTATCAGCTCAGCCACGGCCGGCTCAACGTGAAGCTGGCTGAGGCCTTCGGCTTTTGCTGGGGTGTGGAGCGGGCCGTGGCCATGGCCTACGAAACCCGCCGCCACTACCCCAGCGAGCGGATCTGGATCACCAACGAGATCATTCACAACCCGTCGGTGAACGATCACCTGCGCGAGATGAACGTGCTGTTCATCCCGGTGGAGAAGGGCGTGAAGGACTTCTCCGGTGTGGCCAGCGGTGATGTGGTGATCCTGCCGGCCTTCGGCGCCACGGTGCAGGAGATGCAGCTGCTCAACGAGCGCGGCTGTCACATCGTGGACACCACCTGCCCCTGGGTCTCCAAGGTGTGGAACACCGTGGAGAAGCACAAGAAGCACGACATCACCTCGATCATTCACGGCAAGGTCAAGCACGAGGAAACGCTGGCCACCAGCTCCTTCGCCGGCACCTACCTGGTGGTGCTGGATCTGGCTGAAGCCCAGCTGGTGTGTGACTACATCCTCGGCAAGGGCGACCGTGAGGCCTTCATGGCCCGCTTTGCCAAGGCCTGCTCGCCTGGCTTCGATCCCGACCGCGACCTGATCCGCGTGGGCGTGGCCAACCAGACCACGATGCTCAAAAGCGAAACCGAGGAGATCGGCCGCCTGTTTGAGCGCACGATGCTGCAGCGCTTCGGGCCTACCGAACTGAACGATCACTTCCTGGCCTTCAACACCATCTGCGATGCCACCCAGGAACGGCAAGACGCGATGTTCGCCCTGGTGGACGAACCCCTGGATCTGATGGTGGTGATCGGTGGCTACAACTCCTCCAACACCACCCACCTCCAGGAAATTGCCATCAGCCGGGGGATTCGCTCCTTCCACATCGACACCCCCGAGCGGATCGGCCCGGGTAACCGCATTGAGCACAAGCCGTTGGGCGGAGAACTCGAAGTGGTGGAACCTTTCCTGCCGGACGGTGCCCTACGGGTCGGCATCACCTCTGGGGCCTCAACCCCTGACCGGGTGGTGGAAGACGTGATCAGCCGCCTGATCGATCTCGCTGACGCCTGATCCGGCTGTCACAGACGCTGCAGAGTCAGCCCCCCAGCGGGCTTTACATTGATTCACGACGACCACTCCAGGGCCCAGGCGAGCTGTCTGCATTGACCTCATCGGTGACCACTCCCTTCGCTGAGGTCGAGACCCCCGACCTGCCCCTGCGGCGCAGTGGAGATAGTCGCGTTCGCTGCTACAGCAGCCACTTCGCCGACCTGATGGAGATGCGCGCTCCTGCGCGCTCCGTAGCCGCCTATCTGGATCGCCACGATGGCTGGTTCCGCCGCTGCGCGGCCCCGATGCAGGTGGAAGCCCTGGGGGCTAATGGCTACGTGCTCACCCTCGGACGCTTCGGCAATTTCGGCTTCGAGGTGGAGCCCACCATTGGCCTTGAGCTGCTGCCCCAGAGCCAAGGGGTGTATCGCATCTGCACCGTGTCGCCTGAGCAGTTTCAACCCGGGCTCAGGGAGCTGTACGACGTGGAATTCAATGCGGCCCTGCGCCTTGAGGAGCAGAACGCCGAGGTGCCCTGCACCGAAGTGCGCTGGGAGCTCGATCTGAGTGTGTGGATCAAGCTGCCGGCCGTGATCGGCCTGCTGCCCGAAAGCCTGGTGCAGAGCAGCGGCGATCACCTGCTGCGGCAGATCGTGCGCCAGATCTCACGGCGCCTCACCTGGAAGGTGCAGGAAGACTTCCACGCCACCCACGGCCTGGATTGCCCGCCAAGGCGGCGGGCCCAGTTCTGATTCAGGCGGGGCGGTTCTCCCAGATCTTGTTGAGGATCTGCATGCCGCTCACCGCCTGCCAGAGGAACAGTGTGAACACCCCCATATTCAGCATCACGTGAAGCTTCCGGGCGATCAGATTGCCCTGCTGCATCAAGGGAGAGAGCGCCGCGGCGAGGGCCAGGCCGGAGGTCATCGCGATCCCCACCAACAGGTGAGGGCCCACGAACAGCTTGCCGTTGTTCAGATAGGTGACCGCCATGCCGCCGAAGGTGCCCAGCACCATCACCGCCAAAACGGCACTGCCGTAGAGGTAATGGCGCTTGGCGAATTGGCCCTTGATCAGGGTTTTGCGGGCTTCGGCATCCGCGGTGCGCGTTTTCTTGGCCTTGATGCCAAGAAACATCGCGTAGCCGCTGAGGGCGAGCAGGCCCCACATGGCCAGCGGATGCAGGAAGTTGAGGTTGTAGGCGAGGGCTTCCGGCATGGAGCGCTGGCTGTGGAGATGGAAAGCGCGACGCTAAATCAGTGCAGGAAGTGGCGGCGGCCCGTGACGACCATCGCCAGGCCCAGCTCATCGCAGGCCGCGATCGAATCCGCATCGCGCACGCTGCCTCCGGGCTGAATCACCGCGGTGATGCCGTGCTGCGCCGCCAGCCGCACCGTGTCGTCAAAGGGGAAGAAGCCATCACTGGCAAGCACTGCGCCGCGGGCCTTCTCACCGGCGGTGTCCAAGGCGATCCGGGCGGAGCCCACCCGGTTCATCTGCCCGGCCCCGATCCCCAGACTCTGACCGGCCTTGGCCACGGTGATTGCATTGGAGCGCACATGACGCACCAAACGCCAGCAGAACGCCAGATCTTCCAGTTCCTGAGGGCTGGGCTGACGCTGGCTCACCACCTGCCAGGCGGTTTCATCCACCGGCTGATCATCGAGATCCTGGGCGAGAACGCCACCTAACACGCTGCGCAGCTGCTGCCGGCTGGCCCGCTCAATCGCCTCCGGAGCCAGTTCCAGCAGGCGCAGGTTGGCCTTGGCGACCAGCAGCTCCCGGGCCGCAGGCTCAAAGGCCGGGGCCACCACACACTCGAGAAACAGGCTGGTGAGATGGCTGGCCGTTGCCGCATCCACAGGGCCATTGATCGCCACAATCCCGCCAAAGGCGGACAGGCGATCAGCATCGAGGGCCCGCTCAATGGCGTTGGCACTGCCATGGCCGGTGGCCACACCACAAGGGTTGGTGTGCTTCACCACGACAGCGGCGGGCTTGAAGGCATTCCCGCCGGCGGGCTGACCGCCGTAGCCGAACTCCCGCACCGTGGCGAGGGCGGCTTCCAGATCGAGGATGTTGTTGTAGCTGAGCTCCTTGCCCTGCAGCTGCGCTGCAGCGCCCAATCCGGCACCGGGCTGGGCATACCAGGTGGCGCTTTGGTGGGGGTTCTCGCCATAACGCAGGCTCTGCCGCGCCGGCAGGCTCACACTCAGGCTGGAGGCCGCATCGGGCTTCAGCTGCGTGGCCAGCCAACTGCTGATGGCCGTGTCGTAGTCAGCCGTGTGCGTGAAGGCCTCCAAGGCCAGCTGACGGCGCAGCTCGGAGCTGATCGCACCATTTGCCAGGGCCTCCAGGAAGGCGGGGTACTGGCTGGGGCTGGTGAGCACCGCCACATCGGCGTGGTTCTTGGCAGCGGCTCGCACCATCGCCGGCCCGCCGATGTCGATGTTCTCGATCGCCGCATCCCAGCTGACATCCGGACGGGCGATGGTCTCCCGGAAGGGATAGAGATTCACCACCACCACATCGATCGGGGCGATGCCCTGGGCCTCGAGATCACTCTGGTGAGAAGGCTCGGAGCGCTTGGCGAGGATGCCCCCATGGATGCGGGGATGCAGGGTCTTCACCCGTCCACCCAGGATCTCGGGGGCACCGGTGTGCTCGGCCACCTTGGTCACCGGCAGTCCGGCAGCCGCCAGGGCCGAGGCCGTGCCACCGCTGGAAATCAAGCGATATCCCGCCGCCAACAGCCCCTGGGCCAAGGGCACCAGACCCTCCTTATTGGACACGCTGAGCAGGGCCGTGGGCGCCATGGCTTGGTGAAGGTCGGCGGAAGGTCCAACCTACGCAGCAGCAGCTCCATCCCCCGCCGATGACCACCAGCCCCGATCTCCTCAGCCTCGGCCCCACCGATGCCACGCAACGGCTGGTGCTGCTGCATGGCTGGGGAGCCGATGCCGACGATCTCCTCGATCTCGGTGAACTGCTGGTGGAGCCCAGCGTGAGTGTGGTGGCCCTGCGGGCCCCCGAACCCCATCCCTTCGGCCCAGGGCGCCAGTGGTATGGCCTGCAGCCGATCGATTGGGAAGCCTTGCCGGCTGCGCAACAGGCCCTGACCGAGCGCCTCCAGGCCCTCGGCGAGAGCGTGCCGCTGCGGCAAACAGTGCTGCTGGGCTTCTCCCAGGGAGCCGCAATGGCCCTGGATGTGGGAAGTCGCCTACCCCTGGCTGGCATCGCCGCCTGCAGTGGCTATCCCCACCAGGGCTGGGCCGGCCAGAGCGGGATGCCCCCTGTGCTGCTCACCCATGGGCGCCACGACCCGGTGGTCCCCTTCGCCGCCAGTGAAGAAATTCTGAGGATGGTGCAGGCCTCGGGAGGCACGGCCGAGCTGCTGGCCTTCGAGGGCGACCACGGCATTGATGCGTCGGTGTTGCCGCAGATCAAGGCCTTTGTGCAGCACTGCCTGCGCACAAGCTGAACGCCGAGTGAGCAACAAAAAAGCCGGCCCCTGATGGGGCCGGCCGAACCAGCGCGCACGTCGTCTCGCGTCAGACGAAGGCGTATTCGTATTCCTCCATCTCTTCCCAGTCATCAGCCGCCAGGGCTTCAAGACCAGCAAAGAGGTTGTCTTCGCCGATGCGATCGACGATCTCGCGAAGGGAGGGGAACAGGAAGTGGTTTTCTTCGGCGTATTGCGCACTGAAGAGACCTTTCTCACCCCAGAAGAAGCGATCGGTGGTGTGCTCGTTGCGACGCACGTTCACCAGGGCGGGGGGGAAGATGGCGCTCTCAGCGATAAAACGCCGAGCAGCGGTCACCGGCTTGTATTCACCGGTTTCGATGTTGTGGGTGGTCACATGGGCGAGAACCCGCTGACCCGCTAGGCGGCGGCGGCTGACGCGCTTGCGCTTCTTTGACATGAGGGAAAACCCCGTAGGGCGGTGGGGACGAAGAAAGCAGGACGTGAGGCACGTCCTCAGCAACGCCCAAACGTCTGACAGCCCAGACCGAGAACGACGCCGACGAAAGCCTTCAACCAGCAGTAGAGACAACACCACTGCTGTAGCCTCGATGCAAAGAAGATGCAACCGAGACCGAAGGGCCTGCGCCGCGCCGCCCGCATCGGGCCGCGAGGTATTGGTCGATACCGGAAATCTTAAGACTTTTTCTCGGATTTGAATCACGTCAGCGGCAAATTGCCCGCTGTCAACCGTTACGGATGATGAAGCCGCTGGTCAGATGCAAGTCTCAGAGCGGTTTTTAGCCCTGCTTGAGCAGCAGCTGGCCCAATTCACAGATCGGCCTGACCTCCGTTCGCTGGTGGTGTATGTCGCCCTTCCGAGCGACAGCGGTGAGCCCTCCTTGCTGGCCATCGGCCACTGGCCCAGCAGCTTGGCCCTGCCCAGCAGGCGCCCCGATGCCACTCCCGCCTCCGAGCAGGACACCCGCCGCTGGCTCGCCCTCCGTGACGGATCCCTGCTGCTGGGGGCCCTCCGAATCGACAGTCAGTGCTGGCCGTGGCCGGGCGACTTCAGGCAACGGCTGGAGGCGACCGCCCAATGCCTCACCGAAGCGCTCAAACTCGACCTGGAGCAGCAGCGTTTGGGCCGTCAGCTCGCCCTGCGGGACGACCAGCTGAAGCTGCTGGTGCATCAATTGCGCAACCCCCTGGCGGCCCTACGCACCTTCGGACAGCTGCTGCGCCGGCGCCTGGATGGAGACAGCTCCAATCAGGATCTGGTGGACAACCTGCTGGCTGAGCAACGGCAGCTGAACCGCTATGTCGATGCGATCGATCAACTGACGCAAAGCCCAGCCCTACCCGCGAGCGCATCCCCGCTGCAGCCGCTGCTGCTGCCACCGGCGCTCAACAACACAAGGCAAGAGCCCTTGCCGCAGGTTCTTGAACCGCTGCTGGAGCGCGCCGCCGCCACCGCTGCCCTGCAACAGAGGCCATGGCATCCACCGAAGGGCCTGCCGGATCTGCCCTGCCCGGCGGCCGCCATCTCCGAGATCCTGGCCAACCTGCTGGAGAACGCCTTCCGCTACAGCCAAGCGGGAGGTCCGATCGGACTGCACTGCAGCGAACAGTCCGGAGAAATCCAGCTCACGATCTGGGATGGCGGACCGCCCATCCCCGCAGCAGAACGGGACACGGTCTTTGCCAAAGGGGTGCGCGGCAGCACCGGACAGGCGCTGGCGGGTAGCGGCCTGGGGCTGGCCTTGGCTCGAGACCTGGCCGAAAGCGTGGGGGGCCGGTTGGAGCTGATCGTTCCGGCGTCCCGCATCGACCCCAGCCTGAGCGAGGCGGGCAATGGCTTTCGGCTCACACTCCCAGCCGCAGCAAGAGACCCAGCAGCAGCAAGGTCCAACTAACGCTCCACTCCACACAGGCCCCGTAGCTGTCGCCGCTGTGTCCCCCCAGACGGCGGCCGAGACCGAGCGGCAGCATCACAGCGGGAGCCGCGCCGAGCCAACCCAACCACCACCAGGGGGCGGCGCCGAGTCCGATCTGCAGCCCACTCAAACCAGCCAGGAGCAGCAAGGCAGGGCTGAACTCAGCCAGCCAGCCCTGCCAGTGACGGCGGTGAAACCCAGCGCTGCCCTGCTGATCCCGCAGGTAAGGGAACGCATGCATCGCCACCAAGGGCGACACCCGGCCCCAGCAGGCCGCCCAGAGCAGAGCCCAAGGCGCCGCGCCTTGCAACAGACCCAGGCCGGCCACCTGAAGCAGGGTCGCCACCAGCAACGCCTGCACCCCGCTCGCTCCCACTCTGCTGTCGTCCATCGCCGCCAAGCGCCGCTCTGGCGGAGCCGCCAGGCCATCGGCGGTGTCCATCAAGCCATCAAGGTGAAGGCCCCCGCTCAGGCTCCAACCGAGGGCCAGCACCAGGGGGATCTGCACCCAGAGTCCGGCGGGCTGGAGCAGCAGCCAGAGCAGAGCCTGAAGCACCCCCAGCACCAGGCCAACCCAGGGAGCGAACCGGGCGATGCGCTCAAAGCGCGGCGTCAGGCCTGGCGGCAGCGGCAACACGCTGTAGAAGATCCAAGCGCCGGCCAGATCCCCCAGCCAGGCGGCGCGAAACGGGGCCTTGGCCACGGCCAGCAACGATGGATGCAGCCAATCCTGCCGCCTGATCGGTGTTCGCGTTCGAGATCACGGCCCACTGCCAGAACACCCGCGCCCGCTGCGGCTGCTTCCACACGCCCCACGGTGTGGTGCACACGCCCCGCTTCATGCCGGTGGGAACCCTGGCCACGGTGAAGGGGGTGACGCCGGCGCAGCTCAAGGCCACCGGCGCCGAGATGGTGCTCTCCAACACCTTCCACCTGCACCTGCAACCGGGGGAGCAGATCGTGGCCGACGGCGGCGGCCTGCACCGCTTCATGGCCTGGGACGGGCCGATGCTCACCGATTCCGGAGGCTTCCAGGTGTTCAGCCTGGGCGACATCAACACGATCAACGACCGGGGCGTGGTGTTCCGCTCCCCCCGCGATGGCGCCCGCATCGACCTCACCCCCGAGCGCTCGATGGCGATCCAAATGACCCTGGGGGCCGATGTGGCGATGGCCTTCGATCAGTGCCCTCCGTATCCGGCCACCGAAACCGAGGTGGCCGCCGCCTGCCGCCGCACCCACGCCTGGCTGGAGCGCTGCGTCGCCAGCCACACCAAAGCTGATCAGGCCCTGTTCGGCATCGTGCAGGGGGGCTGCTTCCCGCACCTGCGCGAGGAATCGGCGCGAGTGGTGAGCTCCATGGGGCTTCCGGGCATCGCCGTGGGCGGCGTGAGTGTGGGCGAGCCCGCTGAAGAGATGCACCGGATCGTGCGTCAGGTGGGACCGCTGCTCCCCGATGACAAACCCCACTACCTGATGGGTGTGGGCACGCTGCCGGAGATGGCGATTGCCGTGGCCAACGGCTTCGATCTGTTTGATTGCGTGCTGCCCACACGTCTGGGCCGCCATGGGGCCGCCTTGGTGGGCGGTGAGCGCTGGAACCTGAAGAACGCCCGCTTCCGCCATGACCACACCCCCCTTGATCCGAGCTGCAGCTGCCCGGCCTGCACGGTGCACAGCCGCGCCTACCTGCACCACCTGATCAAGACCGATGAACTGCTGGGCAAGATCCTTTTGAGCCTGCACAACATCACCCAGCTGGTGCGCTTCAGCAGTGCCATGGCCCGCGCGATTCAAGACGGCTGTTTTTCAGAGGATTTCGCTCCCTGGGAAGCAGACTCCCCGGCCGCCCACACGTGGTAGTTTCCGTCTCTAGCCAACGAACATTCCGGGATGGCCGCCTACGCCCTGCAGACCCTGGCCCAGCTGCCCGAGGCCTATCAGGCCTTCGGCCCTCTGGTGGACATCCTGCCGATCATTCCTCTGTTCTTCTTGCTGCTGGCCTTTGTCTGGCAGGCCTCCGTGGGCTTCCGCTGAATCCAGAAGCAACCCACCAGCGGTGAGGGTTTCATACCCCCACCGTTTTTTTGTGTCTAGCCGCGGCGCAGCACGGCCCAGGCAAATTCAGGTAGCGCCAGCATCCGGCGCCAGCGGCTCGGCTCCTGAATCAAGCGATACAGCCATTCGATCTGCAACCGGCTCATCCATTGCGGCGCCCGTTGCTTGGTGCCTGACCACACGTCAAAGCTTCCGCCCACTCCCATCCACAGACCCGGCTGCCCTTGGTGCATCCGCTGGATCCAGGTCTCCTGCCGCGGCACGCCCAAGGCCACCAGCACCAGATCGGGTTGGGCCTGCCGCAGTTGCTGCTCCAAGCCCGGCCACTGCTCAGGGCTCTGATACCCGTGCAGGGTGAAAGCAAGGTTCAAGCCAGGGATCTCGGCGCAAAGGCGCGTTGACACCAGGGCCATCACCTCCGGGCTCGCCCCCACCAGGGCCACCCGCCAGCCCCGCTGCGCCGCCTGCTCCAGCAGGGCCCGGGCCAGTTCGATCCCTGGGCTACGCCGCACCCGATAGCCCCGCCGCTTCAGAGCCCAGACCACCCCTGCGCCATCGGGGATCACCAGGTCTGCGGCAGCGATGGCGGCCCCCAACTCCGGGTTCGCCAGGGCCGCCATCGTCATCTCAGCGTTGAGGGTCACGATCTGACCGCCCCCGCGCTGCTTGAGCTCCAGGGCCGCGAGCAGCACGTCATCCGCCACGGCCACCTGCACCCCCAGCACCTGGGTCACCCTCCAGGAGGGGGTCTCAGCAGCGTCAGTCGCCATCGATGCTGTCTTGAGGAAGGCCGCGCGAGAGAATCTATGGCCGGCCTCACGGCAACACCAGCCCATGACCCTCAGCAGCGCCCCCGTGGCGAATACCGCCGCACCGCTGCAGCTGAGTGCCGCTGATGCCTGGCAGCGCCTCAACGAACTGGACCGACAGATCGAGCAGGTGGTGTTGCAGAGGCAGCATCCGATCACCGGTCTGTTGCCCGCCAGCACCGCCAACAACGTGCACGGCAACTACGGCGACGCCTGGGTGCGCGACTGCGTCTACTCGATCCAATGCGTTTGGGGGCTGGCCCTGGCCCACCGGCGCCTGAGCGGGGCCTCCAGCCGCGTTTATGAATTGGAGCAGCGGGTGCTGCAGCTGATGCGCGGCCTGCTCAACGCGATGCTGCGCCAGGCCCACAAGGTGGAGCGCTTCAAGCACAGCCTCGCTCCGCTCGACTGCCTGCACGCCAAATACGACACCGGCAGCGGTAATCCGGTGGTGCCGGACGACGGCTGGGGGCACCTCCAGCTCGATGCCACCGCCCTGTTTCTGCTGCAGCTGGCCCAGTTGACCCGCTCAGGCCTGGTGGTGGTGCAGACCAGCCACGAGCGCGACTTCATCCAAAACCTCGTGTATTACGTCGCCCGGGCCTACCGGGTGCGCGATTACGGGATCTGGGAGCGCGGCGACAAGGGCAACCACGGCATGCCGGAGCGCAACGCCAGCTCGATTGGCCTGGTGAAGGCGGCTCTGGAGGCCCTGGAGGCGCTCGATCTCTATGGCCCCCATGGCAACGGGCAGTGCACGTTGCACATCCCCCACGACGCGATCGTGCGGCTGCGCCGCGCCCTCACGAGCCTGCTGCCGCGTGAATCCGCCAGCAAAGAAGTCGATTCAGCCTGCCTGTCGGTCATTGGCTACCCCGCCTGGGCGGTGGAAGATCCCGCTCTGGTGGAGCGCACCCGAGCCAAGATCCGCACCGATCTGGGCGGCCCCTACGGCTACAAGCGTTTCCGCCGCGACGGGCATCAGACCGTGGTCGAAGACCACACCCGTCTGCACTACGAGCGCGAGGAGCTGGCCCAGTTCGAGCACATCGAGTGCGAATGGCCGCTGTTTCTTGCCTATGAGCTGATCACCGCCTGCTGCGAGGAGCGCTGGGCGGAAGCCTGGAGCTGGCGTGAGCGGCTGCGCAAGTTGGCCGTGGAGGTCGATGGAGTCGCCCTCCTGCCCGAGCTCTATCTGGTGCCGAAGGGGTCAATCGAGGCCGAACGGCGCCTCCCCGGCAGCCAGGAGCGCCAGGCCAACGACAACGTGCCTCTGCTCTGGACCCAGAGCCTGACCTGGCTCAGCGATCTGATGCTGATGGGGCTCCTGGAGCCGGAACAGCTCGACCCGAGCAATCGGCGTTTGGGCAGCCAGCTCGGCGCGGAAGAGGTGTTGGTGAGCTTTGTTCCCGCACGGGAATCCATCGCCGCGGCCCTGGAAGCGGCTGGGCTGTCGGTGACCCGCCCTGGCACCGCCACCATCGCCAGCTCCAAAGAGCTGGGAGAGCGCATGGCTCAGGTGGGCGCCAACGCCCGCCTGGGGCTAAGCGGCCATCCGCCACTGCGGATGGAAACCATGGCGACCGCCAGGCTCTATCGCCAGGGAGGCGAAACCCTCGCCTTCCTGCCGGCGGTTCTCGAGGAGAGCACTTTCTACCTCTCCGATGACCCGGAGCAGCTGGTGGATGCGGTGGCCAACGAAATCAGCCAGCTGCAGCGCCACTGGAGAGGCAGTGGGTCACCCCTGTTGCTGATCCCTGTGGAGGAGGGTCCCTTCCTGCGCAGCCCCGAGGCCTTCCTGCGCCTGGGGGAAACCCTGCGCTCTGGCCTGCTGGATGGGGTGGCGGTGCAACTCGACAGCCTCGAGGCCCTCAAAGAGCAGGCCTGCTGGGCTGAGCTGCCGAAGGGCACGGGCCAATCCGGCAGCACCACTGCGGCGAAGCCGGCCGTGCTCCTCCCCAGCGCGACCGATGCCAAACCACTCACCGCCGAAGAGGAGCAGGAGCTCGAGGAATCGCCGCTGGAGGCTCTGTTGGAGCGCCTCTGGCAGAGCGCATCTCTCGAGGAGCAGGCGGAACTGCTGGAGCAGGTGGTGCGCCGCTTGGGCCTGACGGCCATGCTCACCGGGCCGAAGGGCAAGGCCTCCCCCAAGGCCCTGCTGGAGGAGGCCTACCGCCGCGCCCTCAAGCAGGGCAACTGGAATGTGGTGCGGCGCTGCGCGGGCTCCCTCGGCCTGGTGCACCCCCAGTTGGAAGACGCACTCACCGATCTGCTGGTGCGCCAGAAGCAGGTGGTGGTGGGCCGGAACTACACCAATGACTCCCTGATCACCCAGCCCACCGGCAGCCTGGCCATCGCCGCGATGATCCAGCGCTACAGCGGAGAAGACGGGCGCGAATGGGTGCTGCAGCAGGAGTTGCTGCTGGCCCTCGACGGGCTGGCCCGCCGCGACCCGAACCTGCTCAGCGGCAGCCTCACCCTGCAACTGGGTCAATTGCTGCTGCTGCTCACCAGCGAACTCGCCGGTGAGCGCAACCTCTGTCCCAGTGAGGCTTTTGAAGCCCTATGCGAGCTGCCGCCCCACAGCATTGGCCGGCGCCTGCAACAGGTTCTGAGCGATGTAGAGCACGCCAAGGCAGCTCTCCAACGCAAGGAGCAGCTGCATCTGAGCGGGCGGGTCAGCTGGGAGGCCCCCGAACCCCTGGAGGAACTCAACAAGAGCGGTGACTGGCTGAAGCACCGCGAGCGGATGGGTGCCCTCCAAAACGTGCCCCGCAACTTCCACCCCGGTATCTGGAGCCTGCTGCACCACTGCCAAGGCCTGGTGATCGGCGACAAGCTCGAGCGCCGCAACCGGCTCGAGAGCGCCCCACTGCTCAATGAGAAAACCCCCGGCGAGCGCAACTTCGCCATCCACGTGGAGCACCTGCTCAGCAAGATCGAGGCCCCCGAATACCGGCGCCTCTGCATCGAGACCCTGGTCACCCTGATCGCCTTCGTCGATGCGAACCCCGATGTTCGCCTCGAGGATGACCTGGTGCTCGATGTAGTGATCGGCCACGCCGTGCGGGTGGGCTGGCAGCAACGCCACCCGGAGCACGATGCGGCGGACTACCCCAGCCACAAGGCGGAAGCCTGGGATCAGTTCTACCGCTCATCCCCGGCCGATTGCCGCCGCTGGCAGCTGCTGGCGCTCAAGGAACTGGCGGAGCTGCAGCCGGCCTAAATCGGCTCCGGCAGGGTCATGCAGATGTTGGCCTGCTCCACACACTGCTCGATTAGATCAGCCAGCAACAGGGCACGGGAGGCCTGCGGACCATCCACCGCCGGCTTCTCCTCGCCGCGCACGCACTGAAGGAAGTGCTCCAATTCCGCCACCAGGGGATCCACCGGAGAGGTGCTCACCTCCTCAATGAAACCGTCGTTGCGGTAAAGCAACTCCCCGTGATCAGCACTGAACGACTGGTTGGTGCGGCGGTGGATCTGAAGACTGCGGTTGAGGAAATCGGTTTCCACCAGCGCGCTGCGGCAGTGGGCCGAGAGGCTGCGGATCTTGCGGTGGGCCATCTTGCTGGCCGTGAGGCTGGCCACCACGCCGTTGGCAAAACCGAGCGTGGCGTTCACATAGTCGATCGGGCCATCCGCACTGCGGCCCCCAGCAGCCGCCAGACGCACCACCGGTGAGCGCGCCAGCTCGAGCACCAGATCGATGTCATGGATCATCAGATCCAGCACCACCGACACATCATTGGCTCGGTCGGGATTGGGGCTGTGACGGCGGGCTTCCAGCACCACCACCTCCTCGTTCGCCACCACCTTCACCAGTTCGCGGAAGGCTGGGTTGAACCGCTCGATGTGCCCCACCTGCAGCAGCCGACCAGCGGCCTTGGCGGAGCGGATCAGATCGGAGGCTTCGTCCTGGGTGGCGGCGATCGGCTTTTCGATCAGCACGTGCACGCCGGCGTCGAAACAGGCCATGCCAACCCGGTGGTGCAGCAGGGTCGGCACCGCGATACACACCGCCTCCACCTCGTTCAGCAGCTCTGCGTAGTCGGGAAACCAACGGCAACCGAACTGCTCAACCGCCAACTGACCGCGGTGGGGATCCGGGTCCGCGACCCCCACCAGCTCTGCATCCTTGAGCAGGCTCAGCACCCGGGCGTGGTGCCAGCCCATGTTGCCGATTCCAATCACCCCAACGCGGACAGGCTTCATGGCGTTGGACAACCGGCGCAGTGATTATCGGGGATCAGGGTCGTCGTCCACCAGCGGTTCGGGCAATCGCCGACTGATCTCGACACGCTCGATGCGCGGACCATCCATCGCCAGGATCTCGAAGCGGTGCCCCTTCCAGCGCACACTCTCTCCAGGGGAAGGGATGTGCTGCAGGCGCTCCAGCAGAAAGCCCGCCAGGGTGTGGTGTTCATCGGATTCCGGCAACTGCAGCGCAAGCTCACGGTTGATCTCGTAAATCTCCAGGTCACCGGCCACCAGCCAGCTGTGCTCCTGCAGCTGCTGCAGGTCGTCTTCCGGGTTTTCGGGATCCTCTTCCTCGCCCACGATCTCGCTGGTGAAATCGGAGATGGTCACCAGCCCTTCGGTGCCGCCGTGCTCATCCACGACCACCAGCAGGGGCTGACCGCTGCGGATCACCGGCAGCAGTTCAGCCACGGGAGTGGTCTCCTGCACCTTGGTCACCGGCGTCACGAAGGGAGCCAGGGGGGAGTGGCTCTGCAGCAAACCCTTGGCGATCGGCTCAGCCAGGCGGCGCAGGTCGAGCATGCCGCGGATGTCGTCAAGGGAGCTGCCGATCACCGGGAAGCGGGCGTGATGGGTGCTGTGCACCGCCTCCATCAGCTCCGCGAAGCGCACCTCGAGCGGCAGGGTGACCATGCCAGAGCGGGGCACCATCACCTCCCGCACCTGGGTGTCCCGCAGGGAGAACAAGCCCTCGAGCATGTCCCGCTCATCCGGCATCAGCCCGGTGACACTGTTGGACTCGATCAGCGTCTCCAACTCACCGGCCGAGAGCGCCGGCACCAGCTCATCCCAGTTGCGGGGCAAACCCAACAGCCGCAGCAGCCCGTTACCCAGCCGCTCCACCACCACCAGCAGGGGCGCCAAGCTGCGCATCAAGCCCTCCAGCACTGGAGCCAGGCGCAGGGCGCTGGCCTCCGGGCGATGCAACACCCAGGCCTTGGGCACCAAGCCCCCGAGCACCGTGGCGAGCAGCACCAACGCCAGAAACACCCCCGCATCCCACCAGGGCTGATCGGCGCCGCGCGCAGCCCAGCGCTCCGCCAGGCCGCGTCCACTCCAGCCCAAGGCAATCAAGGCCATCGTCATGCCCAGCTGAGTCGCCACCAGGGCACGGCGAAGGCGTCTCTGCAAGCGGGCCACCGCCGTGGCCCCGCGGTGGCCATCCGCCTCGAGCAACTGCACCCGGGTGGGGCGCAAGCGGATCAGGGCAAATTCCGATGCGGCGAAAAAGGCCAGCAGGATCAACAGCGCCGCCGGAGCCAGAAATCGCATCGCGTTGAGATGGGGGTCGCGAGGATCGAACTCGCCTAAGGCGGATTATGAGTCCGCTGCATTCACCAGATTGCTAGACCCCCGACTGGTGCGCCAGCAGGCCTGATTTACCACAGGCCGCGGATCGGAGCAGCCGCTGGCGAGGGGGTGCTGCAGCCGCCGCGGGCCAGGCCGGTGCAGAAGCCATTGGAGACATCGGCCGTGCGCCAGGGGAGCGGATGGCTCTGCTGCTCCAGCAGCACTTGATAGGTGTTCTCCACCGCCGATCCATCCCAGACGATGGTTTGATCCGGGAAGCCCAACCCCATCACCTTGGTGCCATCGCCGCCGCCCATGGCGATGCCGAGGATGTCGGTGATCTGATGGGTGACATCAATGCCCCGGGCATAGGGCGCGGTGTAGCTGTAGAAGCGCCGCGTCATCAGCTCGGAGGTGGTGGTGACTGGCCCGCAGCGGCTGACCTCCACCGGCACGGAGCCCTCCAGTGGCGCCTCGAGGCTGGTGGTGCAGACCACGGGGCCCGCCTGCACAGGCGTCAGCGCGCCAAGGCTGAGCAGCAGCACCAAAGCGGAGGAACGCACTGCCACCAAGCCGTTGGGATCTCTACGCGCAAACTAGACAGCACTTGAGCCTGATGCCAGGGCGTGACCCAGACCCTCTCGATCCCCTCATCCAGCGCCGAACAACGGCAATTGCTGTTGAAGCTCCTGGCGCAACGGGCCTACCGCCACGGCAACTTCACCCTGGCCTCCGGACGCACCAGCACGCACTACGTGAATTGCAAGCCCGTGAGCCTGAGCGGGCTGGGGCTGGCCCTGCTCTCGGCCCAAATGCTGGAGCTGGTGGAACCCGAGGCGGCCGCCGTGGCCGGATTGACCCTCGGGGCTGACCCCCTGGTGAGCGGTGTGGCCCAGGCGGCTGCCCTGGCGGGCCAAGCTCTGGATGCGCTGATCGTGCGCAAGGAAGCCAAAGGCCATGGCACCGGGGCCTGGCTGGAGGGGCCCCTGCCCGAGCCTGGCAGCCGCATCACCGTGCTGGAAGACGTGGTCACCACCGGTGGCTCCTCGCTCAAGGCCGTGAAGCAACTGCGGGAGGCGGGCTACGTGGTGGAACGGGTGGTCACGATCGTGGACCGCCAGGAAGGCGGCCTAGCAGCGATGCAGGAGGCGGGTCTGGAGCTGCGCAGCCTGTTCCAGCTCGATGAAGTTGCTGCAGCGCATCAGCCGTGAGGCCTACCTGCCGCTGGGGCCTGCCGATCAGCCTGATTCGGCTCGAAGGCCCAGACGCCCGCCGCTTTCTGCATGGCCAGAGCAGTCAGGCGATTGAGCTGGCCCAACCCGGCAGCTGCCTGCCCACCTGCTTGATCAGCCCCACGGCCCGCATGCGCGGCCTAGCCCTGGCCTGCATCGATGCCTCAGGGATCGACCTGTTGGTCGTCGCCGGCGATGGCGACACGATCCGCACCCAGCTCGATCGCGTGCTGTTCCCCGCCGACAAGGTCAAGCTGGGCCCCGTCGACTCCGCCACCCTCTGGCAGTGGCAGGGCGAGCCTCCCAACCACGAAGCAGATCTGCTGCGTCCCGGTGTGGACCTCGGCAGCGGAGCCGGTGCTGCGGTGTGGCTGCAGCGCGCTGGCCAGGGGTTACCTGGCTGGCTAAGCGACCTGCAGGACCTGGAGCCCGGCGCGATCGAAGCGAACCGGCTCCGGCATGGCCTCCCCGCCGCACCGGCAGAACTCAACGACGAAACCAACCCCTTTGAGCTCGGTCTGGCGCCCTGGGTCAGCCTCAACAAGGGGTGCTACGTGGGCCAGGAAACCCTGGCCAAGCTGGCCACCTACGACGGGGTTAAACAACAGCTGCGCCACTGGCGAAGCGACACCCCCGTGGCTCCCGGCACCAGCCTGTCCACCAGCGCTGGGGAGCGGGCCGGATTGATCACCTCCGCCCAGGGCTGTGAAGGCTTGGCGCTGGTGCGGCGCAGCTGCCTGGAGCACGCAACCCTGCTGGCCGCTGAGACTCCCCTGCAAGTCAGTGTGCCCCTGGGCTTTGTCGCGCCCCCCGTGGGAGCAGGCGGCCAGGGCTAATCCTGCCGGTCCTGGTGGAGCAGCCAAGCCGCCACCGCCCAGGTGGCCAGGGCATCGTCGTGGTTGTAGCGGAAGATCCGGCGCAGGTTCTGGCGTGAGCCGCGGCCGGCCGGCCCTTGGCCCCCCAGCCGCCAACGGCGCCACCAGAGCAGGGCTCTGGCACCATCGACGCCCTTCTGGCGCCAGGCAAAGCCCATCCAGCTGGCCACGGCCTTGAGGCCATAGCTGTTGGTGGGCATCCACCAGTGGCGGCGCAAGCGCTGGTGCACATCCAGCATCCGCTCGCGCAGGGCCTGGATCTCCCGCTCCCGAGCCCCCTGGCGCTGGGCCAGCTTGACCAAAGCCAGCAGTTCTGTTTCGCCGTAGTGCAGCACCGGCCAGCCCGGATAGGCCGCTAGCAGACGCTGCAAGCGCAGCCAGAGCCGCTCTTCCCCGTGTTCCCATAGGGCCAGCATCGGGTGATAAGGCGCTTGGGCCGCCTCACTGAGCGCAGGCCAATGGCCATCGGGGTTGCGGGGCAAACGCACGAAGCCGTGCAGAAAATCGTCGCGGGCGTCGGGATCCGACTCGATGTCGTAGATCAGCACCCCGGGAGCCGTCTCCAGCTCGGGGAGCGCGGCTGCGGGATCTCGCCGCAGGGGCTCGCCCCGATGCTGCACCTGGGCTTGCGTCACCAGTTGTCCCGCAATCTCTGCGTGCTGCTCCCCATAGACCAGCAGGGATTGAGAGAGGGCCTCGGGCTGCGCTTGGGCCAGGGCCTCCAGACGATCGATCCCCAGCTCCAGGAGCATGTCGCGGCGCTTCGCCCCGATGCCACTCACCTCACTGAGGTGCCCCTCCTCTGCCGCGGCCTGATCACAACAGGCCTTCCAGCTGCAAAGCACGCACTTCTTGCGGTCCGCCACCAAAGGCGGTGGCGTGGGCCGCTCCAGATCCGTGGCCAGGCGCTGCAGGGCCTCATCGAGCTGCTGGGGCAGGCTGCCGCCGAGGGTCAGGGTTTCCTGCTGCAACGCTCGCCCCGAGCCTGAGAGCACCAAGCCACTGCGCACCGCAGCCTGCTGCTCCTCCGCCAACAGACGTCCCCAGAGGGCCAACACCACCCGGTGTTCACGGGTGGTGCGGCGGCCGGGGCGAAACATCACGGGCCGGTAGCCGTGCTCACCCCAGCGACTACTGCCTGGCACCCGCTGCAGCAAGGGGGGATGGGCTTCCACACCAGCGCCCCGCAGACGCAGACCAACCACCGCTGGCGCCCCCGCGAGGGCCGCCGCTTCTCCACGCCCCGGCCGCTGCGGGAACAGGGTGGAAAAACTGCGGCGCTGCTCATCGAGTTGCAGCTCGCGGTGGGCCGTCCACAGCCGCAGATCAGGATCAGCGTGTCGGTCCAACCAGGCGCGACGCTTGCAGCGCAACCAACTGCGCAACAGGCGATCGTTGAGCGGGATCGGAGCTGGCACCCCGCAACGCTAAGTGGCCATCACGAGTAGCAGCATGGGAGGGCGACCATGCTCCGCCCCGATGGCTTCAGCGCCCCTGCCCCTGGAGGCCAGCCCGATCGCCTTCGGCACCGATGGCTGGCGCGGCATCCTCGGGGTCGACATCACCGTGGAGCGCCTGCTGACGGTGGCCGCGGCCTCCGCACGGGAGCTCGAGTATTCGGCACCCGAGAGGCTGAACAGCCGAGAAATCGTGATCGGCTACGACCGGCGTTTCCTCGCCCCCGAGCTCGCCGAAGCGATCTGCAGCGCCGTGCGTGGCGCCGATCTGGTGCCGGTGCTGGCCGAAGCGCCAATCCCCACCCCCGCCGCCAGTTGGGCCGTGGTGGAGCGCCAGGCCCTGGGGGCCCTGGTGATCACCGCCAGCCACAACCCCCCCGAGTGGCTGGGGCTCAAGATCAAAGGCCCCTTCGGCGGCTCGGTGGAAGGCGACTTCACCAAGCGGGTGGAGCTGCGGCTGGAAGCTGGCGGAGTCAGTGTGCCGATCCCTGGCGAAACCCTGCGCTTCGATGCCATGGGCACCTACCTGGCGGGCCTCAAAGCCAAGGTGGATACTGCGGCCCTCAGCGCCGGCCTGGAGCGCTTGGGCCTGCAGGTGATCGTGGATCCGATGCATGGCTCCGCCGCCGGTGGGCTGAGCCGTCTGCTGGAGGGGGCCGCCGCCAGTGATCACCTGCGCGAAATCCGCTCCAACCGCGATCCGCTGTTTGGCGGCAACCCACCCGAGCCCCTGGCGCCCTATCTGCAGGAGCTGATCGCCGAGGTGCGCGCTTCCACCCTGGCCGGCCGGCCGGCGGTGGGGATCGTCTTCGACGGCGACGGCGACCGCATCGCCGCCGTGGATGAACACGGCCGCTTCTGCAGCACCCAGCTGTTGATGCCCCTGTTCATCGATCACCTAGCCCGCGCCAAAGGGCTGGGCGGTTCGGTGGTGAAAACCGTGAGCGGCTCCGATCTGATGCAGCTGGTGGCCGAAAACCTGGGCCGCCCGGTGCTGGAAAAAGCGGTGGGCTTCAAGTACATCGCCGCCGAGATGCTCGCCAGCGACGTACTGGTGGGCGGTGAGGAATCGGGCGGTGTGGGCTTCGGAGGGCACCTGCCGGAGCGCGATGCCCTCTACGCGGCGTTGCTGTTGATCGAGGCGTTGGTAGAGGGCGGCAAGCCCCTGGGCGAGCGCGTCAGTGAATTGCAAGAGCGCTGCGGCGGCGCCGCGGCCTACGACCGCCTCGATCTGCGCCTGCGTGACATGGCCACCCGACAGCGCCTGGAACAGTTCCTGGCCGCCACGCCCCCGCAGGAGGTGGCCGGCGTGGCCGTGCAGGAGGTGATCACCACCGACGGCGTGAAGCTGCGGCTTGGACCCAGCCACTGGCTGATGCTGCGCTTCTCGGGCACCGAGCCCCTGCTGCGTCTCTACTGCGAGGCCCCCAGCCAGGCCCGCGTAGCCGAGGTCCTGGCCTGGGCCCGTCAGCTGGCGGAGAGCATCTGATGACCACCCTGGTGATTGCCAGCGGCAACGCCGGCAAGGTGCGCGAATTCGCCGCCCTCCTGAGTGAGCTCAGCCTCGATGTGCAGCCGCAACCGGATGGGTTTGAGGTGGAGGAAACGGGCAGCACCTTTGCGGAGAACGCCCGCCTCAAAGCGATCGCCGTGGCCCGCATCACCGGCTGCTGGGCCCTGGCCGACGACTCGGGCCTCAGCGTTGATGCCCTCGGCGGCGCTCCCGGGGTGCACTCCGCCCGCTACGCCGACAGCGACAGCGCCCGGATCGAGCGCCTGCTGCGCGAACTGAGTGAGGCCGGCGCCCACAGCGACGAGGCGCGCGCCGCCCACTTCACCGCGGCCCTGGCCCTTGCCAATCCGGCGGGCGAAGTGGTGCTGGACGTGGAAGGCCTCTGCCCCGGCCAGATCCTGGAAGCCCCGCGCGGCGAAGGCGGCTTCGGCTACGACCCGGTGTTCTTCGTGCCGGAAGCGGGCCTCACCTTTGCGGAGATGCCCCACAGCCAGAAAGCCAGCCTGGGTCATCGAGGCCGAGCCTTTGCGGCGCTGAAACCGAAGCTGCGGGAGCTGCTGGTGAACCCTGCGGGTTAATCCTGATCAGCAGCCAGCTCCTCCAACCAGAACTCAAACGCTTGCAGCTGCTGCTCCACAGCAGGCCACAGATCAAGCGATTGCCGAAGCAAGCGCAACACCTGATCTGGCTCGAGCTCGTAGGCATAGAGATGACGCACCACATGCCGAAAGCGCATGAGCTCCGCCAAAGGCCGAACCGTTGAGGCATCCAGCACGGCGGGTCTGCTCTCGGTGGCCACCGCCATGCGCTCGAGCAAGCGCCGATGCCAATCAGCTCCCTCCGGCGGGCCTCCATTCAGCACACGCACAATCTGAACAAAACAACGCTCAATGCCGGTGTAGAGGCTCTGCAAGCGCAACGCCGCTGCATCACAGCGCTCTTTAGCAGCTTCAGGAACCTGCCACAGCCGCTGCAATTCATCCAGGCTTTGAACGAGTTGGTTGAGCTTGGAGCGCTCCACCTGTAAGTCGATGCGCAGCTCGGCCACTCGACGCTCGGAGGGCAGCGGTGCCATCAGAGCAGCCTGCGCCCTTGATCACGCAGCCGCTGCTGCCAATGGAGCGGCAAAGATTCCAGGCGCACGAGATCCACAGGGAGCTGGGCTTCTGAACCAGGGCCCTCAAGACACTCCATCGCAGCTAACAGGGCCTCATGGGGCAAGCCCTGCACACAGAGGTCGAGATCCGAACCAAGCCCGAAGCCAGGCTCCAGCAGCGATCCGAACACCCACATGGCTTGGATCTCAGGCCAACGCGCCCGCAATGTGGCTGCAGCGTCCTGGGCCTGGCGCTCTCCTAGTCGACGGCGCTCAGCAATCGCCACGGCTTCGGCCTGGCGTCGCTGCTGCCAATGCTGGCGATGGGCAGGCGAAACCACCATCTCTTCAGATTAGGCAGTAATCCAAAGCCAAACTCACGGAGTTGCTGGGCGCAGGGGCTTCATCGGGATTGAAGCTGCGGGCCATGGCGAGGTACGGCATCGGTCTGGGCGAGCCGCCGCCGCGTTGATCAATGCGCA
>VGPT01000015.1 GCA_016882485.1 Cyanobacteria bacterium M_surface_10_m1_298
CTGGGCAGCGTGGCGCTGGCTGATCTTGTGGCCGCGGCGAGCCGCGCCAATCAGGATCGGAGTGCAGGTCTGCCCCTGGGCTGATGGCCACCCTTCTAGCCGGCGACATCGGCGGCACCAAAACCCTTCTGGCGATCTACGCGCTCGAAGGAGATCGGCTGCGGCAACAACGCACCGAGCGCTTCGCGTCGGGGGATTGGGCGGATTTCGCTGAGCTGGTGAATCACTTTCTGGCCACGGAAGCCAACGGCAGCCGCCCCAGCCACGCTTGCTTCGCGGTGGCTGGACCGGTGCGACAGGGGCGAGTGAAGCTCACCAATCTCCCCTGGCAGCTCGAGCAATCCGAGCTCGCCAGGCAGTGCGAGCTCCAGCAGGTCGATCTGGTGAATGATTTCGCCGTGTTGATCTACGGCCTGCCCCACGTGCAGCCCGATCAGCACGTGCTGCTGCGACCAGCGGCGAGCGGGGCCGATCCCCAAGCGCCGGTTTCGATCCTTGGAGCGGGCACGGGTCTTGGGGTCGCGATCGGGGTGCCGACAGGGGCAGGACTACAGGCGATGGCCAGTGAGGCCTCCCACGCCGAATTTGCGCCACGCAGCGAGGCCGAATGGCAGCTGAAGTGCTGGCTGAAGCAGGATCTCCAGATCGAGCGGGTGTCGATCGAGCGGGTGGTGAGCGGCACCGGGCTCGGCGAAGTGATGCGCTGGCTGCTGGCCACCGATCCGAGCGGCGCCGGTCATCCCCTAGCCGATGGGGACAGCAACGATCGCCCGGCCGCCACCGCCACGGCCGCGGCAGCCGGCGATCCCCTGGCCCGCCGCGCCATGGATCTGTGGCTGGGGGCCTACGGCAGCACGGCCGGGGATTTGGCCCTGCAGACCCTCTGCAGCGGAGGGCTATGGCTGGGCGGCGGCACCGCCGGAAAGCTGGTGGAGGAGCTGAGGTCGCCAGCCTTTCTGGGGCCGCTCCAGCAGAAGGGGCGCCTCAGCCCAGTGATCGAGCAGGTGCCCGTCTATGCCCTCACCGACCCCGAAGCCGGCCTGTTCAGCGCCGCCTGCCGCGCCCGGATGCTGATGGGCTGAGTGGGACACTGGCCCCAGCAGAACCGACCGTATGGTCCGCCCCCGCATCGGCCAGGGGGTTGTGGTGGATGTTCCCGCCACGACAGCCAACCTGGGCCCCGGCTTTGATTGCCTGGGGGCCGCCCTGGATCTCAACAACCGCTTCGAGATGCGCTGCATCGAAGGCGATGGTGAGCGCTTTGAACTGGTGATCGAAGGCAGCGAGGGATCTCACTTGCGCGGCGGTCCCGACAACCTCGTGTACCGGGCAGCCCAACGGGTGTGGAAGGAGGCGGGGGAAGAGCCCATCGCCGTGGAAGCTAGGGTCAGGCTGGCCGTGCCACCCGCCAGGGGCCTGGGCAGCAGTGCCACCGCCATCGTGGCTGGTCTGATGGGGGCCAACGCCCTGATCGGTGAACCGCTCAGCCGCGAAAAGCTGCTGGAGCTGGCCATCGATATCGAAGGGCATCCCGACAATGTGGTGCCCTCCCTATTGGGGGGCCTGTGCATGACCGCCCGAGCGGCCTCACACCGCTGGCGGGTGGTGCGCTGCGAGTGGCACCAGGATGTGATCGCGGTGGTGGCGATCCCAGCGATTCGGCTCTCCACCAGTGAGGCGCGGCGGGTGATGCCGAAGATGATTTCCATCAGCGATGCCGTGACCAACCTCGGTTCCCTGACGCTGCTGCTGCAGGGCCTGCGCACGGGCAATGGCGATCTGATCGGCGATGGGATGCACGACCGCATCCACGAGCCCTACCGCTGGGGCTTAATCCAGGGGGGGCAACAGGTGCGTGAAGCCGCTATGGAGGCGGGGGCCTGGGGCTGCGTGATCAGTGGCGCCGGGCCCAGCATCCTTGCGCTCTGCAATCGCGACTGCGCTAACGCGGTCAGCAAAACGATGGTGAGGGCCTGGGAAGCGGCAGGGGTGGCTTCCCGCTCCCAGGTTCTGCAACTGCACCAGAGTGGCAGCCGCTGGAGCCATCTCTAGAGCGAAAGAACCCGCTCCTAGCAGGGGTAAAGCCTGGGTATTTCTACCCAGGCGTCATCAGTCTCACTGGTAGATTGATGGCGAGGTTCCTCCCTCTGGAAATGGATCCAAGTCCAACGAGGACTTCGATGCAGACCGGGGATCGCGCCTTCGCTTTCCGATAGCCCTCATCGTGATGGACGCCAACCTGCCCCTGATGGCCGCGTCCTCTGCGCTCTCCAGCTCCTTCGGTGACTCTGCTCTGAGCGAAGGTCTGCTGAGCGCTCCAACCAGCTTTCCCTGGCTGAGCCTGATCGCCCTGCTGCCGGCGGTGGTGGCTCCCCTGCTGATGCTGTTGCCGGGGGACGGAACCGATCCGAAACTTCCCCGCTCCATTGCCCTGGTCACCCTGCTGGCGGACCTGGGCCTGATGTTGTTTGTCTACAGCCAGCATTACGACGGCTCCATCGCTGGCCTTCAGCTGGTGGAGCGGTTCGCCTGGGTGCCGGCCATCGGCCTGGAATGGTCCCTGGCCACCGATGGGCTCTCGGCTCCTCTGGTGGTGCTCTCCGGCCTGGTCACTCTGCTCTCTGTGGCGGCGAGCTGGAACATCCAGAAGAAAACCCGCCTCTACTTCGCCCTGCTGCTGCTGCAGGCCTCTGCCCAGGCGCTGGTGTTCCTCTCCCAGGACTTCCTGCTGTTCTTCCTGGCCTGGGAGCTGGAGTTGGTGCCCGTTTATCTCCTGATCGCCATCTGGGGCGGCCAGCAACGGCAGTACGCCGCCACCAAATTCATCCTTTACACGGCGACCGCCTCCCTTCTGATCCTGGTGAGCGGCCTGGCCCTGGCCCTGAACGGCCCCTTCACCCTGAACCTCAGCGAGCTGATCGCCCGATCTCCGGGCGGCACTTTTGGCCTGCTCTGCTATCTGGGCTTCGTGGTGGGATTCGGCGTGAAGCTGCCGATGTTCCCGTTGCACACCTGGCTACCGGATGCCCACGGTGAAGCCAATGCTCCGGTGTCGATGCTCCTGGCCGGCGTGCTGTTGAAGATGGGTGGTTACGCCCTGCTGCGCTTCAACGTGCAGATGTTGCCGGAAGCCCATCTGCAACTCGCTCCCGCCCTGATCGTGCTGGGCATCGTCAACATCGTCTACGGCGCTCTCAACGCCTTCGCCCAGGACAACGTCAAGCGCCGCATCGCTTGCAGCTCCGTGAGCCATATGGGCTTTGTGCTGCTGGGCATCGGCGCCATCGACAGCCTTGGCATGAGCGGAGCGATGTTGCAGATGATCAGCCATGGTCTGATCGCCGCGGCGATGTTCTTCGTGACCGGTGTGTTCTACGAGCGCACCAAGACCCTCTCGATCCCGAACATGGGGGGGCTCGCCAAGGTGCTGCCGATCACCTTCGCCTTCTTTGTGGCCAGCTCCCTGGCCTCACTGGCTCTCCCCGGGATGAGCGGCTTCGTCAGTGAAATCACCGTGTTCCTCGGTGTCACGAGCAACGACAGCTTCACCGTTGGTTTCCGGGTGATCGCCATCGTTCTCGCCGCCATCGGCGTGGTGCTCACGCCGATGTATCTGCTCAGTCTCTGCCGGCGTGTGTTCTTTGGGCCAAGGATCCCGGCTCTCGCTGTTGTCGGTGACATGCGCCCCCGGGAGCTGCTGATCGGCCTCACCCTGCTGGTTCCCACCCTGGTCATCGGCTTCTGGCCGCGTGTCGCGATCGATGTCTATGAAGCCACCACAACAGCCGTGGCCAATGACCTGGCACAGCACGCCGTTGTGGCGCTTCGGCTTCCCGCCCTCGGCTGAACCACGCCAGGGATTGTTCTTGGGTTGGAATGAGACGCAACTTGGCCCCTGGCCGCGCCTCTCGCTCCGATGACGATCATCAGCGCTCCCTCCTCCAGCAACCCGGAGATCCTGCGCGGTGAAGGGCTCCCCATCTTTGAGGCGATCACTCCAGAAGCGGTTCGTGAACACATTCCTGCACTTCTGCAGCAACTCGAAGCTGAACTTTCAGCCCTGGAAAGCAACCTGCAGCAGGCGCTGAACCAACAGCAACAGCTGAGCTGGGACACGGTCATGGACCCCCTGCAACGGCTGGGAGAGCGATTGCGTTGGAGCTGGGGTGTCGTCAGTCACCTCAACGGTGTGTGCAACAGCGCTGCACTTCGGGAAGCCCATGCCGAGCAGCAGGCGGCAGTGGTGCAATTCGGCAACCGAGCCGGACAGAGCCAGGTCATTTTTGCGGCGTTGCAGCAGCTGCACGAGCGGCAGGCCGAGCTGGATGGCACCCAACAGCGCATCCTTGCGGCGGAACTGCGCGACATGCAGCTGCGGGGAGTCGGCCTGGAGGGGGAAGCCAAGGAAGCCTTCAATGCCGCCAGCCAGAAGCTTGCGGAGTTATCAACGCGGTTCGGCAACCAGGTGCTGGATGCCACCAATGGCTGGACCTTGCGCCTCACTCAGCTGGAGGAAGTGGACGGCCTGCCCCCGAGCCTGCTGGGACAACTGGCCCAGGCTGCGCGGGAGGCCGGCGAAGCGGAGGCCACTCCCGAACGCGGCCCATGGCTGATGGGACTCGATATGCCGCGCTATGCGCCGTTCATGCAATACAGCCGACGCCGCGATCTACGCCAGCAGGTCTACACAGCCCATGTGAGCCGGGCCTCCGGCCAGGGAGACGATGGCCTGAACAACTGGCCATTGATTGAAGAGATCCTGCAGCTGCGCGGAGAACAAGCCCGTCGCCTGGGTTATGCCAGTTGGGCCGAAGTGAGCATCGCCGCCAAGATGGCCGAGTCGGAGCAGGCCGTCGAAACGCTGCTGGAAGAACTGCGCACGGCGGCCTATCCGATCGCCCGCGCCGAATTGGAAGCCCTGGCGAACTGCGCCAGAAGCCATGGGGCAGTGGAAGCAGATCATCTGCGCCCCTGGGACATCAGCTTCTGGGCCGAGTGCCTGCGCAAGGAGAGTTTTGAGCTCGACAGTGAAGCCCTCAGGCCGTGGTTTCCCCTGCCCCAAGTGCTGGAGGGACTGTTCTCCCTCAGCCAGCGCCTATTTGGCATCACGATCAAGGCGGCGGATGGCGAGGCACCCGTGTGGCATCCGGATGTGCGCTTCTTCCAGATCCTGGACAACGGGGAGCCGATCGCCGCGTTCTACCTCGACCCCTACAGCCGTCCTGGCAGCAAACGCGGCGGCGCCTGGATGGATGAATGCCTGGTGCGCTCCCGCAAGCCGGACGGCACAGCGGTGCTGCCGGTGGCCTACCTGATCTGCAATCAGAGCCCACCGGTCGGGGAGACCCCCAGCCTGATGCGCTTCGAAGAGGTGGAAACCCTCTTCCACGAGTTTGGACATGGTCTCCAGCACATGCTCACCAGCGTGGAGCGCCCGCAGGCCGCTGGCATCAATGGGGTGGAGTGGGATGCGGTGGAATTGCCCAGCCAGTTCATGGAGAACTGGTGCTACGACCGTTCCACCTTGATGGGTATGGCGCGGCACTGGCAGACCGGAAGCCCGCTGAGCGAGAGCGACTACGCCAAGCTGCTGGCGGCGCGCACCTTCATGGGAGGCTCAGCCACCCTGCGCCAGGTGCACTTCGCCCTTGTCGACCTCAAGCTGCATAGCCAGTGGCAGCCCGGCTGCGGCCAAACCCCCGAAGACCTGCGCCGGCAGATTGCCGAGACCACCACCGTGCTGGCTCCGATCGATGAGGACGCTTTCCTCTGCTCCTTCGGGCACATCTTCGCGGGGGGCTACGCGGCCGGTTACTACTCCTACAAGTGGGCTGAGGTGCTCAGTGCCGATGCCTTCGGAGCCTTTGAAGACGTGGGCCTCGAGAACGAGAAGGAGATCCGTGAAACGGGTCGCCGTTTCCGTGACACCGTTCTGAGTCTGGGCGGCAGCCTCGATCCCAAGGAGGTGTTCGAAGCCTTCCGCGGCCGGCAGCCGAGCAGTGACGCCCTCATTCGCCATTCAGGCCTGGTAGCCGTCTGACGGCAAACCCCACAGGATGGTGAGAGCTTCAGGGCGCCATGGCTCTGCTTCAGCGCGATAGCGATCCCCTGGCCCTGTCTGCGCAGTGGCCCTGCCAGGTACCACTCACGGAATTTGAAACAGCCCTCGAGCTCAGCATGTTCCGCACGGGACTGAGCCGCTCTGATTGGCTGAAGCGCCTGGCAAACGATCTCCACAAACCACAACTGCTGCCACTGCTCTGGCTCTTGCCACGCGGATGGAAGCTGTCACCGGCCCAACTGCCGCCCAAACTGCAGGCTCTTGCTGGGGTGTTGGAGCGAGGGCTACTCACACCGGCGCTGCTGGCGGCGTTAGCTGATGACCTGCCCCATCTCCTTCCCGCGCCACGGGAGGGGCAAGGCGATGCCCTGAGCCTGTGGAGCAACCGCCACCAGCCGCCGCTCCCCAGCACTCTCGTGCAACTGCGGCAGGCAGCTGCCCGATCCGCTGAGGTCGCTGCCGGCAGCGACGCGGCACCCACCGCAGCGCCCACCGGTTCAGCACTCAGCGGAGGCCTGGTGTGGCAGAACCTCGGGCTCAGCTTTGAGCAATCTTCGCTGGAGCGGCAGCTCAACAGACTGGTAGCCCAAGTGCTCAACAGACTCGGCGCCAATCGCCTCGGCGACGATCCCTGGAGCTTTGAGGGCTGGACCACCAGCAGCTCCTGGCTGGCGCAATTGCAGGCTGAAGGCTGGCAAGCGCGGGCACAGTTGCGCTGCAGTGTGGCCAGCTTCGGCCTCGGGGCCTGCCTGCCCCTCGAGACGGGCCAGTGGAGCCAAGTGCCACTGGCTCTTCCGATTCGCACCGGCCTGCTGGGCGCCGACGGAGAGGAACTGCAATCCCTGCTACCCCACAGCTGCCTGGAGCTGGAGCTGAGCGGGCCAACGGAACTGATTCGCCTGCAGTACTACCAAGGCACGGAAGGGCTTTGCGGCTGGGAAGCGCTGAACGATCTGCATCGGCCCTGGCAAAACGATCGCCATAACGGCACGGTTCACTACCTCGGTGAGCCGTATGAAGGGGAACGGCTCCTGCAGCTGATGGATCTGTTGGAAGTCATTGCCCTGGTTCACAACCTGGAGGCCAGTGAACGGCAGTTGCTGCAGGGGGGGTATGGCTCACTGGGGTTCTGCATCGATAGCTCGGCCCTGATCCAACAGGTACTGGAAGGGCGTTGTCAGCTGTTCCCGGTGCTGATCGGCGGGATCTGGAGGGAACGCTTGCTCCGCCGTGTGCAGCAGCTGGGATCAGCCGCAGACCCTTGGCTTGATCCCTATCGAAACGCACTGCTCACTCTTCCTCATGACGGCAGCAGTCATGGGGATGTTGCCAAAGGCGCCAAGGAGCGGCTCCAGACCTGCCAACCGCTCAACAGCCCGTTCGTTCTGGTGCAGCAACGGGCAGCGCCAGTGCCGCCAGGATCGCCTTGATCACCCTCAAACGAAACGGCTCGGAAAAGGGACCGCTGTTGCCGTTGTGGTTCATGCCATCAATGCAATCGCGCTGGATCCGGCCAGCTGAAAGGGCCTTATTCCAATTGGACAGGGGCAGAAGGGGGGATCGACCCGGATAAGCGATGCGACCAAAGGCCGCAACAGGATCCTTGCTGCCCACAATCGTGGTGATCCCGCTGAGTTGATCCAGCACCTGATTGCCGCTGAACACGCCGCAGAAACTGATGATGCTGACCGGCGCCTGGGTGATGCGGCGTAGGTAATCAGCCACACCCATCGCCATCTCCGCACCGCCGCTGTAACCCGTGAGCACAATGCGGCTGCCGCCTCCGGGGCGAAATCCAAGTTCCGCGAGCCGCAGGCTGATCTTCAACGCCAGTTCGTAGTTGAGGATCGGGCCATAGCGACGATCGGAGGAGATCCCCACCTTGATCACGTTGTTGGCCTGCACCAGCACCGCCGCCAGTAACTGCACCAGCCCATTGGGATGCTGTTCCTGCAGCGCAAACAAGCGCCTCCAGAACCAGGCGCTACCGGCGTCTTCCGCTAAGGCCACGGGCATCACGGTGTAGGTCTCGAGGCCTCGCACGAGCAGGGTTTCCGCCGCCAGCTGCTGCTCGAGCAACTCCAGAAAGGCAGAGACCCGCGGCGGGTGATCGCGCTCCAACTGATGGATGCCATCGAGATACACCAGGTAGCAACGATGGGAAGCCGCAACCGCCGGCGTGTGATCGAACAACGTGGATGGAGCCGGCAAGCCCTCCAGCCAGCCCTCCCAGAAGGCGAACTCACTCACTAAGGAATAGATCCCGGCGGCCGGGATCAACACCAGCAGCAGTAGGCCGATCCAGTGCAAGAGCAGCTGCAGATCAGCCGGTGAAAGGGCTGAGCGCACCGCCAGCAGCAGATGCCCAACCCCCACCACGTTGATGCCCAGGCCGATCGCCAGCACCAACAGGAGGAGCTTCAAATTGAAGCGCTGGCTCCAGGGATACAAGCGGCCGGCACCCTTCATGGCTGCCCCAGCTCCGAAGCCAACATCGCGTAGCCCCGCTGCCAGCTCTGGCGAAACAGCAAGGCCACCAGCAACACCGCCAGCAAATAACCCGGTGTCGTCAGCAGCAATGCCTGATCCCAAGGCAGATCAAAACGCACATGCACAAAGGTGATGACATTGAGGTGCATCAACACCCAGATCACCAAGCCCATCGTTTCGCCGACGTAAGGAGCCGCCACGGCGACATAGAAACAAGCCGGAAGTAGACAGCTAGCGATGCCATCCACAAACGCGCTGGGATGAACGGGATTGGAGCCATAAAGATTAAGCAGCACCATGTCGATCGAGCTGGTCAATAGAAAGGCTGCCGCCAACACCAGCGCGTCGATCACGAGGCGCCAAATGATCTGACGGGCAGCCAGGCGGTTGGCGAACAGGGCAAACACGTGGGACAGAGACATGGAGATCCCCACCACCAAGAGCAAACCAAGGCCGAGATCAGCGCGAATCAGCCAACCACCAAGGCCATCGAGCAGCCGTTCCAGTTCATGCAGCATTGCTGTGAGCATTCACCGCAATGGCTCAGGCCTGGGATGCGCGGCGCAGCTGGGGACGGTTGACAATCCAAATCACAAAGATCGAAAGCACCGCGCAGTAGAAGCACCAAACAGAGTTGAAGGTGGCGCTGTAGGTGATCCAGGTGAGGAAGATCGAAACGAAGATCAGCACACCGAACAGCTTCACGGCCTTATCTGCAACCGCGATCAGGGGAAGAACAATGAAGCCCCAATACACCAGTTCGCCTACGGGTTCGGTGTTCACAAAGTTATGGATCACGCTGTGCAGATTGCTGACGTCATAAAGCAAACGGCCGGTGCTGTGCACAGCCGGCTGCACAGCCGGTGGGTTGAACACAACCGGCAGATAGAAAGCGATGCCCAGCACCGTGGCCACAATCGCCACCCAACGCAGACGGTTCTGCAAGCCGCGGGAATCGGTGCTGCGACTGATCGACCAGGCGCTCCACGGGATCCAGATCATCCAGAAGCAATAGGCAAAAAAGAGAAAACCCAAGGCCCCCAGCGTGGTCAGAGGCTCGATGCGGCCCTGATCAATGGCCGTCCACTCCAGGCCTTCAACCAGCTGCTGGACACCAAAGAAAAAAGGCACCAGCGCCAACGGCACGTAGTTGGGCTGATGATTCGTGCGGGCCAGATGGGTGCTGTAGAGACCGAGGGGCATCAAGACCGCGGATGCCGTGAAGCTGGCAGAAGCCGAAAAACACATGACAGACCTGGGCGTCTGCTCCAACTGTTAGAGCTGCTGGAAAATCTCGGCAATCTCGCAGTCATCAAGCGTTATTGATCATGGTGCCAGCAACAGATCAGCCAGCAGCTGAATCGCCCGGGGATGAACAATCAGCTGACGGTGCGTCAGTACCGGTACTGCACGCCGAGATCCAAGCGGCAGCACGGCACGCCAACCGGGGAACACGGTGATGTCGGTGGCGGTGAACAGGCTGTGACACTCCAATGGCTCCAGCAACGCCTGATCCCGCTCGAGGTCACGCAGCAGGGCACTGCCAATCTTCATGTCCGCAATGCCAGCAAGCCAACGCCGGGGCACCAACTGAGCGCTCAGCGTGCCGTTCTGGGGGCTGCCCAGGCAGATGAAGCGGCGGGTGCGCGCCCATCCAGCGTGCTCCTGCAGCCAGGTGCGGCCGATTACGCCCCCCATCGAGAACCCGAACAGATCGAGCGGTGTGGAGCGACCAAACCGCTGATCAATCAGCGTGGCCAGCTGTGCTGCCAGTGCTCTGATCGGCACCGCTCCACAGCGATGGGGGAGGTGGGGAACAAACAGCTCAAGCGAGGGGCGGCGCCTGAGCAGCTCCTGCTCCAGGCGACGGAACAAGCGTGGGGTATCCCACAACCCATGCAGCAGCACCAGAGGGCGATCAGTCATGCACAGAGAAATGCCGGCCCCGTTGCACCGCCACGATGCCTACAAATCCCGGAACAGGCGCCTGGCATTTGCGCAGTTCGATGCGCATCGGCACAGACCCGTAGAGCTGCTCCAGCAGATCGAGAATCCGCTCACTCCAGTGCTCCAAGGTGCAGCAACGGATCTCGCGGGCCTGCTGCTGCAGAGCTTGAATCGCCCGGCTGTAGTCGAGGCTGAGGCTTACATCATCAGCGGCGGCAGCGACCTCCAGAGACCAATCCAGGCTGAGGTCGAGCTCGAACCACTGGCCCCGCTCCCGCTCATACTCCAGCACCCCCACATGGGCCCAGAGCCGAAGGCCTCGCACCACAATGCGATCGCCCGAGTGATCGCCTGGGATCACAGCGGCAGATCCCGATGGGTGAAGGAGCGAACGCCACTGGCGTAGTCCGCCGCAATGTGGCCATCACCGCGCAGTTGGTAGCGATAGGTGACCAACCCCTCCAGTCCCACCGGACCACGGGGCGGCAGCGTTTGGGTGCTGATGCCGACTTCCGCACCAAAGCCGTAGCGGAAGCCATCGGCGAAGCGGGTGGAACAGTTCCAATAGACCCCGGCACTATCGACGCTGCGCAGGAACGTCTCGGCGGTGTCGGCGTTGGTGGTGCAGATGGCGTCAGTGTGCCTGGATCCGTAGCGCCGGATGTGCTCAAGGGCCTCCTCCAGATCAGCCACCACCCGCACCGAGAGCACCAGATCCGAGAATTCGGTGCTCCAGTCGCTGTCATCGGCGGCGACCTTGATCCCAAGGGCCTGACTGGCGGCATCACCGCGCAGCTGCACCCCTGCCTGCCGGAACACCGGTAGGGCCTGATCGAGGAAGGCCTCAGCCGTCAGGCGGTGCAGCAGCAGGGTTTCAATCGCATTGCAGGCGGCGGGGTACTGGGTCTTGGCATCGACGGCAATGCGCACGGCCTGGGCCAGATCGACCTCTTGATCCACGTAAAGGTGGCAGATGCCATCGGCATGGCCCAACACGGGGATGCGGGTGTTGTCCTGAATGAAACGCACCAGCTCATTGGAACCACGGGGGATGATCAGATCCACCAGGCCATCCAGCTTGAGCAAGGCCAGGCTCTCCTCCCGCGAAGTGAGCAGATCGAGGGCCTGGGCAGACACCGCTGAAGCCTTCAGGCCCTCCTGAAGGGCCTGAAGGATCGCTGCACAGCTGCGACTGGCTTCACGTCCTCCCTTGAGAATCGCCCCATTGCCCGATCGAATCGCCAGGGAAGCGATCTGCATCACCGCATCCGGGCGGGCCTCAAAGATCACCCCCAGAACCCCCAGGGGAACACTGAAGCGCTCGAGCAGAAGTCCATCGTCGAGCTCACGGTGCAGCTGTCGCACGCCAACGGGATCGGGGAGATCCGCCACCTGCCGAACCCCAGCGATCGCACCCTGGAGTTTCATGGTGTCCAACTTCAGCCGGGCCACCAGAGCGGAAGGCAGTCCATCAGCTGCCGCGGCCTCCAGATCCTGCTGATTGGCCGCCACGATCGTGTCGGCTTCGGCCTCCAGGGCGCTCGCCATGGCCAAAACGGCGTCGCGGCGCTGCTGGTCGCTCAAACGGCCCAGGGCCATCGCCGCTGTGCGCACGCCTGCGGCGCGCTGCAGCAAGGCGGGCGATGGATCAGGAACGCTCACAACCAGGCAGCTCGCAAGCCTGCATCATCCCAGTCGATCCTGGCCAAAGCGCTCGAGGGCTAGCCGGGCCGCTCCAAGGCGACCGGCTCCATTGCCCAGGGCACAGCCCCGCAGCTCCAAGCCCTGACGGCTCTCGGCCTGGACCCTCTGCTCCAACTCCCGCTGCGCGATCGGTAGGAAATGGCGGCTGGCGGCACTAAGGCCACCCCCCACCAACACCAATTTGGGAGTGAGCACATAGATGAGGGAGCTGAGCCCGATGCCGAGCCAGCGTCCATAGCTCTGCCAGATCGCAAGGGCCTGGGCATCGCCCTGATCCGCCAGCTGGGCCAGGGCGCGGGGATCTTGGTCAGGGGCGCCCGCCTCAGCCGCCAGACGCCGCAGGCCGCCAATGCTGCAGTACTGCTCAAGCGAGCCGCGGTTACCGCTGTTGCAGGGCGGTCCCTCGGGGTTGACGCAGATCAAACCGGGCTCGGAGGCCGCACCGGCATGACCGGTGAGCAACACACCATTCAGCAGAACCCCTCCCCCGACTCCGGTGCCCAGGGTCAGCAGCAGGACATCGCTGTAGCCCCTGGCGGCTCCCTGCCAGACCTCTCCCATCAAGGCACAGTTGCCATCGTTGGCGAGGGTGACCCGACGCTGTAACTGCGGCTCCAACCACTCCGCCAAGGGCACCTGCTGCCAACCCGGCAAGTTGATACAAACCCGTGCCACCCGACCGGCGGCATCCATGGGTCCGGGAAGACCCACTCCCACCCAGGGAGCCCGTCGCTCAGGGTCGAGTTTCTCGATCGCCTCCACCAATGCCATCACCACTGCCCCCGGCATGGCGGGCTGAGGGGTAGGGACCTCCAGCTCGGCGAGGAGCTCGCCATCGCGGTTGAAACGGCCCAGCTTGATGGCGGTGCCGCCGAGGTCCACCCCGATCAGTTGGGTCATGGCTTCAACTTAGAAGCGGAAGAACACCTGCATCTGGGTCTGCCAGCGCGATTCCGTATCGATCGAGGTTTGAAGGCCCAGCCAGGGTTTGGCTTGGTAGCGCACGGTCATCTGCGGAGCGATGTCACTGCGATTGGGAGCCGCCAGAACCGAGGCGTTGAAACGCTCGGTGATGTCGAGGCCGATGTCCGAGGCCAGCACCAGCTGCGAGGGCACCTGCCCGGAGCGATTCGATTCGGCATCGAAATTATTGGGCAACACATAGGTGGGATAGAGCGCGAAGGTGAGGCGCTGCCCCAGCAACTCCGTCAGGCTCCCCACCACCGGTGAAAGCAGCGACTGTCCCACCACCGTGGCCAGCGCAGCACCGGCATTGCCACCCACCAAGCCCACCAGGGAGTTGCCACCGACCAGAGCCAGCAGTCGATCTTCAGGCAGCGGAGGGGTACTGGTGAGACGAATGCTCTGGGCCAGTCGATCGGCGGGGCCAGCGATCTCAACGCGAACACGCACCAGCCTCAACTGGTCAAAGCTGCTGAAGGCACCGTTGAGGTTCCAGTCGTAGAGGTTGGATCGATCGATGCCGCTCGCCACTGGCAAGGAATCGGACACTCGAGTGCGCAGCACTACATCGAGATAGGGAATCAGGCCCAGAGCAGGCGTGAACACCGCCACGTTGGGGGAATCGGGATCGAGGCTGAAGGTGGTGGTGAACAGTCCAAGGCGACCACTCAGCAGGCGCACCACGCCACTGATGCGGATCGAGGGATCCATCGGACCATTGAGGGTGAGCAGTCCGGCGGTGCGGAAGTTGAGCACATTCGGCACCTCCACCCGCAGGTCGCGGCCAAAGCGCAAGCGCAAGCCGTTGAAGCTGAGGAAGCGGAGGCTGGGCACGGCGGCGCGCAGGTCCTGGCTGGTGGTGCTCTCCAGCTGTTGTCCCATCACCAGCAACGGCTGGTTGAAGTCCCAGTTCGACTCCAACAGGGCCGGCATCGACACCGGCCGGGTGGGAGCGGCTTCTGTGGCCAATTGGCCAGGCTGAACGTTGATCGATCCGTTGCTCATGGTGAGTTCACCACTGATCACGGGGCGCAGCAGGCTGCCGCCGATCAGCAGATCTCCATCGGCCTGGGCGGCCATGCGGGCCAGCTTGAACGGGGCTTGCACCAGCGTTAAACGCAGGCGGCGCCTGAGATCGGAAGACGGCTGGAAGAGCGACAACGCTCCAGTACCGCTGAGGCGACCCTTCTCCCCGACCCGGGCCGTCAGGCTCTGGAGCTCAAGGGAAGAAAAGTCGAACAGCAGGATGGCGTCGAGGTCTTGCACCCGTTGCCCAGCCAGCTGCAGATCGCCGTCGCTGAAGCGCAGGAAGCCGTTGGCCACCGGCTGCAGCAAGGAGCCCCGCACCAGCAACTGAAGGTCAGCACTGCCTTGGCGCCACTGCAGACCAGGACCGGCCAGGTAAGAGAGAAAACGCAGGCCATCACCACGGCTGGCCATCCGCAGTTCCAAGCCCTGCTGTGAAGCCACGAGGGGAATCTGTCCCTTGAGATCCACTGCCTCCTGGGAGCTGCCACTGCGGAGCTGCCAATCGAGGCTCAGGAGATCTCCGTCGAGGCGCACCTGGCCCCGCTCCAGCTGCAGGGGCTGGGCCGCCAGGGAGGCGTCCTGCAGGCTGAGGTTCAACTCCACTTCCGAGCGGCGCCGGCCGCGAGCCAGGCTGTAACGCCCCTGGGCTCCCAAACTTCCGCGCAGGCCATCAGGCACGGGCGCAACCAGGGCGAGCAGAGCCAGGGGAACCTGCTGAAGGTCAAAACTGCCCCCCTCGCTGAGGGGACCCTTCAACCGCACCTGCAGGCGTTGCTGCGTCAGCGCCTGATCACTCTCTGGCCCTTGCAGCCAGAGGTGACCACTGGCTGCCAGATCAATGAAGAGGCGATCAGGCCTCGGCCCCACCAGGGTGAGGTCGGCATTCATCAGGCCCTGAAGGTCCTGCAGCGATGCCCGCTGCGTCGCCTCAGCGCGCAGGCGCTGCCGCACCGCGCGGTCCTGCTGGGCAAAGGCCAACGCCTGCAGCTGCTCGGCCACGGACCAGTTCTGGGTACGAATCGAAACGCTCTTGAGGTCAGTGGCCGATCCTCTGGGCAGCAGGGGGGCTCCACGCCACTGGGGGGCGGCCGCCAGCAGCTCCTGCAGGGTCTGGGAGTTGAGGCCGCGTCCCTCCAGGCGCAACCAAAGCGGGCCGCCCTGCTCGCCACGCAAGCGAGCTCCAATCGAGCCGCTGCCAAGCGCACCGAAGCGACCGCTGAGCTGGAAACGTCTATTGCGGAATTCGCCCTGGGCCTGGAGCTGGCGACCGAACAGACCCAGCAGTTGGGGCTGCTGCACCGCCACATCGGCACGGATCCAGAGAGGTTGCAAATCCAGCAACCCCTCGCCGGAGAGCAAACCTGAGAGGGGTTGATGGGTTGCCTGCGGCCACAGGGCGAGCTGCAGACCGCTGAGGGGAAAGCGCTGAGCACTCCAGCTATAGCGGCGAGGTGTTCCTGAAAAACGCAGCAGGCCATCCCCGCGCTCAAGGCGCACCTCGCTCGGAAGCCAGCGACGATCGAGCTGGGCCCAGAGGAGCCCCGGCAGGGGGGAGGCATGAGGACTGAGCCGCAACTGGAGCCCTGCTCCCGTGGTGGGCTGAAGACTTCCGCTCCAGGTTTCTTCGAACCAGAGCGGGCCCACCCCGGGGCGATGGGCCCGCAGCTGCAGATCAGGCTTGAGCTGCGCGAGGGAACCACTCACCCGGCCCCGGGCATCGAGGCTTCCCTGCAAACGACTACCGACCAGAGCACTGAGCCGGGTGAGTGGGAACGCCTTGAGATCGAGATCAAGCTGCAGTGGCCCGGCGGCGTTGCCCTGTAGACGCCACAGCCCCTGAGCCTGGAGGTAAGGAGAGCGCAAACCCTCCAAGGCGATCTGGCCAGGACGCCAACGCAACTGGGCAGCCAGGGAACCCAGCAGCGGGTTGGAGGCCTGACGGAGATCCAGCTGGAGCTGCGGCTTGCTCCACCCCCCCACCTGACGCAGCACCACCTGCAGCTGAGGCTGACGGCCCAGCAAGGAACCCCAGACCTTCTGTTGCTGCGGTCCCAGGCGCAGGCCCTGGCTGCGCAACTCCAGCCTTGGGAACAGCTCGCCGGCGAGGCGCAGCTCACCACCACCCTGGCGGAGCAGCAGTTGGGGTAGGGCAAGGGTCCAGCGATCGCTCTTGCGCAAACGCGCGTTGGCGCGCAGCGAGGCGTTTCTGAACTGGCCATCGAGGTCGAGATTGAGATCTCGCCAGGGGCCGCCGAGCTGGAGCTTGAGGCGCTGCTGCGCTTGGCGACTTTCGGCATTGAGGGTCAGCTCGAGCCTTCCACTGCGGCGTCCAACCAGTTGGAACTGCCCCTGCAGCTGCCCGCGCCAAGGGCCCCACTGGAGGGGAGATCGGGCCAGGCGCAGCTCCGTGGGGGTGCAGCGCAAATCAAGGCTGGAGGCCTGCAGGGGTTGGCGCAGTGAGGCCGGGCTCCAGCGAAGCTTCTGGAGCTGGAGCTGGCCCTGGCAGCGGTTGGATCGCTCGGAGCGCTCAAAGGTCAACGCACCGTGGAGCTGTCCCTGAAGTCGACCGCTCAGCTGCGCCTGCAACCCATCGGGCAGCAGCGGCAGCAACGGCTCCAGCGGGAGAGCATCGGGGCGCAGCTTCACCCGCCACTGCTGGTTCTGCCAGTTGGAGTGGGCGACCAAGGCCAGGCGCCCTCCCTTCGGCTCCGAAACACGCACCTGAGTGAACAGTTGGCGGCGCGGCAGGTTCAGAGCGAGCGAACCTGCGAAACGCAGATCCAGACGTGTGCCGCGGCCGGCATGCAGCGTCAGGCGGGCTGGATTGGCCAGGGCGAAGCGCAGACTGACCCGCGGCGGTCTTCTGGAAGGTGGGGTGACCCCCAACCGCCAGAAGGAGCCTTTGCTGTTGCGGCGCAGATCAACGCGGCCGTCTGCAAGTTCAAACTGCAAGACCAGATTGCGCTCCAGCAGGCTGGCGAGGGGCGCCAGCCGTACCGAAACGGCACTGACCTCAATCGTTGAGGGGTTGTCCGAAGCGGGCAGGAAACGACTGGGGCCGGCCGCCAGGCCCAGGGGGCGCAACCCGCCATAGGGCCCAAGGCGGAGCGGATTCCCCATCGAGCGACTGGCCAGGGATTCGAGCCAGGGTTTGCGAAGGGCGTACTGCCAGCCCACGAAACGGTCGAGGGCCACCCAGGTCAGCGCGACACCTGCCGCCGCCAGAAACACCACTGGCAGGGAGGAGGCCAAAGGCCCGCGCGGTCGGAGAGTCAGTCGGCGGCGCGGCAGGCCCGTGGGTCTTGGGGACTGGGAAGGGCGCAATATAAAGGCGTTTCCAGGTCAGGGACATTCCCAATGCGCGCCGATCCCCTTTTGCTTACAGCTGGTGAATGGCTGGGGATCGCGGGTGGTGGCCTGCTGGTTTTGACCCTGGTGGCCTTCCTGGCGGGCTGGGGCTTTCGCTTTCGCCTGGTGGGGGTGACCAGCTTCACCGTGCTCCTGTCGCTCTCGTGCCTGGCCTTCGCCGTGAGCTACGCGCCCCGGGTGTCCATTGAAGGAGCGGTGAGCGTGCCCGTTGTCTTTGACAACGGATCTGATCTGGTGGTGGCAGCAGCGCCGGCCGACCTGCCGGCGTCGAGCTATGAACCCACCGTTGAGCAGGTGGCGCGCAACCTCAGGGGCAGCGGCCGTAAAGGCCCTGTGACCGAAGTCCGCCTCAGGCGCGTAGAAGCGCAGGGCGGGGGAACCGACCGTCCGGTGGTGTTGGCCAAGGCACAGCGCACCTGGGCCGACGGTTCGATGGTGGTGAGCCGCTCGGGAAGCCGTTGAGCGAGGCGCTCCCATCGCCCTACCCCTTGCCGCCCCACTTCAAGCGGGAGCAGCTGGTGCTGCAAGAGGCTGGCTGTTGCAGCTGGGCCTCCATCGCAGGCCTGAGCGATGCAGCACTGAATCAACTCTCCCGCCGCGGCGGTGCCCTGGAACGCCAACTGCGCAAACTGCGCGGCCAGGCCCAACTGGTCGTCGAGCTCCAGCTGGAGCCCTATCAGGCCGCTCTACTGCTCTATGCCGGCATTGCCAGCAGCCGAGGCCTCGCCCAGAGCTCACCCCAACAGCTGATCACCCAACTGGGACGGCTGGAACGCTCCTTAACAGGCCTGGCGCCCGCTCGGATCAGCCCCGCGGATGTGCGCGACTGGATCAGCCGAGCCCAACGGCACCTCAGTCGCTCGATGAAGTGACCCTTGGAGAACACAAAGCAGCAAGCAGCAATCTCAAATGATGGTGTGACACAGAACACCATCGCTGTCGTTCAAGCCGTGAACAAAGCCGGGATTGGTGCACACCTCAAGGCCTTGATTTTGGGCTCAACTCTGCTCAGCGGCCTGTCACCAGTCTGGGCGAATTCCAGCCTGCTGGAATCGGTGAAGCAGAACCCCCAGAAAGCCAAGGCCCTCTGCAGCCAACTACGCGCAATCAACGCCCAGGGGCTTTCCTATAACTCTCCCGAGGCGGTGGCGCAGATCGCACAACAGCAGGGGCTGAGCAACACCGACGCAGAGATTCTCTCCACCTATGTGGTGGGCCTCTACTGCCCCGAAATCCGCTGATCAGCCGCTGTGGCGGTCTTCGACGATCAGGTTCGCTGCGCAGACGGCATCTCCCTGAGCTGCAGGGTCTGGATGCCTGAGAGTGAAGGCCCGTGGCCGGCTCTGTTGATGCGGCAGCCCTACGGGAGGGCGATCGCCTCAACCGTCACCTACGCCCATCCCTCCTGGTACGCCCAAGCCGGATTTGCGGTGGTGGTGCAAGACGTGCGGGGGCGTGGCGATTCGGAGGGAACCTTTCAGGGCTTTTGCCAGGAAGCCTGCGATGGCTCCAGCACAGTGGCCTGGATGCGGCAACAACCCTGGTGTGATGGGCGGGTTGGAAGCTACGGATTCTCTTATCAGGGGCTGAGTCAACTGCTGCTGCGTGACCCAGACCAGCTGCCGGATGCCCTGGCACCGGCCATGGCCGGGCTGGATGAACGGCTGCACTGGGCCAGTGAAGGCGGATGCCACTGGTGGGCGCTCGGCGTGGGCTGGGGCCTGCAACTTGCAGCCCAGGGCTGTCAACGGCGCGGCGATGAGCAGGGCTGGCAGGAGATCCGATCAGCTCTCGAGAGTGGGCAGTTTCTCGACAACGGCCGAAGCCTGTTGGAGCGCTTCGATCCCGATGGAATGGGCCTCGGTTGGTTGCGATTGGATCCCCGCACAAGCGAGGGGTGGCGTCTCCATGCACCGCCCCCTGCCCTGTGGCAGCGGCCCATGCTTCTGATCGGGGGTTGGCATGACCCCCATCTGCGGGGTGTGTTGGATCTGTGGGAACGCTGCCGAGCGGCGGGGTCGAGTCCGCTGTTGCGCGTGGGGGCCTGGAGCCATCTGAACTGGGGCGGCGGCCTTGATGCCCTGCAGCTCTCTTTTTTTAAAGCGCACCTCTGCGCTGAGTCCAGCGACCCGAGCCTCCCCAGCGCACTGATGCAAGAACTCCGCAGCGGTGCGTGGAAAGCGCGCACCCCGGATCAGTGCAGCGGGCAGCGCTGGCGTCTCTCCAGCAACGGCTTGGCGGCGATCCGAAGCGATGAGGGGCAGCTGGGCGAGGAAGCGGGAGGGCGGGTGGCTCTGGTGCACGACCCCTGGCGCCCGCTACCGGGACGGGGCGGGCACCTGGGGCTGGATGCCGGAGTGGTGGAGCGGAGCGATCTGGATCAACGCTCCGATGTGGCCTGCTTCACCAGCGCGCCCTTAGCGGAGCCGTGCGAACTCCTGGGACAACCCCTGCTGGAGATCGATGCCGCAGCGGATCAACCAGGCTTTGACCTTTGCCTCGCCCTATCGCTGGTCACGGCCGAGGGCCGCGTGATGCAGCTGTGCACTGGAGTGGCCCGCTTCCTTGGAGAGGAGTGCCTGATCCCACAACGCCGTTGCATCGCACTGCAGCCTGTGCTGGTTGATCTGCAAGCCGGTGCCCAGCTCAGGCTCTCTATCGGTCTGGCTGCCTGGCCTCAGATCGCCGTTAACCCAGGCAACGGCTCCTTGCCGGAGGGATCGAGCGGATCACGGCACCGGGTGATCAGCGTGACCCTGGGGCTGCAGAACGCCAGCTTCAGCATTCGCCCGATGGTTGGGGCAAACTGAGCGCCACTCACAGCCCCTCTCCATGCTGCGCCAGCTGCGCCTTCTCACCGCCGGTCTGGGTGCCTTGACCCTGACCGTGATGGCACCCGGCGTGCTGCCCAGCGCACCGGCGTTGGCCCAGGCCCAGGCGGCCAACAACCTCACTGTGGATCAAGCCAGGGCCGCCGCGCTGCGCATTCTCAAGGCCGTGCAGAGCGGGGATGCCAATGCGCGCTACGCCCAGTTCTCTCCGGAGCGGCAGGCCATTACCAGCCCAAGCTTGATCGCCGCCACCATGCGCACGCAGCCCAAGGTGCTCAGCTTTGAACTGCTGAGCGTGCGCAGCGGCATGGGCAGCAGCACGGTGGAAGCAGAACTCGACACCACCGCAGGCAAGCGGGTGGTGTTCATGGTGCTCAACGGCGATGGCCGGCTTGAGCGCTACTACGTCGACCGGGCCGACGATGCCTCCAGTGATGTGGCCCGGCAATTCGTCGTGGCTGTGAGCACCGGCAACTTCATCACGGCCCACAGCTTCCTGAGTCCCAGCTTCCAAAAGGAGATCAGCCCCGATGCGCTCCAACGCAAGTGGTTGGGCCTTCAGCGGATCACCGGAACGTTCCAGAAGGTGGGCCGCGTGGTGGAAGCGGAAACCACTCCAGACATGCGTCTGGTGCTGGTGAATGTGGATTTCAACCGCCTGAGCGACAACCTCTACGTGATCCTCAACGATCAAAACGAGATCACCGGGGTCGATTTTCCTGAGGAACCGGCTGCCGTCGCGCCAGTGCGCTGAAGAAAACCGGCTTAAGCTCCCAGCCACGCTTTGCGCTTGAACCTGTGCTGGCTCAGCTCGACTGGATGGTGGACGACGCTCAGCGCCTGGCCGAGTGCCGCCACGACCACCCTCTAGCCGTGCTGGGGCCCCACCCGCTCGAGAACGGGCAGTGGGTGGTGCGGGTCTGGATGCCTGATGCCGAACGGGTGGAGTTGCTGTGCGACGGCAACTCCATTGCGATGGGGAACCCCCATCACCCCTGGATCTTTGAAGCGGAAGTCCCCCAGGACCCCGGCAGTGGCTATCAGGTGCGGGTCTTGCGGGGAGGCATCGAACATGTCTGCCATGACCCCTGGGCCTTCCGTGAGGAATGGATGGGTGAGCTGGACCGCCATCTGTTCGCAGAAGGCAACCACCACCACATCTGGCAACGGATGGGTGCCCATGTCACCAGCCTGAACGGTGTCTCCGGGGTGATGTTTTGCCTGTGGGCCCCCAATGCCCGCAGCGTGTCCGTGCTGGGCAATTTCAACGGCTGGGATGGCCGCCTGTATCCCATGCAATCCCGCCTGGGCGGCGGCTGGGAGCTGTTTATTCCAGGGCTCCAGCCCGGAGAGATCTACAAATACGAAATCCGCACCCAGCAAGGGCACTGCTACCAGAAAGCGGATCCCTATGGCTTCCGCCATGAGGTGCGCCCCAACCACGGCTCGATCGTCGAATCCCTGGGGGCGTTCCCCTGGTCTGACCGGTCCTGGATGGAAGAGCGGGACAACCGCAATCCGCTCGACCAGCCGATCGCGGTCTACGAGATGCACCTGGGCAGCTGGATGCATGCCAGCGCCGATGAACCGTTCATCGAGGCCGATGGCAGCGCCCGGCCTCCGGTACCCGCCGCGGACCTCAAGCCTGGCGCCCGCTTACTCACCTACGCCGAGCTGGCGGATCGGGTGATCCCCTACGTGAAGGCTCGGGGCTTCACCCACATCGAGCTGATGCCCATCTCGGAGCATCCCTTCGATGGCTCCTGGGGCTATCAGGTCACCGGTTGGTATGCCCCCACCAGCCGCTTTGGCAAACCCGATGAGTTCCGGGCCTTCGTCGACCGCTGCCATGCCGAAGGCATCGGCGTGATCCTCGACTGGGTGCCGGGGCACTTCCCCAAAGATGCCCACGGCCTGGCCTTCTTCGATGGGGCCCACCTCTACGAGCACGCGGACCCACGCATCGGCGAGCACAAGGAGTGGGGCACGCTGATCTTCAACTACAGCCGCAATGAGGTGCGCAACTTCCTTGTTGCCAACCTTGTGTTCTGGTTTGAGCAGTTCCACATCGATGGCATCCGCGTGGATGCGGTGGCCTCGATGCTTTACCGCGACTACCTGCGGCCCGACGGCGAATGGATCCCCAACGAGCACGGGGGGCGCGAGAACACTGAAGCCGTTCAGTTCCTGCAGCAGGCCAACCATGTGCTGTTCCAGCACTTCCCCGGCGCCCTCTCCATTGCGGAGGAATCCACCACCTGGCCGATGGTGACCAAGCCCACCGACATGGGCGGCCTGGGCTTCAACCTCAAGTGGAACATGGGGTGGATGCACGACATGCTCGATTACTTCGAGCTCGACCCCTGGTTCCGGCAGTTCCACCAGAACAACGTCACCTTCTCGATCTGGTACGCCTACACCGAGAACTTCATGCTGGCCCTGAGCCACGACGAAGTGGTGCACGGAAAGAGCAACCTGCTGCACAAGATGCCTGGTGACGACTGGCAGAAGTTCGCCAACGTGCGCGCCCTGCTGGCCTACATGTGGACCCACCCCGGCAAGAAAACCATCTTCATGGGGATGGAGTTCGGGCAGCGGGCCGAATGGAATGTCTGGGGTGATCTGCAGTGGGATCTGCTCCAGTACGAGCCCCATCTGGGCCTGCAGCGCCTAGTGGATGATCTCAACGTGTTCTACAAAGCCGAACCCGCCCTCTGGCGCGACGACTTTGAGGAATTCGGCTTCCAGTGGATCGACTGCAATGACAATCGCCACTCCGTGATCAGCTTCATGCGTCGGGAGAGCACCACCGGCCGCTGGCTGGTTGTGGTGGCGAACTTCACCCCCCAGAGCCACTCCCACTACCGCATCGGTGTTCCGCTGGAGGGCTTCTACACCGAGGTGCTCAATACCGACGCCGAGCGCTATGGCGGCAGCAACCTCGGCAACCTTGGGGGCAAGTTCACCGATGAATGGGGCATCCACGGCTACGAGCATTCCCTCGATCTCTGCCTGCCTCCGCTCTCGGTGCTGGTGTTCCAACGGGATGAGAAGCGAAGCCAGGAACGGGATGCTGAAGTTCGTGACGAAGCGCAGGAGACCGGTGGCTGGACGGCCTCGATCGGGAACTCCTTCGGGTAGGTTCGCGCTTCGCATCCCCATCGCCCATGACCGAAACCGCCCCCCTGCTGCTGCGCGCCGCCCGAGGTGAGCAGGTGGAGCGTCCTCCGGTGTGGATGATGCGCCAGGCCGGCCGCTACATGAAGGTGTACCGCGATCTGCGGGACCGCCACCCCGGCTTCCGTGAACGCTCCGAAAACCCCGATCTCTCCTTTGAGATCTCGATGCAGCCCTTCGAGGCCTTCAAGCCGGATGGGGTGATCCTCTTCTCCGACATCCTCACCCCGCTGCCTGGGATGGGGATCAATTTCGACATCGTGGAGAGCAAGGGTCCGCTGATCCACGACCCAATCCGCACGATGGCCCAGGTGGAGGCCCTGCATGCACTCAACCCTGCCGAGAGCATGCCGTTCGTGGGTGAGGTGCTCACCCGCCTGCGCAGCGCTGTGGGCAACCAGGCCGCCGTGCTCGGTTTCGTGGGTGCCCCCTGGACCCTGGCCGCCTACGTGGTGGAAGGCAAGAGCAGCAAGAACTACGCAGTGATTAAGGCGATGGCCTTCCGCGAGCCTGAGCTGCTGCACAAGCTGCTCGATCACTTCGCTGAATCGATCGCCGCCTACCTGCGCTATCAGATCGATTCCGGCGCCCAAGTGGTGCAGATGTTCGATTCCTGGGCCGGCCAGCTCAGCCCCGCCGACTACGACACCTTCGCGGCGCCGTATCAGAAGAAGGTGGTGGATCTGGTGAAGCAGACCCACCCCGATACCCCCTTCATCCTCTACATCTCTGGCAGCGCTGGTGTGATCGAGCGCATGGCTCGCACCGGCGTCGACATCGTGTCGCTCGACTGGACTGTTGACATGGCCGAGGGTCTGGCCCGCCTGCCTGAGCACGTGGGCGTGCAGGGCAATGTGGATCCGGGTCTGTTGTTCGGCAGCCACAAGGCCATCCAGGAGCGCATCGACGACACCGTGCGCAAGGCCCGTGGCCGCAAGCACATCCTCAACCTGGGCCACGGCATCCTGCCCGGCACCCCGGAAGAGAACGGTCAGTTCTTCTTCGAGGCGGGTAAGAGCGTGATGGAGCGCATCGGAGCGGCAGCTTGAGTTCGGCTCCGGCGCGCATCCTGATTACCGGAGCCAGTGGCTGCGTTGGTCAACACATTGCGGATCTGCTCTATCGGGAAACCGATGCGCAGTTGCTGCTGTGGCTCAGAGATCCAGCCAAGCTCACGGCGGTTCCCTCCGATGACCCGCGCATCACTCTCCTGGTGGGAGACCTGCGCGATCCGGAACCCCATCGCGCTCTGATTGCCTCTGCCACTCGCATCATTCACACCGCCACCGCCTGGGGTGATCCCGAGCGGGCGCAGCAGGTGAATGTGGTGGCGGTCAAACAGATGCTCGCTGCCGCAGATCCTGCTGTGCTGGAGCAAGTGGTGTATTTCTCCACCGCCAGCATCCTCAACCGCGATCTGGAGCTGCTGCCTGAGGCCATGGCCTACGGCACTGAATACATCCAGACCAAGGCCCAGTGCCTGGAGCAACTCGAGCAGCATCCCCTTGCGACTCGGATCGTGGCCGTGTTCCCCACCCTGGTGTTTGGCGGCCGCGTGGATGGCGGCGGGCGCTTTCCCACGAGCTATCTCACCGCCGGCCTCCAGGAAGGCACCAAGTGGCTCTGGCTGGCGAAATGGCTCCGGGCCGATGCCTCCTTCCACTTCATTCACGCCGCCGACATTGCCCAGGTCTGCGTTCACCTGGCCACCCATCCCCACCAGGCCAACCCTGAACTAGGCCAAGGCTCGGTGCGTCGCCTTGTGCTGGGTCAGCCGGCCGTCAGCGTGAATGAGACGGTCGGTCGGCTCTGCCGCTGGCGCCGCAGCTGGCTGCCCCCCGTTGGGATCGACCTGCAGGGCTGGTTGATCGAGGGATTGATCAAGCTGCTGCGGATCGAGGTGAATGCCTGGGATCGCTTCTCCATCCGCCAGCGCCACTTCATCCACGAACCCATCAGCCCACCGGAACGCTTCGGCCTGGTGAGCCATGCACCCACCCTGGAGGCCGTCTTTGAGGACGCGGGCCTACGCCATCGAGGCTGATCGGAGCCCTGATCACAACAGGAGGTTTCAAATGTTGCGAACCTCTGCAGCAAGCAGCACAGAGGTCGCATCAGCCCCTTAATTTGATCAGGTTGCACGAGCTCCAATGCGCCGTCTTCTTTCCCTGATTGCCCTTTGCCTGGCGCTGGTGCTGGGTGCCACCCCCAGCTTCGCCGCTGATGCCGACCACGGCGCTCAAATCTTCTCCGCCAACTGCGCTGCTTGCCACATGGGCGGCGGCAACGTGGTGAACGCCGAGCGCACCCTCAAGAAAGAGGCCCTCGAGTCCTACCTCGCTAACTACAGCGCCGGTCACGAGGAAGCCATCCAGTATCAAGTCACCAATGGCAAGAACGCCATGCCTGCTTTCGGCGGCAAGCTGAGCAGCGGTGACATCGCCGACGTGGCTGCCTACGTGGAGTCCATGAGCCAGAAGGGCTGGGCCTGATCACCACTCCCCGTTCGCTCCACCAAGCCGCCCCAAGGGGGCGGCTTTTTTAGTGCCTTGCCAGGGGTGGAGAGGGGAGTCATGGTGACCTTGAGCCCCAGCATTCCGGCGATGGCTGATGCGAACCCACTTAGCAACACCAGGGCTCAGGCCGTGGTCGACTTTCTCAAGCGGGCAGCAGTTCCGGCCATTCCGCCTCTGACAGGCGGTGGAGAGGATCAGGAAACCTCCAGCGAACGGCGCTTGGATAACACCGCCAAATAGAGATCTTCATCGACCTCACGGATGTCGTATTCACTCGGCAGGGAGCCGTGGATGTGCCGGTGAACCACCATCCAGCAGTTGCGCTCAGGATCCCGTGACGAACCGTCGAAAGCGAACGACTCCTGGGCCAATTGCTCAATCAAGGATTCCGACATCGCTGAGCGCCTGCGTCAAAATGAAAGCCACTGTGCAGGCCATGATGCCTTCCGCAAAGGTCTGGCTGTTGCTGCTGCTGATTAGCCCAGGGCTGAACGGCCTGGCGCCGACTCGGGCCGCTGCCCAGAGCTACTCCCCCCTCGAGCTGATCAAAGGGGGCGGCACACCGGCGGCCATTAATGGGGATGCGGGCGTCACCAGCTGGGCGACCGCCAACAGCTGCCGCTTGTTGGTGAATCCCAGCGAAGCGGCCACGCAACCGCTGCGCATCGAACCCTCACAGGTGGCCAGCAAAAACAGACTGGGCTGCCTCTCGCCCGATGATGCGATCTATGGCAGCAATGGCTGTCCGACCAAGCTCTGTGGCAGCAGCAGTGGCGTGGTGCCCCTGAAGTAACAACTGCAGCCAGGCCCGCCAACCCTCGCCAGACTTGGCAGCAGCATCCCTGTCCACCATGGCTGTGCGCCGACTCTTTCTGGCAGCAGCAACTGCTGCCGCCCTGCTCACCTGCGCTCCAGTGCTCGCCCAGGTGAGTGCCGCCACCGTGCGAGCCCTCAACCTCGCCCGGAACTGGGCCATCGACAACAACGGAGGGCTCTCGGTTTACGTGCCTGCCGCCTGCATGTTCAACACCGGTGATGGGGGCGACTCCTGCCTGGTGCAGCGCGACAACCAGGGTTATCGCTACAAGTTCTTGGGGGGACGACCCGGATGGCAGCAAACCGGTCAGGCCCCAACCCAGGAGACCGAGCTGTTGGTCTCCAGTGACGGCCGGCGCGTGTTGTCGGTGATCTACAACGGCAGCCCCCGCTGAGCTCGCCGGTGGTGAGAACCGGTCATTGAGATCGGTCTTCACCACCGGCTGGAGGAGGACCGTATCGCCTGATTCGGTTCTCCTCTCCTTCAGCGCCGAGGAACGGCCATACGGTTCTGGCATACCGCCCCCCGAGGGAGGAGCACCATGCATCCCACCGCCGAACTGTTCACCGAAAAAGCCTGGGGCGCCGTTGTCGCCGCCCAGCAATTGGCGCAGCAACGCCGCCAGCAGCAGATGGAGAGCGAACATCTGTTCGCGGCTCTGCTCGCCCAACAGGGCCTGGCCGGACGAATTCTCGACAAGGCCGGTGTGGACGTGGGCACCCTCAGCCAAAAGCTGGAGGCCTACATCGCAGGTCAGCCTTCCCTCAGTGCTCCGCCTGAGAACGTGTATCTGGGCAAGGGGCTCAACAGCGTTCTCGATCAGGCCGATCAGCTCAAAGGCTCCTATGGCGATAGCTACATCGCGATCGAGCATCTGCTGCTGGCCCTGGCCATCGATGATCGCTGCGGCAAGCAACTGCTGTCGCAAGCCGGCACCGATGCCGCCAAGCTCAAAGACGCCGTGCAGGCGATCCGTGGATCCCAGAACGTGACCGACCAGAACCCCGAAAGCACCTACGAATCCCTCGAGAAATACGGGCGCGATCTCACCCAGGCCGCCAAAGACGGCAAGCTCGATCCGGTGATCGGCCGCGATGAGGAGATCCGCCGCACGATTCAGATCCTCAGCCGCCGCACCAAGAACAATCCGGTGCTGATCGGTGAACCCGGCGTCGGCAAAACGGCGATCGTGGAGGGTCTCGCCCAGCGCATCGTCAACGGCGATGTGCCGCAGGCGTTGCAGAACCGACAACTCATCGCCCTCGACATGGGCGCCCTGATCGCCGGTGCCAAATACCGCGGTGAGTTCGAAGAGCGGCTCAAGGCCGTGCTGAAGGAGGTGACCGCCTCGCAAGGGCAAATCGTGCTGTTCATCGATGAGATCCACACCGTGGTGGGCGCCGGCGCCAGCGGTGGCGCCATGGATGCCAGCAACCTGCTCAAGCCGATGCTGGCCCGCGGTGAACTGCGCTGCATCGGCGCCACCACCCTCGATGAGCACCGCCAGCACATCGAAAAAGATCCAGCCCTGGAGCGCCGCTTCCAGCAGGTGTTCGTGGATCAACCCACGGTGGAAGACACCATCTCGATCCTGCGCGGCCTCAAGGAGCGCTACGAGGTGCACCACGGCGTGCGCATCGCCGACAACGCCCTGGTGGCAGCCGCTGTGCTCAGCAGCCGCTACATCGCCGATCGCTTCCTGCCCGATAAGGCGATCGATCTGGTGGATGAATCGGCCGCACGCCTGAAGATGGAGATCACCTCCAAGCCAGAGCAGATCGATGAACTCGATCGCCGCATCCTGCAGTTGGAGATGGAGAAACTCTCTCTGGGGCGTGAATCCGATCCCGCCAGCAAAGACCGGCTGGAGCGGCTGGAGAAGGAGCTCGCTGATCTGAGCGAGCAGCAGAGCACCCTCAACGCCCAGTGGCAGAAGGAGAAGGGCTCAATCGATGAGCTGGGCTCGATCAAAGAAGAGATCGAGCAGGTGCAGCTGCAGATCGAGCAGGCCAAGCGCAGCTACGACCTCAACAAGGCCGCCGAGCTCGAATACGGCACCCTCGCGGGGCTGCACAAAAAGCTGGCTGCCAAGGAAGAGGAGCTCAGCGCCGGCGGCAGCGACAAATCCCTCCTGCGCGAGGAGGTCACCGAAGACGACATCGCCGAGGTGATCGCCAAGTGGACCGGCATCCCTGTGGCCAAGCTGGTGCAGAGCGAGATGCAGAAACTGCTGCACCTGGAAGATGAGTTGCACACCCGCGTGATCGGCCAGGCCCAGGCGGTGACGGCCGTGGCCGATGCGATCCAGCGCTCCCGAGCCGGATTGAGCGATCCCAATCGCCCGATCGCCAGCTTCCTGTTCCTCGGCCCCACCGGTGTGGGCAAAACCGAGCTCTCCAAGGCCCTGGCTTCCCAGCTGTTCGACAGCGAGGAGGCGATGGTGCGCATCGACATGTCGGAGTACATGGAGAAGCACGCCGTGAGCCGTCTGATCGGAGCGCCTCCGGGCTACGTGGGCTACGAAGAAGGCGGCCAGCTCACCGAAGCCGTGCGGCGCCGCCCTTACGCCGTGATCCTGTTCGACGAGGTGGAGAAGGCCCACCCCGATGTGTTCAACGTGATGCTGCAGATCCTCGATGACGGTCGCGTCACCGACGGACAGGGCCGCACGGTGGATTTCACCAACACGGTGCTGATCCTCACGAGCAACATCGGCAGCCAGTCGATCCTGGATCTCGCCGGTGATCCAGCGCGCCACAGCGAGATGGAAGCGCGGGTGAATGAGGCTCTTCGCGGCCACTTCAGGCCTGAATTCCTCAACCGCCTGGATGAGTCGATCATCTTCCACAGCCTCAAACAGGAGGAGCTGCGGCAGATCGTGGAGCTGCAGGTGCAGCGTCTCGCCAAGCGCCTGGAAGACAAGAAGCTGGCGCTCCAGCTCAACGCCGATGCCCTCGATTGGCTCGCTGGCGTGGGGTACGACCCGGTGTACGGCGCCCGCCCCCTGAAGCGGGCCATCCAGCGCGAGCTGGAAACACCGATTGCCAAGGGCATCCTGGGCGGGGAGTTCACGGGCGGTCACACGGTGGCCGTGGATGTGGAAGCGGGCAAGCTGCGCTTCCAGCAGATGGATCCCAGCAAATTGCCGGTGCTGGTGTAGCGATTAGAGCAACGCGTTGATCCGGCGGGCCAACTCCAGATCCAGGTTGGAGAGCCCGCCCGTGTCATGGGTGGTGAGCTCAATCACCACCCTGTTCCAGACGTTGCTCCACTCCGGGTGATGGTTCATCGCTTCAGCGATCAGGGCCACCCTGGCCATGAAGCCGAACGCCTCCACAAAGTCGACAAAGCGCAGCTCACGGCGCAGCTTCCCGCCCACCAGGCTCCAGTCAGGCAGCGTCTGAGGCAACGCGGCGATCTGATCGACTGTGAGTGGAACGGCGGCCATCGGATCAGCGAAGCGTTGCGCTCAGCCTGCCTCAGCCAAAGCGGTAGTGCTTGCGAACGCTCTGATGCACCTGCCAATGGCAAGACAGGCCCGCCGCGAAGGTCACCAGATCACCAGATCCAAAGCGGACGGGCTCACCGCCGTCGGGCGTCACGGTGACATCCCCCTCCAGCAACAGACAGGTTTCCCGCTCGCCATAGCTCCAAGGAAAACTGCTCGGTTCGCAGCTCCAGATCGGCCACTCCGTCACGCCCAGGCGATCCAGCTCCGCCAGGTCAGGGGCGCTGACCACAGTGATCAGGGGATCCATCAGCAGGTGGCTCACTCAGGAGCCCCATTCTCAAGGGCCAGGTCGTGCAGACGATCGATCAACAGATCGATGTCGGTGTCGTCGTCCGGCTCCGGGCTGAGGCCCTGGAGGCGGCGGACTTCATCCGCCAAGCGTTCAGGGTTGCGGCGCACCAGTTGTGATGCCGTTGACGGCAAGGCCGAAGCCCCGCGGCGCGATCCTCCTTTGATCTCACGCAGATCGTCTTCAAGCTGGGCGACCCGCTGCTTGAGCCGCAGCAGCTCGTCGCTGAGTTCGCTCAGATCCATGGCATTGGCTACGCACCGATCAAGTGCAGGCTGAGCGATCGCCGGTGGGGCACCGCCCGATGCTCCCAGAGATACACCGCCTGCCAGGTGCCCAGCAGCAGGCGCCCCTGATCAAAGGAGAGGCCGAGGCTGGTGCTGGTGAGCGCCGTGCGGATGTGGGCCGGCATGTCATCGAGCCCTTCGTCATCGTGGCTGTAGGCCCGCAAGCCCCCCAAACCACTGATGGGCTGCACCCCCTCCTGGGGCACGAGGGCTCTCAGATAAGTGGTGAGATCACGAAGCACGCGGGGATCGGCGTTTTCATTCACCGTGAGCGAGCAGCTGGTGTGAAGCGCTACCACCTGGAGCACCCCTTGCTGCAGCCCACTGCTGCGGATCTGCTGGTTCAAGGCGGGGGTGAGATCGGTGAATCCCTCCCCATCGCTCTCCACCGTGAGGCGCGTGAGCAGTTGCTTCATCCCGGAGTAGCGGCCCTGCTCTGAATCCTGCCCTGCCAGGCTGGTCGGGTCCGATCCAATGCGCAACGTCGCCAATGCCCGCCGCTCTCACCCTTCTCTATGACGGTGGTTGCCCGCTGTGCATGAGAGAGGTGAACTTCCTGCGCCGGCGTGACCGGAAACAGCAGCTGGCCTTTGTTGACATCAACGCCGACGACTACAACAGCCTTGAGCATGGTGGCGTCACCTACCGGCAAGCGATGGGGCGGATTCATGCCCTCCGCGCTGATGGCAGCGTCGTGCGCGATGTCGCCGTCTTCAGGGAGGCCTACCGCCTGATCGGTCTGGGTTGGATCTATGCGCCTACCGAGTGGCCCATCGTGGCTCCCCTGGCCAATGGGGCCTATGGACTCTGGGCGCATTGGCGCCTGGCCCTCACGGGTCGACCCAACCTCGATCAACTCTGTGACTGCCGCTGCGCGACGGCGTTAGAAACGCTGCCGGATCATTCGTGCTGAGAGGCGGGCATCCAACAGCAAGGTGAGCAGGCCCACCATCAGGGCAAGCATCGCGGCAACGAACAGCGGCACGACAATCGCCGCCAAATCCAGAACGGCGATGGCACTGACAAAGGTGACCGCCACCACCGCCGAGACCAGAACACCGGTCACCGTGACCGCCTCAGTGGAACGGGTCAGCAACGTCATCCGCCGCTTGAGCAGGGCCAGATCGAGGCCTTCATCACTGGCACTGCGAAGGGCCTGGGCGCGATCCAGCACCCGGGCGAGCCGATTGCTGATCACCCCAAGCAAGCCAGCGATGGCCGTGAGAAGGAACACCGGGGCCACAGACAACTGGATCGCCTTGGCCAGCCCCAGCACCGGAGAGCCCTGCCTGGGATCAGCAATGGTCGCCAGAAGAGCGCAAACAGATCCCACATCAGGCAGCCAAGGTCACTTCACTCAAGCGGGCTGGAGGGCCGCTGCCAACGTGGAGCGATCAGCAACGGTGTGATGACGATCATCAGCAGCGTCTACGAAGGCCAGCTGCGCTGCCAATCCAGCCATGGCCCATCGGGAAGCGCCCTGGAAACCGACGCACCAACCGACAACCAGGGACGCGGTGAGCGCTTCTCGCCAACCGATCTGGTGGCTACGGCCCTCAACACCTGCATCCTCACAATCATGGGGATCGTGGCCGAGCGCCATGGCTGGGATCTCAGAGGCTGCACTGCCCGGGTGGAGAAGACCATGACCAGCGAAGCCCCACGCAAGATCGCCCTGCTGGAGGTGTGGATCGAGCTGCCGCCTCAGCTCGATGCCAAGGCCCGCAAAATCCTGGAGAAAGCAGGAGAGAACTGCCCAGTGAAGCTGAGCCTGGAGGCCTCAGTCGCGATGCGCCTCCACTGGCTCTGAGGCCTTCAGGGGTTCAGCGGCACCCCAACGCTCCGGAAGGATGTTGAACGCGGGGTTGCTGGGGAGGACCATTCGCGCACGCCATTGCAGGGTCCAACCGCTCGGCAGATCCACCACCGTGGCCTGACCGGTCGATGCCAAGGACAGGTGCCCACCGGGCAACCAGACCTGCCGCTCGACCAGTTCCTGCTTAGGGCAAAACATCAGCGTGCTCATCATGCCTCCGGCATGCTTGCCCTGCAGCCTGAAGAAGCGGTAATGCTCGGACTCGCGGGCCGCAACGGGCTGAAGCACTCCCGCAAGCTGAACCTTGTTGCAATCGGTTTTCACGGTTCGGCCCACCCGCAGCTCGATTCCGCCGGCTGCGGATCCAGCAGAAGCAGGAATCACGAAGCGCTCCTCACCTTTTGCCAGTGGCAATTCCTGCTCGAGGCGTTGGATCTGCTGCGGCAAGAGCACCTGAGCCAAGCCAGATCCCTGCGGCAGTGGTGAAACACGAGGTTTCAACCACA
>VGPT01000016.1 GCA_016882485.1 Cyanobacteria bacterium M_surface_10_m1_298
TTCCTCATGCCAGAGGAAGCGGGTCTCAATGCCCAGACAACCCTGAGCTGCCCACTGCACATCCCGGTCGCAATTGGATCCGGGAAACACCACCACGCCAAGGGTCATCGATCAGGCCCCCGCAGAGACGTCGTCCTTGAGCTCCAGCGTCCAGTTCTCGATCACAGGATTGGCCAGGAGCCGATCGCTGAGCAGCTCCAGTTGCTCGCGGGCGGCCTGGGGATTCGGGGCCTCTAGCTCCACCTCGACCGCCTTACCGATGCGCAGTTTGCTGACTCCATCCACACCAAGACGTGAGGCGGCTGCGCGGGTGGCTTCACCGGCGGGGTCGAGCACCGACGGCCTGAGCGAAACGAGCACACGGGCGGAGTAAAGGGGCACCTGAGCTCCACGAGGTTTCTTAAATCTTGGCAGGCCGGCTGCCACACCCCTCCTGCTTTGGTCAGGTTGGAGAGAGAGCCTCAGAGGTGTTGCTGGCTTCACCCCGCGCGATTGCGATCTGGCCTGGCCTGGCCCTGAGCGCTGGCCTGGTGCTCTGGAGCGTGTCCGCTCGCGCGGAGGCCCCGCTGCGAATTCCCGTGCAGTGCCGGCTTGGCAGCGGGCCCTGGCGGGAGTGCACCATGGCCATCCAACGAGCCGGCGAACATTGGTGGCTGGAGGTGGGGGCGCAGCGTCTGGAATTCCGCAGCGATGGACGGGGCCAGATCAGGCTGATTGAGCCCTCTGGCCTCAAACGGGTGGTCTCACCCCGCTGGGAAGAACAGCAAGCCCTCTGCTGGGATGGCATCTGCGCCAAGGGGAACTTCCCCCTCGACTAGCCCAGAGCCAAGGCGCGCTCGAGCTGCTCCTGCAGGGCAGACACATTTACAGACAGCCCGAGGGCCACCAGCTCGAGGCCATCGGCCTCAGGTCGCGAGCCGCGGTAAGCGGTGTCAAACCAACAATCCAGCCGAGGCCCCACGGCCTGAATCTGCAGCGGCACAGCTTTGCCAGGCAGCCAGGCGCGACCCTTGAGTCGCAGCAGGTTCTGCTCAGCAATCAACCCGGGCAGTGTCGCCTCGATCTGCTGGCGGCTGCCCACGCCCGCAAGCCGCAGCACAGCCGACTGCATCGCCACGTGGCTGTGGTCGTGATGCTCGTGGTCGTGGTCGTGGTCGTGGTCGTGATGCTCGTGCTCGGGCCGGGTCAGGCCCAGCAGCTCGGCAGCTGGCACCTGGCCGTGGGCCATCGGAAGCACCGCCACAGCCGGGCGCAGGTGCGGGGTCAACTCACCCTGCAGGGCGCTGATTTGCTCACCGCTCAGGCGATCAGAGCGGCTGAGCAGCACCAGGTCTGCCGCTTCGAGCTGGTCATGGAACAACTCAGTGATATCGCTGAGATGGTCGAGGCTTGGATCGGCCTGGCGCTGCGCCTCCAGGGCACTGGGATCACCGACAACACTGCCGGCATTGAGCGCTTCTCCATCCACCACGGTGACCACGCCGGTGATGCGGGTGCGGGTGCGGATCTCAGGCCACTGGAAGGCCTGCACCAGCGGCAGAGGAAGGGCTAGGCCACTGGTCTCCACCACGATTCCGTCGAGTTGATCAGAGCGCTGGAGCAGCTGCTGCATGGTCGGCAGGAACTCGTCCTGCACCGTGCAACAGAGGCAACCGTTGGCGAGCTCAACCACACGCCCCTCCAGCTCGTCTTCGGGGCAGAAGCCACAGTTGCGTATCAGATCGCCATCGATGCCGACCTCTCCAAACTCGTTGACCAACACCGCCAAGCGCAGCCCGCTGTTGAGCAACAGATGGCGCAAAAGGGTGGATTTACCGGCTCCAAGGAAGCCGGTCACCACCGTGACCGGCAACCGGGATGAAACGCTGCTGACCATGCTCAAGCGACAAGACTCGCCCAGCTGAAGGCTGCACCCACGCCCACCAGGGCTCCAGCCAACCAGAGGCGCCCTTGGGGGCTGAGGCTGCGCTTCAACAGGCTCAGGCTCAAGGCCAGCAGGAGCCCCTGCGACACCAGCAGGCCAAACAGATAGGCGGCGATGGGGGTGGCCTCCCATCCGATCACCGAGGCACTCAACACATAACCGTGGAGGGCGAAGGCGGGCAGCAACAGCAGAGAGGGCAAGCGACCGCTGAGCACCAGACCTTCCAGGACCAACGACAGCGAAACCAGCAGTTCGGCGCCGGGAAGACCGGGCCAGATCAGACCAAGCGCCGATCCGCCGAGACCCACCGCCAACAGGCTGAGGGCCGAGCGCAAGGAGCGCTGCCAGCCCACCACGCCGAGCACCAACAAAAAGAGCAGATGATCGGGACCCAGCAGCGGGTGGGCCAGACCACTGATCAGGCCGGTGAGAGCCGAGAGCTCAAGGCCCATCCCCTCCATAGGGTGGTGGGCCAGGGCCGGGGCTGCAGCCAGGGGGATCAAGGCTGCCAGCAGCCCGAAACGCTTCAACATCAGGAGGATCTGGTCCGCGCCAGGTGTGTTGTGGACAATCCGGCGGGCGTTCTGACTGGAGAGCGGCTCCCGTATGAGGGGAACGGATCTCATTACAGCTGCGGGACAGTGCCGGATTTGCACCGGACTTTCCCCGTTACCTCTCCTGGCTGATCCCCAGAAGAACCGGACACCTGAATGTAGGCGTTGCCTCAGCGGCAGGCCAGGCTTTCGCGGGTCTCGACACCTGTTCGTGGATTGACGCCTGTGGCTCGTTCACACAGAGCCTTCTGTTGGGGGAGATCGAGAACGGCGTCGGTGAAATCAGCCCCGTCGATGCTGGCGGCGGTGAACTTGCTGTTCATCAACATCGCGTTGCGCAACACGGCGCCGCGAAGATCGGCATGGTCAAAGCGGGTTGCAAAGGCGACCGCATCCTCGAGATCCGCCCCACTCAAATTGGCGTTCTGCAGATTGGCGGTGTTGAACACAGCTCCCCGCAGATCGCTATCGCTCAGGTCAAAACCCTCCAACGAGGCCTTGAGGAACTCCTGCTGCTGCAGATTCCGCCCGTGCATGTCGGGCTGGAGATCCTGGGCCGAGCGCTGGCTGCGCAGCTCGGGGGCGGTGATGGCAGCCGCAGGATCGGCAATCGCCGCCAGCAGCAGAGCAAGGGGCAGCGCCAGCGCCACCAGCTGCCTTGCTAGCTGCGAGACCAACCGGAGCGTTGCCGCGAGCAGCTGAGCGGGGTTCAGCACTGCACCTTTAGCTTGGATCGCTCAAGTTATTGCAGGCAGCCGCCGCAGCGCGACCGATGAGCAAGACCCTGCGGGTCGTGGTGCCACCCCATCCCCTGATCGGCCATTGGCTGACCCTCCTTCGCGATGAGCAGACGCCACCAGCCCTGTTTGCCACAGCGATGGCCGAATTGGGCCGCTGGCTGACCTACGAGGCGATGCGCGACTGGATTCCCTACCAGCGCGTTCCCGTGAAGACACCTTTAGCCAACACCGAAGGCACAGTGGTGGATGGCTCGATCCCAATGCTGGCTGTGCCGGTGCTGCGTGCCGGACTGGGCCTTTGGGAGGGAGCAAGGCCGGTGTTGCCCACGGCTGCTGTGGCCCACATGGGCTTCCAACGCGACGAGGCCAACGCCGAGGCCCGTTGCTATTTCAATGGCTTGCCGGGGCAGATCCCAGCCAATGCCGGGGTGCTGGTGTTTGAGCCGATGGTGGCCACAGCGGGAACCCTGCTACGGGTGCTCGAGCTCCTGGAAGCCAAAGGGGTGCATGGGGAGCGCGTTCGCGTGATCAGCGTTTTGGCGGCAAGCCCGGGGCTCAAACGTCTGGGTGAGCGCTACAGCGATCTGACGATCTACACCGGCTGCATCGATGCCGAACTGGATGAGGCCAATCGGATCCTTCCCGGTCTTGGTGATGCTGGCGACCGCCTCTATGGCGAGCCGCAGTCAGGCTTCGTAGGCTGAGCGTGCATTCACCCTCAGCAGTTCCCGGCAATGGCCAACCGAGACAGCGGATCCAGCTCCCTGGGCACCCTGTTGGCCGGCGCTGTTCTGGGTGCCGCTGGTCTGGCGTGGTGGCTTTACACCAAAGCCGAGGAGCGCCAGCAGACCAACCGCCAACAGCGCAACCTGCAACTCAGTCGCCTGGCGGAACACGATGACCAGACCTTTGATCCTGGTCATGACAACGGGGCGCTGCAGGAGAGCGATCTGCAGGACAAGGTGCAGCAGCTCAATCAAGCGATCGACGATGTGCGCCGCCAGCTCGAGAGCCTGAGCCCCCAGAGCTGAACCAGCCACTCGGTAGGTTGCTGCTACGACTCCGCAGCAGCCATGCTCCGCTCCGCCGCGATCACCCAAGGGATTCAGCGTTCCCCCAACCGGGCCATGCTGCGCGCGGTTGGGTTCGGAGACAGCGACTTCAACAAGCCGATCATCGGTATCGCCAACGGTTACAGCACCATCACCCCCTGCAACCTGGGGCTGAACGATCTGGCGCGTCGGGCCGAAGAGGCCGCCCATGAGGCGGGAGCAATGCCGCAACTGTTCGGCACGATCACGGTGAGCGATGGCATCTCAATGGGCACCGAGGGGATGAAGTATTCCCTGGTGAGCCGTGAGGTGATCGCCGATTCGATCGAAACAGCCGTGAACGGCCAGAGCATGGACGCGCTGCTGGCCATCGGCGGCTGCGACAAGAACATGCCAGGCGCCATGCTCGCCATGGCCCGCATGAATATCCCCTCGATCTTTGTCTACGGGGGCACGATCAAGCCGGGCAAACTGGGCGCCTGCGACCTCACCGTGGTGAGTGCCTTTGAGGCGGTGGGTCAGTTCAGCGGCGGCAGGATCGACGAGCAGGAGCTCACGGCGATCGAGAAGAACGCTTGCCCCGGCGCCGGCAGCTGTGGAGGCATGTTCACCGCCAACACGATGAGCGCCGCCTTCGAAGTGTTGGGCCTGAGCCTGCCCTACAGCTCCACCATGGCGGCTGAAGATCCTGAAAAGGCCGACAGCGCCGCCCGCAGCGCCGAGGTGCTCGCCGATGCGATCAAAGCGAACATCCTTCCCCGCGATCTGATGACCCGCGAAGCGTTTGAAAACGCCATCAGCGTGATCATGGCCGTGGGCGGCTCCACCAACTCGGTGTTGCACCTGCTGGCCGTGGCCCGCACCGCCGGCGTGGAGCTCTCGATCGACGACTTTGAGACAATCCGCCAGCGGGTGCCGGTCATCTGCGATCTCAAGCCCAGCGGCCGCTACGTGACCGTGGATCTCCACCAGGCCGGTGGCATCCCCCAGGTGATGAAACTCCTGCTCGACGCCGGCCTGCTGCACGGCGACTGCAAAACAATCGAGGGCAAGACCCTCAAGCAGGTGCTCGCGGATGTGCCCTCCGAGCCCCCCGCCGGGCAGGACGTGATCCGCACCCTCAGCAATCCCCTTTATGCCAAGGGACACCTGGCGATCCTCAAAGGCAACCTGGCGGAAGAGGGAGCCGTGGCCAAGATCAGCGGCGTGAAAAATCCGGTGATCACCGGGCCTGCCCGGGTGTTTGAAAGCGAAGAAACCTGCCTGGCGGCGATCCTCGACAAGCAGATCAATCCCGGCGATGTGGTGGTGGTGCGCAATGAAGGCCCCGTGGGCGGCCCCGGCATGCGCGAGATGCTCAGCCCGACCGCAGCGATCGTGGGCCAGGGCCTGCTGGATTCAGTGGCCCTGATCACCGATGGCCGCTTCTCTGGCGGCTCCTTCGGATTGGTGATTGGTCACATCGCCCCTGAAGCCGCTGTCGGTGGCACGATCGGCCTGGTGCAGGAGGGCGACAGCATCACGGTGGATGCCAACCAGTTGCTGATCCAGCTCAACGTCAGCGATGCGGAGCTGTCGAAGCGCCGCGCCGCCTGGAGCAAACCCGAACCGCGCTACCGCACCGGTGTGCTGGGCAAATACGCCCGTCTGGTGAGCTCCAGCAGCAAGGGCGCTGTGACCGATCAGGCCGAGCTCACCGCTCAGCGCTGACCAGCAAGGCACGGATCCGGCGGCACATCGCCTCCAGCGGAGCACCCTCGGCTGGCCGATCGCAGCGCTCACCGCTGGAGGCCTTCATCCAAACCGGATGGCTCCCGTGCCAGAGCATTGGAGCCTGCTCATCGCTCACAGCACTCAGCATCAAGTTGAGATCGTCTCCACTGCGGTAGATCTCCAACTCCAGATCACGATCAGGGATCCGCACACCATCAGCATCGCGGGCCTCAATCAGCACCACGCAATCACTGCAGTCGCCAATGGTGGTGGGGGGATCACCGCTAAAGCGCAGGGCATGGCGATAGGGCTTAAGACAAAGATCCGCAGCTTTGGCGAGGTCGGCGAGAAAAGGATCCATCGCCACCCTCAGACCACCGCACGAATCGAGCGGATCAGCAGGCTCAACTCTCCGGGACGAAATCCCGGATTGCGAGCGCCGCGATCGCCAAACTTGGAATGCAAGATCTGCAAACGGGTGACGCGAGCCGGATCAAAGCGCAGCGGCAAGCCCACAGGAGTGGCCCGCACACTGGGAGTGAGGCGATTGAAGGGGATCGTCACCACCGTGGAGCCATGGCTGCGGGTAGAGAACTCCGCCACCCAACGCAGACCTCCGGGGATCAGCTCCGTGAGCCCAGCAACGCCATCGCGGCAGGCAATCGCCAACTTGTAGCGACGGCCGTCGCCATCGAGGGTCAATTCCAGAGCACCAAAAGGGGAAAGATCCAACGGTGGATCGAACACAGGCGAGCGGCAGCTGATGAACCCGCCTCCCTCCGGTTCCACGTAGCCCTCCAACCGCAAACCCTCAGTGCTGGCGCTGCATACACCCCTGCTGCGGCCCCCCATGATTGTGTCGTTCAACGGCTCCCAGCCAGCAAAGGAGGAACCACTGGCGACCTCAAGGGATGGCGATGGCATCGTCAAGGCTCAATCAGAGCCTCAGCATCGGCGAGCACCAGCACCGGCGATCGCGGTTGCACCAATTTGGCTGGGGTGCGCTCAGGCGACTCATTGGGATCCAGAAGGCGTTGCAGGGCCTCTCGCTTGGAGGCACCACTCACCAGAAACAGCACCTGGCGGGCTGCACTGAGCACCGGAGCGGTCAAGGTGATGCGCTCCAATCCCTTGCCCCGGCCGATGGTGGTGGAGCGATCCCGAACCGTTGGCGCGTCAGTGCCCGGGAACAGCGAGGCGGTATGACCGTCATCGCCGAGGCCGAGAACCATCAGATCAAAGATCGGAGGGTCTCCGGGGCAGACCTTCTGAAGGATCTGGGCAAAGGCCTCAGCGCTGGCTTCCGGGCTGGGCAAGCTCACCGTGGGCACAACATGAAAGGCCGCACGGGCGCCCGGCCCTGATTGCATCAAGGTGTCTCGCAGCATGCGGGCGTTGCTGGAGCTGTCCTCCGGATCCACCCAGCGCTCATCACCCAGGAACACATCCACGCGCTCCCAGGGCAGATGCTCCTGACCCAACAGGGCGTACGCACGCGCTGGGGTGGTTCCCCCGGAGAGGGCGATCTGAGCGCGATCACGTTGATCGAGCGCCAGATCGAGATGGGAGGCGATGGTCTGGGCGGCAATTCGCGCGAGATCCTCGGATGTCGCTGCCCGCTCGAGTCGATAGCTGGTCATGCCACCTCTCAATCCAGCCATTCGGTGTGGAAGGCACCCTCCATGTCGACCCGCTCGTAGGTGTGGGAGCCGAAGCAATCGCGCATGGCCTGCACCAGATTCTGGGGAAGCCGAGCGGTGCGATAGCTATTGATGTAATCGAGGGTGCTGCTCAGACAGGGCACGGGAATTCCGGCCTCGGCTGCACCGGACACCACAGCGGAGAGTCCCGGGAGGCGACGGTTGACCTGCTCGGCGAACCAGGGATCGATTAGCAGGTTCACCAGTTGCGGATTCACATTGAAGGCATCCTGGATTCGCTTGAGCAGGCGGGCACGGATGATGCAACCGCCCTTCCAGATCTGAGCGATCGACGGCATGTTGAGGTTGTAGTTGTGCTCCGCTGAGGCGATGCGCAACAGCTCCATGCCCTGGGCGTAACTGGCCATGCAGGCCAGCACAACCGCATCCATCAAGGCGGCCATCCCATCGGCGGGACTTCCGAGGTTGAACGGCTTCACCGCAGGCCCCCGCAGGATGCCCTCGGCATGGGTGCGTTGCGATTTCATCGAGCTCAACACCCGCGCATTCAACGCGGCATAGATCGTGGGCACCGGTGCTCCCATCTCCAGGGCACTCACCACGGTCCAGAGCCCTGTGCCTTTTTGGCCAGCCTTATCGACAATCTTCTCCACCAGATCACTGCCATCACTGGGATCCTTGGTGCGCAGACAGATCTCGGTGATCTCCACCAGATAGGAAGCCAACTCTTCGGTGCTGTTCCAGTGCCCGAAGACATCCGCCATCTGGGTTCCGTTGAGACCACCGACGCGCTTCATCAGGTCGTAGGCCTCGGCAAGGATCTGCTCGATGCCGTATTCGATGCCGTTGTGGACGGTCTTGACGAAGTGCCCTGAGCCACCGGGGCCGATGTAGGTGACGCAGGGGCCGTCCTCCACCTGGGCGGCCATCTTGCAGACCAGGCTCTCGATGGCGTCGTAGGAGGCTTTGGTGCCACCAGGCATCATGCTCGGTCCCTCCAGCGCCCCCTTGGCTCCGCCGGAGACCCCCATGCCGATAAAGCCGAAGCTCTTGCTCTCGAGCTCAGCGACGCGGCGTTCGGTGTCGTGATATTCCGAATTACCTCCATCGATCAGGAGATCACCCGCTTCGAGGTAGGGGGAAATCTCCTGAATCACCGCATCAACGGCGGCACCGGCCTTCACCATCATCAAGATGCGGCGGGGATGCTGCAGCTTGCTGACGAAATCCTCAAGGGTGGTGGAGCCAACAATGTTTTTGCCCGCTCCAAGCCCGGAGAGGAACTCCTCGGTTTTGGCGTAGGTACGGTTGTAGACAACGCTGGAGAAGCCATTTCGCTCGGCGTTCAGAACGAGGTTCTCGCCCATCACACCCAGGCCGATCAAGCCGAAATGCGCCTTGTCCATGAAGCGTGTGCTCAGCCACTGCAGCCAGTGTGACCGGCGCGTGCGAGATCGAACAACACGATCAGGAAACAGTGAAACAGTCGTCGCTCCGCGCTAACGGGTCGATCAAATCACCGTGCCATCGGCAATCGTGGCGTTTTTGACGACCACCACGATGCCGTTGCGGATGTAGAAGCCGAGCTCTGGGCGGTCTGCTTCGTCCACATGGTCTTTGTTGACGATGGTGACGTCACGGCCGATGCGGGCGTTCTTGTCGAGGATGGCCCGCTTCACCGTGGTGCCACGACCAACGCCTACCGGGGTACCACCGCGTTCCCGCAGCACCGCCCGTTCATCGCTGGATTCGAAGAGGTCGTTGCCCATCACCAGGGTGTCCTGCAACACACACTCGTCTTCAACACGGGAGCGAACACCGAGCACGCAGTGGTGAATGCTGGCGCTCTTGATGATCGAGCCTTCGCCGATGATCGATTGGGTGACCTGAGAATCCTGCAGCTTGCTGGGGGGCAGGTAACGGGGACGGGTGTAGATCGGGAAGGATTCGTCGTAGAAGGAAAACGCCGGATTGGGCTGATCGGTGAGGGCGAGGTTGGCTTCGTAGAAGGCCCCGATGGTTCCGATGTCCTCCCAGTAGTCATCAAAGAGGTAGCTCTGGAGGTGATCGCCGCGGTTGAGGGCCGCAGGAATCAGCTCCTTGCCGAAATCGGTGGCCGTGGGATTGGTGGCCAATAGATCGAACAGGGTCTCCCGACTGAACACGTAGATCCCCATCGAGGCGAGATAGGGGCGCTTCTGGGCTTCTTCCGCCGAGAGGCCAAGGCGGGAGGTGTCGACCCACATCTGCTGTAGGGCTTCCCCCTTGGGCTTCTCACGGAACTCCCGGATGCGGCCATTCTCATCGGTGTGCATCAGACCAAAGGCCTCGGCCTGAGCCGCATCCACCGGCAGGGCACCAATGCTGATCTTGGCGCCAGTATCAATGTGATGCTTCACGAAGGCGGCATAGTCCATCCGGTAGAGCTGGTCTCCGGAGAGGATCAGGTAGTGGTCAACATCCCACTCCTGGAAAAGCCACTGGTATTTGCGCACGGCATCAGCAGTGCCTTCAAACCAACTGGGGCTGTCGGGGGTCTGCTGGGCAGCCAGAACTTCAACAAAACCCTGCCCGAAGCCGCTGGAAAGGTTGTAGCTCTGGGTCAGATGTCGATTCAGTGATGCACTGTTGAACTGGGTCAACACGTACATCTTGTTGATTTCCGAGTTGATGCAATTGCTGATCGGAATATCAATCAAACGGTATTTGCCAGCCAGCGGTACGGCTGGCTTGGCCCGCATTTTGGTCAGGGGGTAGAGGCGGGTTCCAGCTCCCCCGCCGAGAATGATGGCCAGAACGCGCTTCATGGCTGTCTCCCTGATCTCAAAAGCACGGAGACGTTAAGCGATCAACAGTGCCCTCGAACAGCTTTTGCCGCAGATTGGCGGGAAAACATCAGGTGTGCGGTTCGTCGAGCTCAAACAGCTCCTGGAGCACCTTCATCGCCAGGTGACGCTGCTGCCTCGGCTGGGGCGCCCGCAGCTTGGTCACTGGGGTGTGCAGGATCTTGTTGATGATGCCCTTGGTCAGGGCTTCCACCACCTTGCGTTCGCGCGCCGAGAGATCAGGGCCCATGCGGCTGAGGGCCTTTTGGAGCTCCTGCTCGCGGATCTCTTCCAGTTGGTTGCGTAAACGATTCGCCACCGGAACAGCCTCAAGGCCATCCCACCACTCCAAGAACTCCCGACCCTCCTGTTGGAGCAGCCCCTCGGCCTCCGCAGCGATCTCGCGCCGGGCTTCCTGGTTGCGGGCCACGACCTCCTGAAGATCGTCGACATCGAAGGAATCGACGCCAGTGAGGTCCGCCACATCGGCTGCGATGTTGCGGGGAACGCCGATGTCCACCAGCATCAGGGAGGATCGGCGGTTGAGCTTGCTGAGTCGCTCTGCAGTGATGATCGGATCGTCTGCTCCGGTGCTGGTGAAGACCAGCGAGCAGGTGCTCAGGCAGTGATCGAGATCGCTGAGGGGTCTGCACTGCACCGGCAACCCAGGGAAATCAGCAGCCATCAATTCCGCCCGGGACACCGTGCGGTTGAGCAGCACGACGCCACGGGCCCCTTTGGCCTGCAGGTGCTGCAGCAGCAGCCTGGCCATGCGGCCGGCACCCACCACTGCAATCTGTTCCTGATCCAGAGGCACCAGGTCATCCACACCGCGGGCCTGCCCCACCTTCAGCTGCGCTAATTCCACAGCCGCGGATGAGATGGACACGGCTCCGGTGCCGAGGTTCGTTTCGCTGCGCACCCGCTTTCCGGTGCTGACCGCCTGATTGAGCAGGCGATTAAGGATCGGGCCAATGGAGCGATGCTCCTGACCCAGGCGAACCATCTTCTTGACCTGGGAGAGGATCTGGCCCTCGCCCAACACCAGCGAGTCGAGACCCGCGGCCACCCGCATCAGGTGCCCCACCGCGTCCTCATGGTGATAAGCGAACAGGTGTGGGGTCAGCTCCTCAATGTTGAGGCCAGAGTGCTCACTGAGAAAACTGCCCACAGCCAACACGCCCTGGTCGGGATTGCGCAGCAGCGTGTAGATCTCAAGGCGATTGCAAGTGCTCAGGATCGACGCTTCCAGCACCTGCTCATCGGCACGAAGGCGCTGGAGGGAATCCTCCATGCTCTGCTCAGCAATGCTGAGGCGTTCCCGGATCTCGACCGGGGCCGTTCGGTGACTGAGTCCGACGACGGCGATATGCATGAACGATGACCCTGACGTGCTCAAAGAAACGGGGAAACATGAAGGCCGGGTGCCCCAGATGGAGAACCCGGCCTTGGTGACCGCAGGGATCAGCGCAGAGCGATGCTCTGGGCGCCGTCCTTGATGTGCACGGTGGTGGTGAAGCGGGCGGTGTTGTCGAGGGTGCTGATCACCAGGGAGCTGGTGCGGGTGCAGTCCTTCTCGAACTTCACGCCGTCAAACAGCAGACCATCGGTGATGCCGGTGGCAGCGAACACCACGTTCTCGCCGTTGGCCAGCTCTTCCGCTTCGTAAACGCGATCGGGATCGCTGATGCCCATCTCGGCGAGGCGAGCCAGGTTGCCTTCCTTGGTGAGGCCTTCCCACTCGGAGGTCTGCGCCACAGCCGGGTCATAGACCAGCTGACCCTGGAAGTGACCACCCAGGGCGCGCAGGGCGGCTGCGGAGATCACGCCCTCGGGAGCGGCGCCGATGCCCATCAGGCAGTGAGTGCCAGTGCCGGAGAAACCGCAAGCAATCGCGGCCTGCACGTCGCCATCCGAGATGGGCTGCACGCGGGCGCCGGTCGCGCGGATCTCCTTGATCAGATCTTTGTGACGAGCGCGGTCCATCACCACGATCACCAGCTCATCAGCAGGGAGGCCGAGGCACTCGCTGAGGATCTTGATGTTCTCGGTGGCCGACTTGCGGATGTCCACCTTGCCCTTGGCGGCCGGGGGGGCAGCCAGCTTCTTCATGTAGAAGTCGGGGGCGTTGAACAGACCACCGCGGTCGGAAGCGGCCAGAACGGCCATCGAGCCGCGCTGGCTGTTGGCGCAGAGGTTGGTGCCTTCGCAGGGATCCACGGCGAAATCAACGCCAGGGCCAGTGCCGCTGCCCACTTCCTCGCCGATGTAAAGCATGGGCGCTTCATCACGCTCGCCCTCACCGATCACGATGCGACCCTGCATCTGGATCTTGTACATGCGCTCGCGCATGGCCTCAACGGCGGCCGCATCGGCCTCGTTCTTGAGACCCATGCCGGTGAGCTTGGCGGAAGCGATCCCGGCCTGCTCAACGACCTCGAGAATTTCTTGAATCAGAGTGCGATCCACGGCAGGGGCGGCGATGGGGAGGAATGAAGCGCAGTGAGAATTCCGCGGGGCGGACGAACAACCGGCCGGGAGACCGGGCGGGAGTCCAGCAGCTGCAGGGCCTCTCGGGCTTTTAGCGCCGCTCACTGTATCAGTGTTGCCTGAAGCCCTGGTCCAGGGGCTCTCGCGGGGTGTTCTGAACCCCGATTCCTACAATCAGGCGCTGTTCAGCCCCGGTGGCACTTCATGAGCGCCAAGTCTCTGGTGATCTCCCCGTCGATCCTGTCGGCGGACTTCTCTCGACTGGGAGAAGACGTGCGGGCCGTGGATGCGGCCGGTGCTGACTGGATTCACGTGGATGTGATGGATGGCCGCTTTGTGCCCAACATCACCATCGGTCCGCTGATCGTGGAGGCCCTGCGCCCGGTGACCCAGAAGCCTCTGGATGTTCACCTGATGATCGTGGAACCGGAGAAGTACGTTCCCGATTTCGCCAAAGCTGGAGCCGACATCATTTCGGTTCAGGTGGAAGCCTGCACCCACCTGCACCGCAACCTGGCTCAGATCAAGGATCTGGGCAAGATGGCCGGCGCAGTGCTCAACCCCGGCACCCCGATCGACACCCTCGAGTACTGCCTTGAGCTCTGTGATCTGGTGCTGATCATGAGCGTGAACCCCGGCTTCGGCGGACAAAGCTTCATCGAAAGCCAGGTGCAGAAGATCCGCGACCTGCGCCGCATGTGCGATGAGAAGGGTCTGGATCCCTGGATCGAAGTCGACGGCGGCATCAAGGCGGAGAACGCCTGGAAGGTGATCGAGGCCGGTGCCAACGCCATTGTGAGCGGATCCGGCGTGTTCAACCAGCCCAGCTACGCCGATGCCATCACCGGCATCCGCAACAGCAAGCGCCCCTGAGGCAGCGGGCATGCGCTGACAGGACCAAGCCCCGCCCAGGCGGGGCTTTTTTATGCCTGACCTTCTCAGCCCATCAGGGCCGACTCAGCTGAAGAACCAGCCGTAGCTGTGCAGACCGATGCCCAGCAGGTTCACGCCGATGTAGCAGACACAAATCACCACGAAGCCGGCGACCGCCACCAGAGCTGGCCTGCGGCCCTGCCAGCCGCGACTGAGCCGGGTGTGCAGATAAGCCGCATACACCAGCCAGCAGATCAGAGCCCAGGTTTCCTTGGGATCCCAGCTCCACCAGCTGCCCCAGGCCTCGTTGGCCCAAACGGCACCGCTCACGATCCCAACCGACAGCAACAGGAACCCCACGGTGATCGTGCGGTAGCTGAGGCTGTCGAGCTGCTCACTAAGGGAGAGCGACGCACTGCTGAGGTTGATCTCAGCCCCCACCCCCTCGGCGGCGAGACGAGCCTGGCGGAAACCGCCACTGCCGATCGAGCTGCTGCGCAACTCAAGGGCCTGGCTGCGATCGGTGAACAGCACCGCCATGGAGAGCAGCGATCCCACCAGCAGGGCCGCATAGCTAACCATGATCACGCTCACGTGCATCACCAACCAGCTGGAGCGCAGGGCGGGCACCAGAGGAGCGGCCTGCTGCAGCTGATCCGGCAGGGCGAAGCTGGCGAAGGCGACGCAGCCGAGACCCATCGGTGTGGCCGAGGCCGCCACCAAGGGGGAGGGGTAGCTGCGTTCCACCAGCAGCTGGGTGAGGGTGCAGGCCCAGGCCAGAAAACAGAGGGATTCGTAGAGGTTGCTGATCGGGAAGTGACCCGACTGCCACCAACGCAGCACCAGCTGAGCCGTGAGCGCGAGGTTGGCAGTCGCCACCAACAAACGAACCGCGGTGCTTCTGGATCCGGCTCCACTCACGCTCCAGAAGGCCAGGGGGAGGGCCAGCAAAAGCAGGGCAAATGCGGCGAGGCCCAGAGCGAGAACCGGATCGGTCACGTAGCGGGTGAAGAATCCCGGTCAGTCTGCCGTGTGGAAGCCCAGGGAGGGGCCTGTGTCAACGACTGGCTTGACGCAACAGAACCAGGCCTCCGGCCAGTCCGATGAACACGGGCAGCCAAGCCGCGAAGAAGGGCCACAGGGTTCCCTTGATGCCGAGGGAGCTGAAGATGAACGACATCAAGTAATAGCCAAAGATCAGCAGAACGCTGATGCCAAAACCCTGGCTGCGACTGGTGCGGGAATTGGGCCTCACCCCCAGGCTGCTGCCGATCAAACCGAAGACCAAACAGATGGCTGGGAAGGCGAATTTCTCCTGAATGCGCACCCGCAAGCGGCGCGCCTCTTTCTGATCGCCGGCCTGTTGCAGCAATGCCTCGGCCCGAAGCGCCTGGGCCACGGTCATCTGGGCCGCATCGCTTGGAAGCATGCCCACATCGAGTGGAGCCCGGGTGAAGGGGTAGTAGTAGCTGGTGTAGTTGGCCGAGGTGGTGAAGTTGTTGGCGGCATCAATGTTGAGGATGCGGCCATCGCGGAATTCCCACATCGCCTTGGGGTCATCCCAGACCGCCGTATTGGCGGTCAGCACCTGCTGCTGTCCCTCCCTGGAAAAATCCAGCAGGGTCACCCCCTCCATTTGACCGTTTTTGAACTCTCGGGCATAGAACAGCTGGGTGAGGCCATCACCGGCATCACCCCCGGGCTGCTTGGGGGTGATGCGTCCGAAGCGGGAATACACCACGTTCTTACCGGTCTGGGCGGAGAGGGCCCGACCGAGAGCGTTATCGAGGGTGTTGGAGGCGGCGTAATTGGCACTGGGGACAATCACGTCGTTGAAGACAAAGGTGAGCACGCTCATCAGCGCCGCCATCACCAGGGCGGGCAGCACCATCCGCCAGGTCTTGACCCCGATGCTGCGCAGGGCTGTGAGTTCGCTGCTGCCGGAGAGACGGCTGAAGGCCAGCAAGGTGGCCATCAGCGTGGCCATCGGGAAGGAGAGCACCAAAAATCCGGGCATCCGCAGCGCCAGGACCTTGCCAGCCGCCCAGAGGGGCAAGCCCGCTTCGGCCACTTTGCGCACGAGCTCGAACACCACCCCCACCGAAAGGGACACGGCGGTGAAGGCCGCAATACCGAACAGCAAAGGGCCGAGCATTTCGGCCCAAAGCCAGCGATCGAGCAAGGGCAACATGCGCCAACGGCGCTGCAGGCGCTGCCCGTTGCGCTGCAGGGGTTCGATCCAGCTGAATGGCAGCGTCACAGCCGAAAGTCCTCCCCGAGGTAGTGGCGTTTGACCAGAGGGTCATTGGCCATCTCGCGGGAAGGTCCGCTGGCCAGAATGCTGCCCTCCGTGAGGATGTAGGCCCGGTCGGTGATGGCCAACGTCTCTCGCACGTTGTGATCGGTGATCAACACGCCCATGCCGCGATCGCGCAGGCCGGCGATCAGGCTCTGGAGATCAGCCACGGCGAGGGGATCCACGCCGGCAAACGGTTCATCGAGCAGCAGGTAACGCGGTCCGTTCTCACCGACAGCGAGGGCACGGGCCACCTCACAGCGGCGACGCTCACCGCCGGAGAGCTGGTAGCCCAAACGGTGCTGGAACGGGCGCAGATGGAAGTCATCCACCAACTGCTCGGCTCGCTCGCGGCGCTGTTCCGGCAGGGCTCCACTCTCCTGGAGAGCCAGCAGCAGGTTGTCCTGCACGCTGAGGTTGCGAAACACGCTCGCCTCCTGCGGCAGATAGCCGATGCCGAGCCGCGCCCGCTGGGGCATCGAGAACTCGGCGATGCAGGAGCCTTCCAGCAGAACCCGCCCGGAATCAGGGCGCAGCAGGCCCGTGACCAAATTGAAGGTGGTGGTTTTGCCAGCCCCGTTAGGCCCGAGGAGGCCCACCACTTCACCGGGGTTGAGGTTGAGGCTGACCTGCTTCACCAGTGGCCGTCCACCGATGGTGAGGGCCACCTGATCGAGAACCAGTGTCATCGCTGGCGCTGACCTGCAGCGGGAGTTGGGCTCGAGGCGGTGGGGATCACCACGCGGCTGAACACCTGCTGCCCCTGGGCCGGGATGGCTTGCATGCGCTCTCGATCAACCAGATACACCACCTGCTCAGCACGAAGCAGATTGCCCCCTTCTTGAACGATGTCGACCTCGCCGCTGAGCACCACGCGACCTTCCTGACTGAAGTACTGGGCCTGCCTGGCCGTCGCCACCACCCGCTCATCGGGGTAGATGATGCGCACATTGCCCGTGGCGGTGATCACGCCGGTGAGCTGATCGGCCTGCTGTGAATCCGACTCGATCGTGACCAGCCCCGTGGTGATGCGAGCGGGTTTGGCGGCGGGCGCTTGAGCCAGCACCGGAGTATTCAGCGCCAACCCAAGCAGGGCAGCGCAGGCTGCGCGGGGAAAGAGATGACCCAATGACGAAGCGAAGACAGGGGTCAGGGCTGCGCGGATGGTTGCGACCAAGCCCGAATCCCCCAAGGCGAGTGCGCCAATGGTATCGCTGCAGGCTGGGGTTTCATTCATGCCAGCGCGTCAGGGAGCAGGCGCGGGAGGGCCAGGCTTTCCAGAGGTTCCCCGCTCTGCAGGGCCCGCAGCCGAGCTAGGGCAGAGGTGCGAAGGGGATCCAGCTGCAGCCCCAACTGAACAGGCCCCTGGCCATGGAGGCGCCCCAGGCCCTCTCCCAGCAGCACCATGGCGCCTCGGCTGTTCCCCCGCTCGAGATGGTGGTGGGCCACGGCGATCTGCAGGATGCCCTGCAACACCTTGCGCAGGGGGCCCTGGGTTTCATGCCAGAGCTCCTCGAAGCCGTCGTGGCAGGCGTACCACTGCTGAGCATTGAAAAGCCTGATGGCTTCCCCCAAACGGGGGTCGACCATCAGGCTCTGCTCCTCTTCATCGAGGGGGTGACTCACCGCTTGGCGGGTTTCTTGGCGGGGAGCTTGCGCAGGCGGATCGATTCCGGAGTCACCTCAAGCATCTCGTCGGGGCCGATGTACTCAAGGGCGCGCTCCAGGGTCATCTGCATCGGAGCCTGGAGGGTGTCGAGTTCCTCCGCACCGGCCGAACGCATGTTGGTGAGCTGCTTGGTCTTGCAGACGTTCAGCTCGAGATCCTGAGGACGGTTGTTTTCACCCACGATCATGCCCTTGTAGACCTTGGTGCCCGGAGTGATGAAGAACTGGCCGCGATCTTCGGCGTTCTTCAGGGCATAGAAGGTGGCGGTGCCCTCCTCAAAAGCGATCAACACACCGTTGCGACGGGTGTCGAACTCACCCTGCATCGGGCGGTAATCGAGGAAGGAGTGGCTCATGATGCCCTCACCGCGGGTGGCGCGGATGAACTCACCGCGGAAGCCGATCAGACCTCGGGAGGGCACCACAAACTCCAGCTGGGTGCGGCCGTCGTTGGTGTTCTCCATGTTCTGCATCTCGGCCTTGCGAATGCCGAGCTTCTCGATGCAGGCGCCGACAGATTCCTCGGGCACGTCCAACACCAGGGTTTCGAACGGTTCCGAGGGGGTTCCATCGATGGTGCGGAAGATCACCTGGGGCTGACTGACCTGGAACTCATAGCCCTCGCGGCGCATGGTTTCGATCAGGATGCCCAGGTGCAGTTCACCGCGACCGCTGACGGCCCAGCGATCGGGGGAATCGGTGTCTTCAACCCGCAGAGCCACGTTGGTGAGCAGCTCTTTGTTGAGGCGATCACGCACCTGACGACTGGTGACGAACTTGCCCTCTTTGCCCGCAAACGGGGAGTCATTGACCACGAAGGTCATCTGCAGGGTGGGCTCATCCACCTTGATCAAGGGCAGGGCCTTGGGTTCATCCGGGCAGGCGATGGTCTCGCCGATGTTCACCTCATCGAAACCGGAGACGGCCACCAGGTCACCCGCACGGGCCTGCTCAACTTCAACGCGCTGCAGACCCTGGAAACCAAGCAGCTTGCTAATACGACCGCGCTTCACGCTGCCGTCATCGCGCAGCAGAGCCACGGGTTGATTGGCACGGATGGTGCCGTTGTGAATCCGCCCGATCATGATCCGACCGAGGAAATCGCTGTAGTCGAGGGTGGTCACCTGCAACTGCAGGGGCTTCTCGGGATCACCCACCGGCGGCGGAACATGGCGCAGGATCGCGTCAAACAGCGGGCGCATGTTGTCGCTCTCGGTGGCCATGTCGGGCTTGGCGTAGCCGCCCATGCCACTGCCGAACAGATAAGGGAAGTCGCACTGGTCGTCATCGGCGCCCAGCTCGAGGAACAGATCGAGCACCTTGTCGACTGCCTGCTCGGGATCCACGCGGGCCCGGTCGATCTTGTTCACAAACACGATCGGACGCAGCCCCTTCTCCAGGGCCTTCTTGAGCACAAAGCGGGTCTGAGGCATCGGACCCTCGTTGGCGTCCACGATCAGCAGACATCCATCGACCATGCCCAGCACCCGCTCCACTTCACCGCCGAAGTCGGCGTGACCAGGGGTATCGACGATGTTGATGCGAATCCCCTCGTAATCCACCGCGGTGTTCTTGGAGAGGATCGTGATGCCGCGCTCCCGCTCCAGATCGTTGGAGTCCATCACGCAAGTAGGGACGGCCTCGTTGTCGCGGAAGATGCCGGACTGGGCGAGCAGGGCATCCACCAGGGTGGTTTTGCCGTGGTCGACGTGGGCAATGATCGCGATGTTGCGGATCGGAGTGCCGGGGTGCGCGCCGCTCATAAGAGAGTTTTCGGGGGGAGCAGATCTGAACTGGTCTCGAAAGAGCACGCCGCAGCTCTGAACTGACGGCCGCAACGCTCAGCAAAGGAGCAGGCGTTGGCGTGGGAGGGCGTGGGAACGGTGGCTGAAACCCTGGGGCAAGGTCGCGGGTGTGAACCCAAGACGAACAAAGCCGGTATCTCTTGCAGCGTGGTCAGCGAGCAGGATTCGTTCGTGAAGAACGAAGATTTGCCCAGACCAATAATCCCTACGGTGCGTTAAGCGAATCTATCGCAGCAGCTCACCCGCTCCTTCGGCTCAGCCACTCCGCCGCTCAGCGAGCGTGCCGCGGGTCACGCCGAGCTGACTCTGGAGTTGCTCGCGCTGCCAGACCTCCCGGCCACTGATGGCACCGCTCAGTGCCAGGCGGTAAAGCTCCACGCGGCGGCGGGTGTCGGAGGCTGAATCCTGCAGCAATTCCAGGCGAAGGTGCTGCACCCCCGCCTTCAGAAACTGAGGGATCGCTTCAGCAGCCGTCTGCGCGCGGCCGTTAAACAGAGTGTTTCGGCAGCCCAGGTCGGCGCGGAGGGGATGCTCCGCACCACTGCGGTCCCGCAGTAGCACCTGATGCTGTTCGCAGGGCCGTCCGCAGTCGGTGTGATCGTGCCCGTCCGAGAGGAACGCGCAGAACAGGCAGTGCTCCATATGGAACATCGGCATGTGCTGGTGCAGCGTGATCTCGATGCTGCCGGCGGGGCACTGCTGCACCAGGGCCAAGAGCTGCTCAAGGGCCAGGTCGTAGCTGGCGGTGAGGCGCTCAAGACCCCAGCGCTGCAACAGCCAACGGGCCGTAAGGGGATTGGCCACGTTCAGCGAAAAATCACCCTGACAGGGGGCCAAGGGCGTCAGACGCTCAAGTTGATCGGCATTGCGCACCAGATAGCCATCGGGTTCAGCGCGAAGCAATGGTTCGAGGCTCCAGGCCTCATCCGGGCGGCAGATTCTGGGTCCAGCCAGCCAGAGCCCACCGGGCCAGAGGCCCCGGCCGCGCTTCACCGCTTCTCTCAGCTGGGCGGGATGTTCCAGATCGGCGATCACGCGATTCACCGGCAGGTCGCGTAGGGCCTCGAGCTGATCGAGCTCCCGCACGAGCACGCTCAGCTGTGGATCGAACGCTGCCGCCAACTTCGGGCTCTGGGCCGGAAGCGCGGAGAGCAGCGGCTGGAGCACGGCCTGCGGATCACCACTGGGGCTTCGGGGCGCCTCAGCGGGACTCGCTGCCGCATCAGCGAGGCGATCCACCAGATCGCGGCGCATTTGATTGAGCTGAGTGAGCGGAAGAAACAGTGGCTCCGGCAGCTCCAGTTCAAGGCTCTCCAGGCGCCAGGGCGTGCCACCCAGGCGCCCCAACTGCTGGAGCAAACGTTCGGCAGTTAGCCCCTCGCCAGTGGCTGCCTGCAACGGTTGCATCGACTGCACCAGCCAGGGACCGCCCGAGCGACCTGGCAGCTGCTGAAGTTCAAGAACCAGCGGATGGCCGAGGGATCCATGAACCTTGAGCTTCAGGGGGAGACGGCTCTCGGCAACGTCTCGGCCGGCCATGCGCTGGAACTGGCTTTCCAGCTGTGGATCACTGGTCAGCCAGCAAGGGCTGCCGGGGCGCAAGCCGCGCAGATCGATCGATCCCGGACCCAGGCGAACAGCCGTGCGTGCCTTCGGCCGCGGCTCCACCGCCATCACGCGGCCACCCACTTCGCGCGGAGGTTGCAGCGGATCCTCCTGGGGCACCTCCAAGACCACGCCATCGCCGGGCTTGAGCAGCTGCACTCGGGAGAAGAGCAACCATCCCCCCTGCTCAATCCGCTCCAGCCGACCCACCCAGGGACCACGTTTTTTGCTCCAGCGACCATGCACCAGGTCGCGGTGATTGACCCCCTTCAACCAACCGGTGCCGAGGCCGCGAGAAAAGCTCAGCTCCAGATGGCGACGGAGCTGCTCCTGGTGCTCAGACGACGGTTCTGCCTGTAGCTGATCCAGGCCCTGGCGGTAGGCGTCCGTGACGGCCGCCACATAGGTGGCGTCCTTGAGGCGCCCTTCGATCTTGAGGCTCGCCACCCCCGCGCTGACCAGTTCGGGCAGAAGGGGCCAAGCCGCCAGGTCCTGGGGTGAGAGCAGATAGCGCTGCTCTCCAAGGTCGCGCTCGACGCCATCGACAATCAATTGATAGGGAAGGCGGCAGGCCTGGGCACACTCGCCACGGTTCGCGCTTCGCTGCCCAAGGGCCTCACTGGTGAGGCACTGACCGGAATAGGCCACACAGAGGGCACCGTGGACAAACACCTCCAAAGGCATCACCAGCTGCCGTTGCTGAAGTTGCCGTTGCAGGCGTTGGAGGTCTTTAAGACTGAGCTCACGCGCCAGCACCACGCGCTCACAACCGAGTTCCGCCGCCATCGCCACACCGGCAGCACTGGTGATCGACATCTGGGTGGATCCGTGCAGCGCCAGAGCGGGTGTCAGCTGCCGAGCGAGCCAAGCCAAACCGATGTCTTGAACGATGAGGGCATCAACGCCCGCAGCATCGGCAGCCAGCAACAGCTCAGCCGCCTGGGCCAACTCAGAGGGGAACACCAAGACATTGACGGTGAGAAACCCCTTGACCCCACGCCGGTGGAGCCAATCCATGACCTCAGGCAGGTCTTTGATCTGAAAGTTCTCCGCCCTCAGGCGGGCGTTGAAGCACTCCACTCCGAAATAGACCGCATCCGCGCCATTGGCGACAGCGGCGCGCAGAGCGGCCCAGTGGCCTGCTGGGGCCAGCAGTTCCGGTAGCGGCAGTGCGCTCATCAGCGCTGATAACGCTGGGCGGCATCAAAGGTTTTAAGGGCTTCTGCTGACCCTTCAAACCGCCAGTGCCAGGGCTCGTAGCTCACACCTTGTTCATTGCCCTCAGGAAACGACAGCGCGAAATGGAAGCGGTTGGCGTGCTCCTGCAACCAGCGGAAGGCGCGGGTTTGATCAAAGCTCTGGGAGAGATCGGTATCCGGCCTCCGCCCATCGCCAAGGTCGACCGCAAAACCGGTGCTGTGCTCGGAGAACCCTGGGGGCGCACTGACCTGGGCCCGTTCAAGGGCGCTCTGATTGCGCTCGGATTTCACGTCGAAGAAGATCTGCTTCTGCAGGGCAATGGAGCGGAAGGCGCTCAACACCCGTAGATCCACGCCATCGGCATCGGCGGCGCGCCGCATGCGGCTGAGGGCATCAGCCGCGTCGTGATGCATCAGCATCCCATGACCAATGCTGATCAGATCGGAATCGTTGGCCTCTGCATAGGGGAAGTGACCGAGCAGGCGACCATCGGAGCTCAGGCGAGCATCAAGACCCGCAAGAGGCGGAGGGGTCACGAGGCGTGCAATCGGCCGCGGGAAGAGCAACGCTGCAGCCGTGCCCACGACCACAACGGCACCGCCCCCGAGCAGCAGCATCGGGGTACGCCGGCGTGGCTTGAGGCTTGGGGAGAGGGTGCGCGTGGCGAGGGGGATGTCGTCTGACATGGCAGCGCCACGGGGCCCCTTGCGCGAGCTCAGCTTTGAATCACTGGTCTGACGACCTGTGCTGGGCACGCAAGAACTCCCATCGGAACAGGGCTTCGCCGATCGTAGGAGCTGACGCCAGCGACGCCAGCGGCTGCCGGGCGAGCGGTGTTAGCTTCCACCCAACATCCTTCTGGCGGAGCGGGTTTCAAGATGTTGCGAGTCGCGGTGGTGGGCGGCGGCCCGAGCGGTTCCTGTGCTGCGGAAGTGCTGGCGAAGGCTGGCATCGAAACCTGGATCTTCGAGCGCAAGCTGGATAACGCCAAGCCCTGTGGCGGAGCGATTCCGTTGTGCATGGTCGCCGAGTTCGACCTGCCGGAATCGATCATCGACCGCAAGGTGCGGAACATGAAGATGATCTCTCCCTCCAACCGTGAGGTGGATATCAACCTTGAGAACCAGGACGAATACATCGGCATGTGCCGCCGCGAGGTGATGGATGCCTTCCTGCGCAACCGTGCTGCCGAGCTCGGCGCCCATCTGGTGAACGGCCTCGTCACGAAGATCGACACTGGTGCCAACCGCCAGGGCCCTTACACCCTCACCTATTCCGACTACAGCGAGGGTGAGGCCACCGGCACGACCCAAACCCTCGAAGTGGATCTGATCATCGGCGCCGATGGGGCCAACAGCCGCGTGGCCAAGGCCATGGATGCCGGCGACTACAACGTGGCGATCGCCTTCCAGGAGCGCATCAAGCTGCCGCCGGAAGAGATGAAGTACTACGAAAGCCTGGCCGAGATGTATGTGGGCACCGATGTGTCGCCCGACTTCTATGCCTGGGTCTTCCCCAAATACGACCATGTGGCCGTGGGCACCGGCACCATGCAGGAGAACCAGGCCCTGATCAAGAGCCTGCAGGAAGGCATCCGCGAGCGAGCCAAGAAGCGCCTGGTGAATGGTGAAGTGATCAAGGTGGAAGCGCACCCGATCCCTGAACACCCCCGCCCCCGCCGTGTCGTGGGCCGCATGGCCCTGGTGGGTGATGCTGCCGGCTATGTGACCAAGAGCTCTGGCGAAGGGATCTACTTCGCCGCCAAGAGCGGCCGCATGTGCGCCGAGCAGATCGTGGAATCCAGCCAGGGCGGCACCAAGGTGCCATCAGAGGCTGATCTCAAGAAGTATCTGAAGAAGTGGGACCGCCGGTACGGCGCCACCTACAAGGTGCTGGAACTCCTTCAGAACATCTTCTACCGCAACGATGCGGCCCGCGAAGCGTTCGTGGAAATGTGCGACGACAAGGATGTGCAGCGTCTCACCTTCGACAGCTATCTCTACAAGCGGGTGGTGATGATGAACCCCTGGCAGCAGCTCAAGCTCACCCTGCTCACCCTGGGTTCAGTGCTGCGCGGCAACGCCCTGGCACCGCAGGGCTACAAGCCCGTGCCCAGTGCTGTGCGCGAAGAGTCGGAAGTGAACGCGATGCTCGCGGTCAGCACCATCAAAGGTGGAATTCGCGTGGGCAAAACCAAAGAAGACAAGAACGAAGAGCGTGAACCAGCCCTGGCAGGGAAGTAATCCCGAGCCGATCTAAGTTCCCCACGTCGTTGTCTTCAGCTGCAGCTCTTCGCCAAGCTGCAGTTTTTTTTGCACTCAAGCGGCAGCCCGAGACAGACGTGCGTCGCGAGTGGAGACCAATCTCAGGGCTGCAGAATCCCAGAGAACCAAGTTGAAACAACGGGGAATATCCTGCAGGCGGAGATACATACAGTGCCTCAGAAGATGGGCATGGGCCTGATGGCAACTGCGCAACCTGTAATTCGGAATGCGCTCACAGAGATGATGAACACTGTGATAAGCAATATCTGCGGTAAACCAATTCAGCCATGCGGGGAGGATCAGATTGCTACTGCCATCGATCGCACCCTTGAAATAGTTCCAGTTCTTAGCTCCGCTGGCATAGGAGCCATCAAAGTTGTGCTGAACAAAGAACACACAGATAAACATTGCTGCTGAGCAGGTCATCACGGTGCCATAGCTGAGCCAGAACACCCCCGCCCCAAGCCAGCGGCACATCAGCCACCAACTGGTCACCACCACAAGGTTGTTGAACAGCAGGTCAATGAACTCTCCGGCTGTGTACCAATGGCTCGATTGAAAACCCCGCACGAAGGATCGCCAACCACCAAAATCGATGGGTCGGCCTCTGATTACCTGTTGCAGGGCCGCGCCGAGAAACTCGGCGCTCCCCAAGATCAACTGCAAGCGTGGCCGCACAATCAAATACACAAAGCCCCCTGGGAAAAGCATCAAGGGGTGGCGAGAGACGCCATAGCGCCATTGAGCTGAGGCACTGAGGGCTAGATATTGATCGACAGTCAGCAGAGCCGACGGCCCTCGGTAACGCTCCCAGTTACCGTTGTGCTTGTGGTGAAAGGCATGGCCACGCGACCAGGGGAACTGGGGAATCGCATTCAGGCAGCCCAAGACAAAGCCGGTGCTGCGGTTGAGCCAGGTGCGCGACCAGAGGGTGTTGTGCCCGCAGTCGTGCATCAGGGAAAACGTTCGTGCAGAGAACAGCACAAGAGCCGCCAGAACAGGCAGCATCAGCCAACGCCGCTCAGGTGTCTGGGCGAGAAACGGCACACAGGCCCAGAGCAGAGCAATCGGCAGCAGGGTTACCAAAAGCTGCCAGGCCGCCTTGGCGTCATTGCGCTGACGGAAGGGGGCCAGATCGAAATGCTGGCGGCTGAGATGCTCAGCAGGAACCACTGAAGCAGCGGGAGAGGAGGGAGTCAGTTGATGCGCTCGGCGGCACAGGTCAACGCAGAAGGCCGCCTGAAGTGTTGACCCCAGTCAAACGGATCAAACACTCAACCGTTGATCCGGCTGAAATCTGCCAGAACAGAGGCCTGATTGTTGAGCACCCCCAACAGGTTGAGGCGGTTGCGGCGCACCGCGGGATCCTCGGCCATCACCATCACGCTCTGATCACCGTCAAAGAAGGCCGCCAGGGCTGAGCTGCCAGCAATGAGACCTCGGGCTAGAGCGCCATAGCGATCTTCGGCCGAACCCGTTGCAATCGGTTCGAGGGTGTTCAGCACGGCAAGCATTCCCGCCTCACTGTTTTTTTCAAAGAGGGCCGCATCCACCACAGTGGCCGCCGAGAGAACCGTGGCCTCCAGATCACCCTTGGCGGCGAGCCGAGAGGCACGGGTCACAACGGCCTGCACGGCCGCCAGCTGCCCGCTGCGGCGCAGCGATTGCAGCAAATCAGCCCGCTGTTTGGCATCGGCAGGATCGGCCATCACTCGGCTCAGGTTGACGCTCTCTCCCGCCACGGCTTGGACAAGATCCAGATCCAGGCCCATCTCCTCCAGCAGGCTCTGCACCCGTTGCCGCAGGAACTCCGACAGTTCCTGGCTCAACGCGGCTGAATCCACCTGGAAATGGGGCAGCAGCTGGGCCCAATGGCCGCTGGCACGGCTGAGCAGCGCGTTGAGATCCAAGGACCATCCGCGCTCCCAGAGGATTTGCAAAAGCCCGTTGCCGGCCCTGCGCAGGGCATAGGGATCAGAGGAGCCCGTGGGGCGTTCCCCCTTGGCGTAAATGCTGAGCAGAAGCTCAAAGCGTTCCGCCAACGCCACCACCGCCCCTGCATCGGACGTGGGCAGGGCATCGCCTGCCCCCTTGGGGAGGTAGTGCTCCAGCACCGCGAGGGCCACAGCCCGCGGCTCACCTTCCGCCAGCAGATACTTGCCCCCCATCACCCCCTGCAGCTCGGGGAACTCACCCACCATCTGACTGACCAGATCGTGTTTGCAGAGATGAGCGGCGCGGCGGGCATGGCCAGCCGTCTCTGCCGGGAGCTGGAGGGTCTCCAGAAGGACATCGGTCAACCATTCCAGGCGCTCCACGCGATCGAGCAGGGAGCCCAAGCCTTCAGCGAAGGTGACCCGCGCAAGCTGGTCACGGCGATCAATGCTGGGCACGGAGCGATCGGCCTGCACAAAGAACTCCGCATCAGCAAGACGGGCCTTGAGCACCCGCTCATTGCCGCGGCGCACGGTGTCATTGGCCTCGGGCAGTCCATTGCCGATGCAGAGGAAGCGGGCCAACAGGCTGCTGCGGGCATCCAGCGCGAGGGGATCTGCGGAAGCGTTTTTGCGATAGAGCGGCACGTAGCGCTGGTGGGCGCGCATCACCGTGCTCAACACCTCAGCGGGTAGTGCTAGGTAGTGCTCCGCCACGCTGCCCTCGATCAGCAGAGGAGACTCCACCAGGTCCGTGAGTTCCTCAAACAGAGCATCGGGCAGATCCGGTGTGGCCTCCAGGGCCGCCGCCGACGTTTCCACGGCCGATCGAATCAAGGCCCCCCGCTCCGATCGGGTCACTTGAACGCCAGCCTTGGCAAGGGTGGCCGCGTAGGCAGAAGCCTCGCTGATCAGCAGGTCTCCGGCATGCAGGCGGTGGCCACGGCTGGAGCGGCCGGAGTGCACCAACGGATCGCTGCCGGGGAGGGTCACCGGAATCAGATCGCTGCCCAGCAGCGCCACCAGCCAGCGCACCGGCCTGGAGAAGCGGGTGTCTCCATCACCCCAGCGCATGAAACGGCGGCCCTGGAGCGCCGCAATCCATAGGGGAATGGCCTCAGCCAACACCTCCTTGGCGGAGCGGCCCCGTTGCAGCACTTGCGCAAACACAAAGGGGCCCTTAGCGGTCTCCCTGACCTCCAGCGCAGCCAGGTCGATCCCACAGCGGTTGGCAAAACCAATGGCCGCCGGAGTGGGCACCCCGTCCTTGAAGGCCTGGGCGGCCGGTGGGCCCTTGCGTTCTTCCTCAAGATCCGGGGCCGCCTCCGCCAGATCGTCCACCAGCAGGGCCAGGCGCCGCGGTGTGCTGGTGCAGTGGATCGCCCCGTACGTCAGGCGCGCGTCGCCCAGATCACGGCTGACAAACTGCTCGAGCTGCGGGAGGGCGAGGCGAGCGAAGTCGGCCGGCAGCTCCTCGGTCCCGATCTCAAGCAGAAAGGTCGACACGGAGCGAGGCCACAGCAGCCGACCAGCTTATTGACAGGGCCGAACAACCAACCCGAACAACCAAGGTGAACCGATGCTTCGCTACGGTCAATGCTTGCGATGAACGGCGTGTGACGGTGTCCGCAGGGCAGCTTGATGTAGCCAATGCAGCGGAATCCCGCTCATTTTCACCCTGCATTGCCACTGGCGCTGAGCGCAGCAAATTCGAGCAGCTCAAAGCTGATAGCGCCTATCTGCGCGACCCACTGTCTGAGGAACTGGAGAACGAGCAGCACCACTTCACAGAGGGTGCCGTCCAACTGCTGAAGTTCCACGGCAGCTATCAACAGGACAACCGCGAAAACCGACAAAAAGGCCAGGACAAGGACTGGCAGATGATGCTGCGGCTGAGGAGCCCCGCTGGACGGATCCCCACCGGGCTTTACCTGGCCATCGATGAGCTGGCGGACCGCCTGGGCAACGGCACCCTGCGGGCCACCACACGCCAGGCCTTCCAGATGCATGGCATCCGCAAGGAGAACCTGCGCGAGGTGATCGGCACCATCGTGCGCTCAATGGGCTCCACCCTGGCGGCCTGTGGAGACATCAACCGCAATGTGATGGCTCCGGCCGCCCCCTTTGAAAAAGGGGCTTACCCAGCGGCAAGGCAGCTCGCCAACGACATCGCGGATCTACTCAGCCCCAGTGCTGCGGAAGGCACCTACCTCGACCTCTGGGTCGATGGTGATCTCAGCTATCGGATCAAGCCCACCAAGGCCGTCACAACAGCTCGCCAACGTCAGCACGACGGCCAGGTGTTCAGTGGCGATCCGACCGAACCGCTCTACGGCCCCACCTACCTGCCACGCAAATTCAAGTGCGCCGTCACCGTTCCGGGTGACAACTCCGTTGACCTGCTCACCCAGGACATCGGCTTGGTGGCCTTTGCCGATGCCCATGGCGCACTGAGGGGCTGCAACGTCTACGTGGGTGGCGGCATGGGGCGCACCCACAACAAGGAGGAAACCTTCGCCCGAACAGCGGATCCCCTCGGCTACGTGGATGCCGATCACGTGTTCGATCTGGTGCAGGCCATCCTGGCGTTGCAGAGGGATTACGGCGACCGAAACACACGACGCCATGCCCGCCTGAAATACCTGATCCACGATCAGGGCATCAGCTGGTTCAAGCAGGAGCTCAAGGCCAAGTATTTCGCCCATCCGATCAAAGGGATGCGGATCGAGCCCAAGGCCAAACTTGAGGACTACCTCGGCTGGCATCGCTGCAGTGCCGGCAAGTGGTTCGTGGGTTTGCCCCTCCTCTGCGGGCGCCTCTCAGGGAAGCTGAAAGCAGGGTTGCGGCAGCTCGTGGACACCTACCAGCTGGAGGTGCGCCTCACCCCCAACCAGGATCTGTTGCTCTGCAACATCGGCACTGCTCAGCGCGCGTCTGTGAAACAAGCCCTAGCCGAGATCGGAATCACTACGCCTGAGGCCCCCAATCTGTTGGCCCGCCATGCACTGGCCTGCCCGGCGCTTCCCCTCTGCGGATTGGCGGTGACCGAAGCCGAGCGCATCCTGCCGGATGTGCTCGATCGTCTCGATGCCCAGTTGCGCCGGCTGGAGATTGAGAAATCGATCCTGGTGCGCATGACCGGATGCCCCAACGGCTGTGCCCGCCCCTACATGGCTGAACTTGGCCTGGTGGGTGATGGCGTCAACAATTACCAGCTCTGGCTGGGGGGCACCCCGAACCTGACCCGCCTGGCCGAGCCCTACCTCGAGCGAATGCCTCTCGAGCAACTGGAACGCACCATCGAACCACTGCTAGTGGGTTGGAAGGCCGCTGGTGGACGGCGCAGCTTCGGTGATTACGTCACCAAGCTGGGTCGCGATCAGGTCACCGCGCTGATCCAGCGGCCGTAGCAAGCCCGGGGCTTCCCGCTGCGCCAGGCCCAAAGCTGATCGCCATAGCTGAAGTGCCACCACTCATTGGGGTGCTGAGAGAAGCCTGCGCTGGCCATGGCACTGGCGAGAAGGGCGCGATGCTGATGCCATCGCAATGCTTGCTGCCTCTGGTCACCCTCGGGGAGCTGATCGGCGCAGCGGAGGTAGTAATCCGGCTCGGAGACGGCTCCGATCGCGTCGATCTCTGAGCCCATGGCGACAACCGCGCCTGTGGCGTCAGCCAAGGTGAGATCCACCGCAGCCCCGGTGCTGTGGGGCGGTGGAGTGGCCGGGTCCTCGCTGGGGGGAGCCCAGAAGCGGCCCACCTCCTGCACAACCGCATCCCGTTCGGCGGAAGGCTGATGGGGATCGAGGCCGCGCTGATGGCATTCACAGGCAATGGTGTGGGACACCATGAACTGCTGCACCGCCAACGGACGCCAGGCGTCGAACACGGCAAGGCGATAGCCCTGATCGTCGTGCTGCTGAAGCCAGTCTTGTGCGCGCAGCAGGCGCGCGATCACACCGGATCGCAGCCGAAAGGGAGAGCCATTGGCTCCATAGGGCGCCCCAAGGGCGGCATAGGGATGGGGTTCCAGCCGAAACAACGCTGAGGGGAGCTCCAGGAGGGGCTCAGCGCAGTCGCGAATCGGAATCGGACTCCAGGGCCGCAGCGGCATCAGTTCAAACGGGCCGCCTGGGCGACGCGATGGCGTTGGTCCGCCAACACGGTGGCGAGGGGCTGATGCTGCTCCAGATCCGGATCACTGGCAACGATCGCTTGGGCCACCCGCCGGGCCTGCTCCAGCACATCGCCGTCTTCGGTGAGGCTGGCCAGAGCCAGATCCGGCAGACCGCTCTGGCGCGTGCCCAGCACCTGACCGGGTCCGCGCAGCCGCAGATCCATTTCGGCGATCTCAAAGCCATCGTTGGAATGCACCAACACCTCCAAGCGCTGTCTGGCCAGGGCGTTGCGACTGTCATTCACCAGGAGGCAGTAGGAGGCCGCCGCACCCCGACCGACTCGACCACGCAGCTGGTGCAACTGAGCCAGACCGAAACGGTCGGCATGGTCAATCACCATCACACTGGCTTCAGGAACATCCACGCCCACCTCCACCACGGTGGTGCTGACCAGCACCTGAGTGTCTCCAGAGGCGAAGGCACGAATGGCCGCCTGCTTCTCTGCGCTGGCCATCCGGCCATGCAGCAGACCCACCTGCAGATCCGGGAACTCCTGCTCAGAGAGCTGCTGGTGCACATCCACCGCAGAGCGCAGATCCAACTTCTCGGATTCCTCCACCAACGGAAGCACCACATAGGCCCTCTGGCCGAGGGCCACCTGCTCACGAATCAGGTCGTAGGCCTGATCGCGCTCCCCACCGGCCACCAGGGAGGTGCGAATGGGGGTTCGGCCAGGGGGTAACTCATCGATCTGACTCACCTCCAGATCGCCATGCATCGACAGGGCCAGCGTGCGGGGAATGGGGGTGGCCGTCATGGTCAGCAGGTGCGGCTGAAGACCCTTGTCGAGCAAACGGTTGCGTTGGTGCACGCCAAAGCGATGCTGCTCATCCACCACCACCAGACCAAGGCGGTTGAACTGGACCGGGTCCTCCAGGAGGGCATGGGTGCCCACCAACATCTGCAGGTTTCCATTGGCCAGATCCGCCAGCAACTCTCGGCGCCGACGGGCAGGCGTGGAACCAGTCAGCAGGGCACAGCTGACATGCAGCTGAGGCAACCACTCGCAGAGCTTGCGGTAGTGCTGCTCGGCCAGCACCTCCGTTGGGGCCATCAGGGCCCCTTGACAGCCCGCTTCAATCGCCGTGAGTAGTGAGGCAATCGCCACAACGGTTTTACCGCTGCCCACATCACCCTGCACCAATCGGGCCATCGGACGATCACGGGCGAGATCGGCTCGAATCTCCGCCAGCACCCGCTGCTGGGCGCCGGTCAACGGGAAGGGCAGCAGCTCAAGGAACGCCTCCACCAGCTCCCCGCCCTCAACCTGCAGGGGTGGAGCGGGCCGTGAGGTGAGTTGGCGGCGACGCTGCAACAAGCCCAGCTGCAACAGCAGGAACTCATCGAACACCAGGCGATGACGCGCGGCGGTGAGGCTCTGCTGATCAGTGGGCGCATGGATCTGGACCAGGGCCTCGCCGAGATCTTTCAGACCCTCCTGATGCTTGAGCGCGGTGGGCAGGGGGTCGCCCCAGCCTCGGGCCGCCGCGATCAGCGGGCGAATCAGCTGGCGCAGTCGATCAGCGCTCAGGCCTTCGGTGAGGCCGTACACCGGCAGCAAGCGGCCGATCTGCTCACTGCGCACGCTGGCACTGGGGCTCTCCAGCACCTCCATCAACGGATCCTGAAACGCAGGGCCGTAGGGCGTTTGCTTCACCAGCCCGCTCACAGCCACCGTGGCTCCAGCGGGGTACTGCCTCTGCTGCGCCTTCAACCAAGCCGGTGAGCTGAAGCGCTTGCCGGCAAAAAATTTCGAAACGCGGATCCGCCCGGTGACATCCGCCAGCTGCAACTCCAGGATCGAGAGATTGGGGTTGCGGGGGCTGGTGAAGCTGTGGCTACGGCGCACCGTGGCCACGATTGTCGCGGTGGTGCCGGCTTGCAGCCCAGCGATGCGCACCAGATTGGCGTAGTCGAGATAGTCGCGGGGGTAATAGCGAACGAGATCCCGGGCAACCCAGAGGTCGAGGGCCGCCAGCCGCTCTGCACTCTTGGGTCCGATGCCACGGATCTGGGCCAGAGGGGTGTCGGGCCTGATCG